>JANPBZ010000072.1:0-7001 GCA_031430695.1 Ilumatobacteraceae bacterium
CTACGGGAAGCGGAGGCTGCTGGCCATCGCCCGGGCCGTGGCGATGAGTCCCAGCGTGCTCCTGCTCGATGAGCCGGCCGCCGGCCTCAGTTCGACCGAGAGCACCGAGCTGGCCAGGGTGGTCCGCCGTTTGGCCGAGGAATGGGGGATGGCGATCCTGGTCGTCGAGCACGACATGAATTTCGTGATGGGCGTCTGTGACCAGGTGATGGTGCTCGACTTCGGGAACCTCATCGCCTCGGGCCCGCCCGAGCAGATCCGTTCCGACCCGACAGTGATCGCCGCCTATCTCGGCGACGACAGCGACAACGCACCCGACGACGGACTCGACGTCGCGTCGCCATCGTCGCCGTCGCCCGCGTCGGTTGCAGGTCGTGTGTCATGAGCCAACCATTGTTGGAGACACGCAACCTCAAAGCCGGCTACCTCAGCCGAGAGGTGGTTCGAGCGGTCAACCTCACGGTCTATCCCGGCGAAGTGGTCTGCCTGCTCGGCCCCAACGGTGCGGGCAAGTCGACGACCCTGCTGACGATCGCCGGCGAGCTGGATCCGGTCGATGGTCTCGTCATGTTCGACAACGTGCCGACCTTCACGCCGATGTATCAACGGGTGCGCGACGGTCGGATGGGCGTGGTCACCGAGGAACGGCTGGTGTTCACCAAGATGTCGGCCCGCGACAACCTGCGGATCGGCGGGGGATCGGTGGAAGGCGCGTTGGCGCTGTTCCCGGAGCTGGAACCGCGACTCTCGGTCCGTGGTGGGATGCTCTCGGGCGGCGAACAGCAGATGCTGGCCCTCGCACGGGCTCTCAGCCGCAATCCGTCGCTGCTGCTCGCCGACGAACTGTCGCTCGGTTTGGCGCCGAAGATCGTCGACCGCCTGCTCGGGGCGGTCCGGACTGCGGCCGACGAGCGTGGCACCGGGGCGTTGATCGTCGAGCAGCATGCTCACAAGGCGCTGAAGTACGCCGATCGGATGTACATGATGGCCCGCGGCCAGATCCTGCTCGAGCTGCCCGCCGCCGAAGCGATCGAACGGCTCGGCGAGATCGAGGAGACGTACATGCGAGGCACCTCGGAGACCGAGGAGGACCACCTCGAGAGGCTGCGCCGGAAGAACAAGAAGAAGGCATGGAGACGTCTGCGAGTGCGCGAGCGCGAGTTGGCACGTCTGACGGGCAAGATCGTCTCTACCAGGAGGGAAGAGGATGATGAGTACTACTTCGATGCCGAACAACAGCGACGTGACTGGTCGCAGCAGGCGAGGCGGTAACTGACCATGGGTTACCGCACCGCAGAACTCCCACCCGTCGACCTCGACGATTTCGCCAAGATGCCCTTCTTCCCGCGGATGAAGATGCTGCAGCTCCATTGGGTGCAGTATGGCTTCGGAACTCCGAAGCAGACGGTCATGTTCTACGTCTGGAAGATCTTCTACTACGCATTGTTTGGGTTGATCTTCTGCGGCGCGTTCACCAAGGGGCTGGAGTTCAACAACATCGCCGGATGGTGGGACGAGCCGATCCTGTACCAGAAGCTGATGGTGTGGACGATCCTCTTGGAGATCATGGGTCTGGCCGCGACATGTGGCCCTTTGGCGTTCCACTTCGATCCGCCCATCGGGGGAATCCTGTACTGGTGGCAGAACGACACCTTGCGGGTTCCTCCGTATCCGAATCACGTCCCGTACACCAAGGGAAATCGGCGCACGCCGTGGGACACCGGTCTCTACAAGTTCATCGTGTTCTGGTTGATCATGATGATGTTCCTGTCCGGCACCCACAACGTCGACGGGCTGCCCGAGGGATCGGCGGGTGTGCTACCTCAATGGGCGCTGGTGACCTACTGCTGCCTGATCATCTTGATGGGTTTGCGCGACAAGGTGGTGTTCTTGTCGGCTCGCTCCGAGCAGTACGTCCCGACGATGTTGTACTTCGGGCTGTTCGCCAACTTCCACGACATGATCATCGGCGCCAAGATCGCCATCGTGGTGATCTGGATGGGTGCCGGCTTCTCGAAGCTGCAGCACGGGTTCCCCTCGACCGTGGCGATCATGGTCCAGAACACGCCCTGGATGGTGTCCCAGCGGTTCCGCAAGGCGACGGTCGAGGACTACCCGAACGACATCCGGCCATCGAGATTCACGCACTTGCTAGCCCATATCGGTGGCACCACCTGCGAGGTCATCATGCCGCTCGTGCTGTTGTTCTCGCCGTGGCCGTGGCTGACGTGGATCGCCATCATCTCGCTGTGGATGCTGCACACCTTCATCATCTCCACGATCCCGTTGGCGGTACCTTTGGAATGGAACGTGTTCTTCATGTTTGTTGTGGCATTCCTGTTCGCCAACTTCTCCGCCGGTGACGGCTACGGCGTCGGTGACATGACTCCGTACCTGTTGGTGATCGTGGTGTGCGTCGCCCTCGCACCGATCATCCTCGGGGCACTTCGACCGCAGTACGTCTCGTTCCTCGTCGGGATGAAGCAATACGCCGGCAACTGGGCGGCGGCCACGTTCTCGTTCCGCGACAAGTCGATGGAGGACCGGATCAACCAGCGGATCGTCAAGGCCGCCGACAACCAGATCGACCAGATCGAGCCACTCTTCGGCAAGGAGATCTCGGAGATCTTCATCCAGAAGGCGGTGGCGTTCCGAATGATGCACCCGATGGGACGCATGCACATCTCGGCCCTGATGCGCCACACCGAAAGTCTCGACGACCGGGTCCAACGCGAGGGCGAGTTCGTCAGCAACGTCCTCACCGGTTGGAACTTCGGCGACGGCCACTGCCTCGACGAGCGCTTGATCGCGGCGCTGCAGGAGCGGTGCCACTACGAACCCGGTGACGTCGTGGTGGCGTGGACCGAGTCGCAGCCGGCCTTCAGCAAGAAGGTGCAGTACCGGGTGATCGACGCCGCTCTCGGCACGGTCGAGAAGGGCTGGTACCACAACGACGATGCGTACAACGAGCAGCCCTGGCTCCCCAACGGCCCGATCCCGCACACGGTCACCTGGACGCTCCCCGGATACGTGGCACCCGGCGTCGCGCATCCCGGCAGCGGCGGTCGAGTGTGAGTTGACGCCCAATGATCTGGTGACATCGTGAGCTCGGCGATCGTCGTCGGCAGTGGGCCGAATGGGCTCGCGGCCGCGGCGCGCCTGGCGCGCGCCGGCCTCGAGGTGACGGTGCTCGAGGCCAGCGACACGATCGGCGGCGGAACGCGCAGCTCGGAGATGATCGTCGCCGGATTGGTGCACGATCATTGCTCCGCGGTCCATCCGCTCGCCGCCGGGTCGCCGTTCCTGACCGGGCTGAACCTCGATGGGCTCACCTGGTTGCAGCCAACGGTGGACTGTGCCCATCCGCTGGACGACGGATCGGTCGGGGTGCTCTATCGATCGATCGAACAGACCGCCGAGGCCCTGGAGAGCGACGGCCAGCGATGGCGTCGAGTGTTCGGGCCGATGGCGGCGCAGTTCGACGCCTTGTTCGCCGACGCTTCCCAGCCGGTCCTGCGAGTACCGCAACATCCCTTGACGTTGGCGCGTTTCGGTGCCGGCGCGATGCTGCCTGCGACCACCTTGGCCTGGAAGTGGAAGACCGAGCGGGCCAAGGCACTCTGGGCCGGAGTGGCCGCGCATGCCTTCTCCCGTCTCGACCGGCCCATGACGAGCGCGGTCGGGCTGATGCTCATCGTCGCTGCGCACGCGAAGGGATGGGTGGTGGCGCAAGGTGGTTCGCAATCGATCGCCGATGCCTTGGCGGCGGACATCGAACGTCGTGGGGGCAGGATCGAGACCGGTGTGCGCGTGAACTCGGTCGACGATCTCGCGCCAAGTGATGTGTTGATGCTCGACGTGTCGCCGTCGATTGCCGCCGACATCCTGGGCGATCGGCTGCCGGATCGCGTCGCCCGCTCGTACCGCCGATTTCGTCACGGCCCCGGCGCGTTCAAGGTCGATTTCGCCATCGAGGGTGATGTTCCCTGGACGGCACACGCGGCCCGCGAGGCCGGCACGGTCCACCTCGGTGGCAGCTTCGACGAGGTCGTCGCCACTGAGGAAGCGGTGTATCGGGGGGTCATGCCGCAGCGACCATTCGTGCTGGTCGGCCAGCAGTACCTCGTCGACTCGACCCGATCGGTCGGCAACATCAATCCCCTATGGACGTACGCGCACGTCCCCAACGGCTTTACAGGCGATGCAACTGAGGCAATCACCGCTCAGATCGAACGGTTTGCGCCTGGCTTCCGCGAGCGGATCATCGGCATAGCCGTGCGCGCATCGACGGAGATGTCGGTGTACAACCCGAACTACGTCGGCGGCGACATCATCGGCGGTGCGTCGTCAATGAAACAGCTTCTGTTCCGCCCGCGGTTCGCAGTCGACCCGTATTTCACCGGCGTCCGGGGCACGTATCTGTGCTCGGCGTCGACACCGCCGGGGGCGGGGGCGCACGGGATGTGCGGTGCCAACGCCGCCGCACGCGCGTTGGCACGACTGGGAGTGAACTCGGACTGATGGGTGAGGAGATCGGGCTCTTCGAAACCATGTACTCGTGTCGAGCGATGCGGCGACTCCTCCCCGACGCTGTACCCGAAGCGCAACTCCTTCGGCTGGTCGATGCAGCGAACCAGGCACCCTCCGGCCGCAACTTCCAACGCGCGCGTTGGATCATGGTCGGCGACGACCAACAGAAGCAACGGATCGCCGCGCTGAACCGTCGAGCCAGTGAAGAAGCCGCCAGGGAGCAGGCCGAGCATGGCCAGCCGCTCCCGCACCACGATGCGAACAGGCGACGCAGGATGTGGGCGGCCGTGCTGTGGCAGTCGGAGCACATGCACGAGGCCCCGGCGATCATCGTTGCGTGCGCGGTTCTCGATCATCCTGGGCAGGATCCGAATCGTTACGCCAGCTCCATCTGGCCGGGGATCCAGAACTTGCTGTTGGCGGCAAGGGCCACCGGCCTAGGGGCCGTCCCGACCACCTACGCACTGCGGTTCCGAGACGACTTGCACGAGGTGCTTGGCCTGCCCGACGACGTTGCCGCGCAAGCGATAATCCCGGTGGGCTTCCCGACCGGCAACTTCGGGCCTGTCACCCGGCGCCCGGTCCACGAGATCACGACGTTCGACCGGTGGGATGGCCCGCACCCAGCGGCACCCGACGGTGAGTTACACCCTGACTGACGGCCGAAGATTGCGCCGCAGTCAGATCGAGAGACCGCCGTCGACGGGCAAGACCACACCCGTGATGTAGCCGGCCTGCTCGGAGGCAAGGAACCCGACCGCCGGAGCGACTTCCGACGGATCGGAGAAGCGGCGCATCGGAATCTGCGCTTGCAGTTCTGCGAGTCGATCCGCAGGGATCGAGGCGACCATGTCTGTCTCGGCATTGGGGGAGATCGCGTTCACCGTGATCCCGAAGCCGGCAAGCTCCTTGGCGGTAGCGCGCGTGAACCCGATGATGCCCGCTTTCGCCGCGGCATAGTTCGACTGACCGATGTTGCCGTGCAGGCCCGTGTACGACGTGATGTTGACAATTCGACCGTAGGCCTGCTCGCGCATCACCGGCACCGCCGCCCGCGTCATGTTGAAGGTGCCGGTCAGGTGCACGCCGAGCACGGCCTGCCAGTCGTCGTCGCCGAGCTTCCACACCATGCGATCGCGCAGGATGCCCGCATTGTTGACGACGACGTCGACCCGGCCCGTTTTTGCGACAGCGTGTTCGATGCACTTGGCAACAGACGCTGCGTTGCTCACGTCGACGACGATAGGAATGGCATCTTCGAGCGCCGCTGTCGTGATCTCCGCCAACGCAGCCTCGTCGATGTCGGCCACGCAGATCGTGGCTCCCGCCTCGGCGAAAAATTGACTGAGGGCCAGCCCGATACCCCGTGCCCCGCCAGTGACGATCACGGTGCGACCCGCGAAGTCGAAGGATGCGCTCATGCCCGCTCGAGGATGCGGACGACACCGGTCGACCCGTCGACTTCGATCAGGTCGCCGGTCTTGATCGCCGTTGTTGCCCCGACGGCCCCGACGACGGCCGGGATGCCGAGATCGCGGGCCACGATCATGGTGTGGCTGAGCTCGCCGCCCATCTCTGCCACGACAGCGACCGCGCCGACGAACAGAGGCATCCAACCCGGGTCGGTGATCGGCGCCACGAGCACCTCGCCGGGCACCGGCGGCTCATCGACGTAGGCATTGCGGACGACGCGAGCGCGGCCGGTGGCGTGGCCGGGGCTCCCCGCCGCGCCGACGATTTCGCTGGCGTCGTCGGCGAGGACCTCGCGGCTCACCAACGGCCACTCCTCCACCGGCGGGATGTCACCGGCGATGGCGAACAGCGGCTCTTGGTATCGCTCGAGCTCGTGTTGCGCCGTCCTTCGCGAGTGCACGGTGTTGACGTCGACGCTGCCCTGCTCCACAGCCGTCGTGAGCTCGTCGAGTGTCAGGAAGTAGACCTGGTCGGCTGACTCGAGCTTGCCGTCGGCGACGAGACGTCGACCGATCTCGAGCGCGTCGAGCCGCTGTTCGTTGATGGTGAGTACGCAGGTGGCCTTGGTGCGCTCGCGGATTCCCATCCACGCCTTGCAGCGCTCGAGCCACAGGTCGAGTTCAGGAAAGGCGATTCTGGCGCCGTCGCGTTCGAAGCGTTGGAGTACGGCCTCGCGCATGGTGCCCGGGTTGCGCGGCGCACCCCCAGAGCGCACCGCATCGATCGCTCGTCGAAGCACCGCTGGTTCGATCTCCCACGAAGGCGACGCGACCTCCCATTCGTTGATGCCGCGAAATCCGTACTGCTCGAGCACCCGTTCGAACGCATTCTCGAACTCGTCGCCGTCGAGGCCCGCGAGCGATGCGACGGCCTGGCCGGCATCGGCAGACTCGATGCCACCGCGGCCCATCACCGCTCGACGACCGAGCTCGTACCCTTCATCGCCGTACACGGCCACGAGGCCAGCCTGGAGCGAGCCCAGCGCCACGGGGCTGACC
>JANPBZ010000073.1:0-11410 GCA_031430695.1 Ilumatobacteraceae bacterium
CATCAAGATGTCGAGCAACAGCAGACCCTGCAGCATGTGAATTCGCCGCAGCTCGAAGTAGCCGATGCGGTCTCGCTCGTCGGGCAGAGCCTCGGGAACATGGTCGGCAAGGCAGATCATCATCGTCTGCGAGAACGGCACTTCGAGGCCCGGCCCATCGCACCAACCGACGAACAGGCCGAGTTCGGTGGGTGGATCGGCGAACATTGCCGTGACCTGGCGTCGCTCGTCGAGCAGCACCATCACTTGTTTGTCGACCGGCATGTCGAGCACGCCGGTGGCGAGGTTGGCGGCGTCGGCGAACTCGGCGACAACCAGCGGCTCATCAGGATTGGGCAGCCACACATAGCACGGCTGGTCGCCGAAGTGGATGTCGATGACATGCCTGCGACTGCGCAGGCGTGGGCGGCGAAACGACATGATTTCCTCCCGAACGAAGGATCGAGTTGTGGTTCGGGGGAAGCCGCTGTGGCGGACCCTATCGGCGACGCCAGCGCGTTGCCACCCGACTTCCAACTTCCAGCAGTGGCCATGCGCAGGCAATGAATCCAGCCGCCAAGCCGTACGCCCAGGTTGCGGTTTGGGGAAGCTCGAACAGGTCGCGAGTCCAGGGCGTCGTGAACGCCAACGCGAACAGCGCAACCATTGTGATGACAAGTGCGGCACGTAGCCGATTCAGCGGGCGGGCAACTCTGTACAGGTTCATCAACGCCACCGAGCCGGCCACCAGCACCGCCACCGTACGGGCGTGGTCGGCGTCGATCGAGCTGTCCAGTTGCACCAGCGCGAACACGCTCATCGTCACCGTGGCGATGACGAGACCGGCGGGGACGGCCTTGCCGAGCACGCGTCGGAGGAACCCATCGCTGACCCGTTGGTTGTTCGGCTCGAGGGCGAGGAAGAACGCCGGCAGGCCAATCGTGAACCAGCTGAGAATCGAGAGATGGATCGGCCGCAACGGGTAGGCCAACGCGAAGACACCAGTGAGCACAGATAGCACGACGCTGTATGTCGTCTTGGCCAGGAACAGGCTGGCCACCCGTTCGATGTTGTTGATCACCCGGCGGCCCTCGCTGACCACCGCTGGCATTGCCGCGAAGTTCGAGTCCATCAGCACCAGCTGGGCGACACCGCGAGTCGCCTCGCTGCCGGATGCCATCGCCACCCCGCAATCGGCGTCCTTCAGTGCGAGCACGTCGTTCACGCCGTCGCCGGTCATCGCGACCGTGTGGCCTCTCGCCTGCAGGGCGCGCACCATCGCCCGCTTCTGATGTGGTGTGACCCGGCCGAACACCGTGTTGTGTTCGAGGGAGTCGGCGAACTCTTCACTGTCTTCGTGTGCCATGGTGGTGGCGTCGATGTTGTCTTCCCATCCGGCGAGTCCGGCGCGTCGAGCCACTGCGCCGACCGTGACGTTGTTGTCGCCGCTGATGACCTTCATCGCCACGTCCTGTTCGGCAAAGTAGGCCAACGTGGCCGGCGCATCGCTGCGCACGATGTCTTCGAGCAGCACGAGCGCAATCGCGGTGACAGCGGGGAGTGTGGCCTCGGGCCCGTCGGTGAACGTGCCGTCGGCCTTGGCCAGCACCAGCACCCGTTGACCCAACAGCGCGTGCGTCTCCACGTTGTCGCGCAGGTCGCCGGCGTACCCCGATGTCAGGACGTTCTCGGGAGCACCGAGCACCCAGGTGCCGTGGTCGGCGAAGCTCATCCCGCTCCACTTGCGCGCCGACGAGAATGGTACGCGGCCCGTCACCGTCCACGCACTTGCGTCGGTGTAGGCGCGCTGCAGGGCGCGCGATGTCGCGTTCGGGTCGGGGTCGAGTTGTGCGAGCGCGCCCAGCGCGGCGTCGACGACGGCGCGGTCGGCCTGATCGAGCGGCTCCACATCGGCAAGGTCCATCGATCCCTCGGTGATCGTGCCCGTCTTGTCGACGCAGAGCACGTCGACGCGGGCGAGCACCTCGATGGCCGGCAGTTCCTGCACCAGGCAACGCTGTCGAGCGAGTCGCACGACTCCGACAGCAAAGGCGACGCTGGTGAGCAACACCAGACCTTCCGGCACCATGCCCACGAGGCCGGCAACGGTGCTGATGACCGATTGCCGCCAGCCCTCGTCGCGGCGCAAGAACTGGCTACTTGCCAGCAGCAACCCGACCGGGATGATGAGGTAGCCCACCCACGTGACGATGCGGTTCACATCGTTGCGCAGCGGGGAGTTGACCAACGTGAAGCGGCGTGCCTCCTCGGCGAGTTTCACCGCGTAGTTCTCGGCGCCAACCTTCGTCACCAGCATTCGGCCAGTCCCGGCAACCACCGCGCTGCCACTGAGTACGTCGTCACCCTCGGCCTTCACGACCGGGTCGGCCTCACCCGTGAGCAGCGACTCGTCGATCTCCAGGTTCTCGTGCGTCAAGATCACACCGTCGGCGACGACCTGCGCGCCGGTGCGCAACTCCACCACATCGTCGAGCACCAACTCGTGCACCTGCAGTTCGGTGACTACGCCATCGCGCACGGCGTGGGCCCGCGGCGCGTTCACGACGCGCAGTTGGTCGAGCACACGCTTGGCGCGGAGCTCCTGCACCACACCGATCACACTGTTGGCAACGATGACTCCACCGAACAACGCGTCCTTGGGTGAGCCGGCAGCGATCACCAGCGCCGCCAAGATGGCGACGATCAGGTTGATGGGCGACAAGACGTTGCCGCGCACGATCTGACCGACCGTTCGAGTTGGCGCGTTGGGCACCAAGTTGGTGAGGCCCCGGCTGACCCGGTCGGCCACCTCAGCGCTGCTCAGGCCTGTGGCTGGGTCGGAGTGGGTGTCGGTCACGTGGGGCGACGCTACCTGGAGCGGCGCCGATGGTGGCCTTGCTAGCGTTTTGGCGTGGCCATCACCGACGAGAAGTATGTGCTGCTGACGACCTTCCGCAAGAACGGCGATGCCGTGGCCACGCCCGTCTGGATCATTGGGCTACCGGACGGGGCCGGAGGCTTTACCACCGAGGACTCGTCGGGCAAGGTGAAGCGCATTCGTAACAATCCCGCGGTCACGCTGCAGCCGTGCGGCATGCGCGGCAAGGTGCAGCCGGGCTCCGCCGTGGTGAACGCGACTGCCGAGGTGTTGCTCGGCGACGATGCCCACCGGATTCGCGTCGCGGTGCGGCGCAAGTATCGAGTGGTGGTGATGTGGCTTGCGCTCAGCGATCTCATCCGCAAGCTGTTCCGCCGCGCCGACGCCCCGGGGTGCGCGATCCACCTCCGCTTCGACTGAACCGAACCGACGCCGCCCCCGTCAGCCCCGAATGGGGGTTGCGTTCGAGGAGTGCTCGCCTGAGGAGAATTTGGTGCCCCCGAGAGCCCGGGACGGTTGGACTCTCGGAGGCACCGCTACCACCATTCCTGCCGCCGGGCCGGATGCAGATTGGGCGGCATCGGCGGGGCGCAAGTGGTGGAGAATTCCGCAACGCTGGTGAAGTGGGGAGCATCGGTAGGGACGCGCTCGGTGACCGGAGAATGAAGGTCATCGCTGTGTCGCTCATGATTCACCCGTGTTCGTCAGATCGCGAACCGCAGGGTCTGGGCGAAAGTTTCCGGCCCTTCCGATTGCGGCGCAGCGGTCCGCACGGGACTTTCCGCCCTTGTCGTTGGCCGCGCCGCGACGTCGAATGGTGCCAACGCAAGGAATGGAGGTGCTGACATGACTCGACGCCGGACGCCGCTGTCGCCACTGATCATCGGCGGCGGCGTGATGGGGTGCTCGATCGCCTTTCACCTGGCTCGTGCCGGACACCGCCCAGTGGTCGTCGACAAGGGCCCGGCGGCGGGAGCAGGCTCGACCAGTGCGTCATCGGCCCTCATCAGGTTCAACTACTCGGCGCTCGACGCAGTGAAACTGGCGTGGGAGTCGGCGCACCTGTGGCAGCGGTGGCCCGACTTCCTGGGCGTCGCTGATGAGCTGGGTCAGGCGAGGTTCATTCGCACAGGCATGCTCGTGCTCGATTCGCCGGCGACCGCGCTCGAGCGCGTGCAGCGCCATTTCGACGAGGTCGGCGTTCCCTACGAACCGTTAGGCGCGGCGGCACTCCACGAGAGATTTGCGACGCTCGATCTCGGCCGATTCCTGCCGCCGCGGCGGATCGACGACCCAGCGTTCTGGCGCGATGCCACCGGGCCCGAGATCACCGCGTACTTGACGCCCGATGCCGGTTTCATCGACGATCCGATGCTCGCTGCGCACAACTTGATGGTCGCCGCTCAGCACTTCGGCGCTCAGTTCCACTTCCACACCGAGGTCAGCGAGATCCGTGAGGTGGGCGGTCACGTCCACGAGGTCGTGCTCACTGGGGGCAGCACGCGCGAGGCGTCCGTTGTGGTCAATGCCGCCGGGCCGCACTCGTCGGTCGTCAATCGAATGGCGGGCCTCCCGACAACAGGCATCCAGACGCGGGCGCTACGCCAGGAGGTGCATGTCGTGCCGGCGCCGCGTGGATTTTCGATGGACGACGGTGGTGTGGCAGTCGCCGACCCTGATCTCGGCACGTACTTGCGTCCTCATTTCGGTGGAACCTTCCTCATCGGCGGCCTCGAGCCGGAATGCGATCCACTCGTCTGGGTGACCGATCCCGATGTGTTCGACGAGCACCCGACTCCTGAGGTGTGGGAGGCCCAGACCACGCGGGCCGCGCGCCGGATCACGACGCTCGGTGTACCCAACCGCCCCTCAGGTGTGGCCGCCCTCTACGACGTCTCCGACGATTGGCTGCCCGTATACGACCGCACCGATCTGGACGGCTTCTATGTGGCCATCGGAACGAGTGGCAACCAGTTCAAGAATGCGCCGATGGTCGGCCTGTTGATGAAGTCGCTGATCGAGGCATGCGAGGAAGGCCATGACCACGACAGCGAGCCAGTCGTGGTCACCGGCCCGGCCACCGGCCTGTCCATCGATCTCGGCCAGTTCTCGCGACGGCGCACCGTACACACCACGACCAACAGCGTGCTCGGCTGAGCCAACGTCTGTGGCTGATGTCGACGAGGCGATGATCGCCTGTGAGGATGAGAGTTATCAGACCCTCCCCAACATGTGATCGAACATGATTGCGCCGCTGCTCGCTGCCGGCATCGCGCTGGTCGTGTCACTCATCGGCACCGGCTGGTTGGCCGGGTTCATGCGGACCCGCGGACGCAGCCAGCCGATCCTCGCCAAGGATGATCTCAACATCGTCGTGCCCGCGCACGCACACAAGTCAGGCACACCCACGATGGGCGGGTTGGCGATCGTCGGCGCGGCGTTCGTCGGCTACCTCGTCAGCCACGTTCGCCGCGGTGTCGTGTTCTCCGATCAGACCCTCGTCATCTGGGTCGGCGTGCTCGCCATGGGTCTAGTGGGCTTCGTCGACGACGCGATCAAGGTGCGCACCCGCCACAACCGCGGCGTTCTCTGGCGGCACAAGGGCTACATCACCTTGGCCGTCGCGTTCGCCGTTGCGTTCGCACTCCTGATCACCACCGACATCGACACCCGAATATCGCTCACCCGAGCCGACCTGCCCGGTTGGGAGCTCGGTTCCGTCGCATGGGTGCTGTGGGCCGGGCTGATCGTGTTTGCCACGCCGAATGCCGTCAACGTCACCGACGGTCTCGACGGCCTCGCCGTGGGATCGGCATTGTTCGGCTTCGTCGCCTTCACGGCAATCGCCTACCTGGGATTCCGCAACCCGACCATCTACCCAGCCATGGTGAATCCCTACGACCTCGCCGTGTTCTCCGCTGCCTTCGCCGGAGCATGCTGCGGGTTCTTGTGGTGGAACGCAGCGCCAGCCGACATCTTCATGGGTGACGTCGGTGCACTCTCCATCGGATCGGCGCTAGCGCTCCTCGCCCTCAGCACGAACACCCATCTCCTGCTCCCACTCATCTGCGGAATCAATGTCATGGAGATTGGCTCTGTCGCGACACAGATGGCTGTGTTCCGTCTGTCCGGTCGCAGACGACGCATCTTCCGACTGTCGCCGATCCATCACCACTTCGAGCTTGGCGGCTGGCCCGAGACCAAGATCATCATTCGGTTCTGGCTCCTCGCCGGTATCTCTGTGTCCGGCGCACTCGCCATCTACGTCGCCGACTTCACCAACCAAGCCGCGCGCCCGTGACGAGCGCCCGGCGGGCAACGTCAACCGAACAGGGTGTAGACATCACTGGCGTGAAGACAACGACACAACAGGTGGCTGGCCGCACCGCGACAGTTCTCGGGCCTGTTCTGGCCATTGCGGTGGCGTGGGCCACCGACACCGCGAGCAGCGATATGAGCATTGCCAACGCCGCGCTGGTCCTTGCCTTCGTGTGCGTCGCTGCGGCGCTCGTCAGCCCCATCGCCGGTTTCCTGACCTCGGCAATTGCCGCACTCGCGTTGAACTACTTCCACACCACGCCCGTCCATTCGCTGCGAATGACGGAAGGCGATGAGATCGTTACGGTGGTCCTGCTGGTGTTGTTGGGGTCATCGGTCAGCATCGCCACCACGATGAGATTCCGCGCCAAGGTCGCGGTCCATCGAACTGATGAGTCCCTCGCTGCGGCTCGCGAGCTGCAGGAGTTGTTGTCGCATGGCGGCGCGCTGCCGGCCGTGTGGCTTGCGGCGGTGCAGTCAGTCTGCCTCCAGGCGGGTTCCATCGACGTGTCGCTGCTCGCGGCGGCTCCGAGCGAATTGCCGGTCATCAGTCACCGCCTGCCATCGGGCACCGGCTCGGACGCCGACGAGGTGGTCATTCCGGAGACCGGCGCCGCGCTGTTGCTCCCCAACGGACGGGGTGCCTTGCTCCTCAGGCCGCAGGCGGGCCTGGGGGCGATCACAGCGGCGCGGACGATGCTGCTCCAGTTCGGGGACCAGCTGGCGGCAGCGCTGGCCGACGCAGAGCGATCAGCGGCGTAGAGCATCGCGACATGGCCTCCGACAACACCGCAGACAAGACCGTCACACCGGAGCGGATCGTTGCCGCCGCCAACGCGGCCGCGCTCGCAAAGGAGCGCGCGCCTCGCGAACACGAGGTGCACGGCAAGGTGGGGGCGACGGCACTCGCGCTCGGGGCGCTGGGTGTGGTCTACGGCGACATCGGCACGAGTCCTCTCTACTCACTGAAGGAAGCGTTCACCGAGAAGTCGCACCAGCTCGCGGTGGACGAGATCAACGTCTACGGGGTGTGTTCGTTGGCCTTCTGGTCGCTCATCATCATCATCTCGATCAAGTATCTGATGTTCGTCATGCGGGCCGACAACAAGGGTGAGGGCGGGATCTTGGCGCTCACCGCGCTGGTGATGCCGAAGCGGGGGCGCACGGTCGCCAAGGCGGGCATCCTCGTCTCGTTGGGTGTGTTCGGCACCGCGTTGCTGTACGGCGACGGCATCATCACCCCGGCGATCTCAGTGCTCAGCGCGGTCGAGGGCTTGGAAGAGGTGTCCACGTCGTTCGAGCGCTGGGTGATCCCGATCGCGATCGTCATCCTCGTCGGTCTGTTCGCGGTACAGCGGCGAGGGACCGGCGCGGTGGGCAAAGTCTTCGGGCCGGTGATGATAGTCTGGTTTGCCACCATCGCGATGCTCGGCCTGTGGCACATCGCCGATTCGCCGGGGATCATCAAGTCGGTCAACCCGTACTACGCGATCCACTTCTTCGGCCACGAGAGCACAAAGGCCTTCTTGTCGCTCGGTTCGATCTTCCTGGTCGTCACGGGCGGCGAAGCGCTTTACGCCGACATGGGCCACTTCGGCCGGCGACCAATCGTGCTCGGTTGGTACGGGATGGTTCTGCCGTCGCTCCTGCTGAACTACTGGGGTCAGGGGGCGTTCCTGATCGGGCACCCCGAGGACGTCCACAGCGTGTTCTTCCGAATGGTCCCCGGTTCGCTGCTGCTGCCGGTGGTGGTTCTCGCCACGTGCGCCACGGTCATCGCATCGCAGGCGCTCATCACCGGCGTGTTCTCACTCACCGCCCAGGCGGTGAAGCTGGACTACTTGCCGCGCATCAAGATCCTTCACACCTCGCAATCGCAGGAGGGACAGATCTACGTACCCCTGGTCAACTGGTTGTTGATGGTCGCGTGTGTCGGGCTCGTGCTCGGCTTCCGCTCGTCCAGCAACCTCGCGGCCGCGTACGGCATCGCCGTCACGATGACCATGGCCATCACCACCCTGAACTTCTTCCGCGTCCTCACCGACCGGTGGGAGTGGCCGCGGGCACGGGCGTTTCTGGTGTGCGCGCCGCTGTTCACGATCGAGTTGGGCTATCTGGGCGCCAACGTCGTGAAGATCCCGCACGGTGGCTGGTTCGCCATCACCATCGGCGTGATCCTGATGGTTCAGATGCAGACGTGGCGTACCGGTCGAGCGCTGGTGGCCAAGCGCATCCAGCGAGGGGAGCGACCGCTCCAGGAAGTGCTCGATGAGTCGAACCCGAAGCGCGTGCCGGGCACCGCGGTCTTCATGTTCAAGGATCTCGGCAAGGCCCCGCCGGCGTTGGTGAACAACCTGCGGCACAACAAGGTGCTGCACAGGACAACGCTGATCGTGTCCGTCGAGACAGCGGACACGCCGCGTGTACCGCCGGACGAACGGGCCATCGTCACCCGTGTCGAGCCAGGTGTGTTCCAGGTTCAGCTCGAGTTCGGCTTCATGGACGCACCCGACGTGCCGGCGGCACTCGCCCTGATCGACCACCGAGGCCTCGTGTTCGACCCCGATGACGTCACCTACTTCATCGGGCACGAATCCATCATCGCCGGAAAGGCACCAGGAATGAATCCGGCCGCCGAGCATCTGTTCGTGTGGTTGAACCGTGGTGCGGATAGCGCCAGCCGTTTCTTCAGCCTGCCCTACGAGCGTGTGTTCGAGGTGGGTTCACGCGTCGAGATCTAAGCCCGCCGAGGCCGTGGAGGTTCAGCGAACGCCTGCAGGTCGCGCCGGGGGTGACTCGGTAGCCTGTTGCGCAGCCGCATGCAGGTCTGATGCGACTTCGCTCCCGTAGCTCAGGGGATAGAGCATCGGTTTCCTAAACCGCAGGTCGCAGGTTCAAATCCTGCCGGGGGCGCCAATAAGTTACGAGTTCAGAGCACTTGAAACCGCTTCATCGCTCTTGCGATTCGTTTCGTGGTAGCAGCGTGGTAGCAGTGTCGGTACGCTCGCGGGATGAGCAACGGCACTGTCTACCGACGTGAGACGCCGAGTGGTGCGTCGTCGTGGGTGGCGCACGTCGCCTGGTACGAGGCCGGCAAGCGCCGGCAGATGAAGCGCACGTTCCGAACGAAGAAGGACGCGCAGAAATCGCTGGTCGAATTGCTTGCTGCGCATCAGACCGGTCGGTTCGTCGAGTCGTCGAAGCTGACCGTGCGTGGCTTCGCCGACGCGTGGCTCGATGGTCTCGCCAATCAGGGCCGCAAGGCAACGACGCTCTGCGGCTACCGGCGGATCATCGACTCTTACGTTGCCCCTCGACTCGGAGCTGTCGCGTTGCAAGACGTCAAGGCGTCCGATCTCGACTCGCTGTACGCCGAGCTGCTTCGTGGCGATGGGGCGAACGGTCGTCGGCTGTCGCTGACATCGGTGCACCACGTGCACGCCGCGCTGAACAAGATGCTCAATGACGCCGAGCGCAAGGGCGTAGTCATCCGCAACGTCGCCCGATTGGCGAATGCGCCCTCGCTCACCACGGCTCGGTCGAAAGGCCCGGAGATGACCGTGTGGACGCCAGAGCAGCTGTCTCAGTTCCTTCGCTCGATCGTCGGCAATCGCAACGAGGCGCTGTTCCGTTTGCTGGCGCTCACGGGGATGCGTCGTGGTGAAGCGATCGGCTTGCGATGGAGCGACGTCGACTTCCGCCTCGGCCACGTGAGCATTCGGCAGGCCGTCACCGTCGTGGATAGCGAGGAGGTCGTCGCCGCACCCAAGACTCGTCGAAGCCGCCGAACGATCGACATCGATGCCGAAACGGCCGCGCTGCTCGAAGCACACCGACAGACGCAGCGTGATGCGCTCGCCCGCGTCGACCTCACTGGCGCGTTCGATGATCGAGTGATCACGAACGATGTCGGCGACCCGATGCGCCCCGACTCGGTCGGCCAGGCATTCCACCGCTTGGTCGGAAAGGCCGATGTGCCAGTGATCCGGCTGCACGACTTGCGCCACACGCATGCCTCGCACTTGCTCGCTGCTGGCATCAATGTGAAGGTCGTGAGCGAGCGTCTCGGCCACGCCTCGGTCAGCTTCACGCTCGACACCTACGGCCACGTCATGCCCGGCCAGCAAGCCGAGGCAGCAGCCGCAGCGGCAGGGCTGCTGGTCACCAAGTGACGGTGACGCACGGATTCATCGACGAGAGCGTCCGGTCCGAACAAGCAGGTTGATCCTGGGACGCCGAGCGGTGATACTCGTCGTGTCCGAGCCACTAGGCGAGGAAAGTGATCCCGGCGTTCTCCCCCGTATCTGAGGAGCCGCCGGGATTTGCGCGTCACGGCGGAGTGAGCGGCGAGCCTTCGACGTCGACTGCCTCTCACTGTTCGCTCCAGGTCTCGGCGATCAGGCGGTCGACGTATGCCTCCAGCTCGCGTTGCGGGATACGCACGCAGCGCCCGATCCGGATAGGCCGCACATCGCCGTGCCGAATCAGTTCATACAACGTCGTGCGCCCGATGCCCAGCAGCCCGGCCGCCTCCTCCACCGACACGAGCAACGGCCGCACCACCAGCCGAGTCCTCGTCGTCGCATCACCCATACCCACCAATGGGACCGTCGCAGTCGGTTTGGGGAAACAAGACTTCGAACTCGCTGCCGGTGAGTCGTCGAGCTACGAGGGCGGTGAGTGGACGCACAGAGTATTACCCGGTTGGTGAACGAGTCGCGAGGTCGCCATTGGGACGGCGGCCACTGGCCAGACGCGCTCGCCGCACAGTGCTCCAGCTCACCGCGATGTGGCACCAATTTGGGCGGGGCTGAAGTTGCCGATTGCGGAGCGGGCGGTCTCACGCCAGGTCCTCGGTCCTGTCGCTACCGACGAGCGCGCCTGCCGAAACGCTTTGCCGGACGATGACGTGGGACGAGCACCCGATCGGCCGACGGCGAGGTCGATAGGGGCTGACGTGGCAAGTGCGACTGGTGCCGAAAGGACTCCGTAGGGGGTGTTCGGACTCGCAGGCGTCTAACAGACCGAACGCACCAAACCACACCTTGAACCACACACCAGCGTCGAGTTGTCGTTCGGCTCGACCGGCGCGCCGACGCGGGTGAGTCCCATCACGTGGTGTAGGAGTCAGCGACCATCCTCGGGGTGATGGTGGTCATCGTGCGATTCTCGAAAGCGACCAAGCAACCGAGAAGGACGCACGATGACCACCCACGAGTTTGCCCTATCCGACCT
>JANPBZ010000074.1:0-77477 GCA_031430695.1 Ilumatobacteraceae bacterium
GGCGTAGCGGGGTGCGTTGGCAATGTGGACGTAGGCACTGGTGGCCTCGAACACGAAGTCGGGCAACTCGCTGCGGGCGAGCAGCCAGTCGACACCGTCGGCCGATGCCTCGAGCCCAGCCGTGCGTGCCCGCTCCAATCCGTCGCTACGCGGGTCGACGCCGATCATGTAGCGCGGTTCGATCACGTCGGAACGCATCAACTTGTACATCAGGTCGGTGCCGATGTTCCCGGACCCGACAATCGCTGCGGTCAGCTTGGCCATGACACCTACTCTGCCCCAACGCGGTCGACGGAGGAAGGTCCGGCGTTCCTGCCTGCGGAACGAGCCTCAGCCGAAACCGAGCGACAGTTCCTGCACGACCTCGGCGGCAGTCATCACTCTGCCGACCGAGCCGACCGAGCATCCGGCGTACAGCGCCATCGCAGTGATGTCACCCGTGGTGTCTCGGTTGGGTGAGCTCGCACCGAAGCGCGGCATCTTCATCGCCTGCCCATCGGCGAGCGCGGTCTCGCCGACAATGTCGGTCGGTGCAGCCGTTGCCGCGTCGATCGCCGAACGCAGCACGCGGTGCGGCGCGTCGGGCCAGCCAACACCGAACGCTTCAGTCAGCACACTGTCGTCGGTCGACGCCGCGACCAGCGCGTCGATGTACAGCGGATGCGCATAGGACTCGCGAGTGGCGACGAATCGGGTGCCCACGCGCACGCCGTCGGCTCCCAGTTCCATCGCAGCACGGATTGCGTCGGCGTTGCCGATCCCGCCAGCTGCGACGACCGGGATGTCGACAGCATCCCTGACGGCCGGCAGCAGCTCGCTGAGCGGAACATGGCCGCGCACGTGGCCGCCGGCTTCCATGCCCTGGGCGATGACGTAGCGGCAACCGGCGTCGACCGCCGCCTTCGCCTCGTCGACCGAGCCGATCTGCCATCCGCAGATCACGTTGGCCGGCACGCGGGCCGGATCGGGCCACTCGTAGAAGAACTCGAGGATCGGCAGGCGCGAGGCGACCAAGTCGACCACTTCGGGCAGGACGAAATGAGCGATGCATGTCGCGCCGACCGGGGCAGTGGTGAGCGTCGCCACTTCGTCGAGGTATCGCTCGACGACCTCGAGTTGCTGCCTGCCGATGCCGATCATCCCCAGCCCGCCGGCGTTGGAAACCGCAGCAGCCAGCGTCGACGTCGCCGTGCCGCTCATACCGGCCTGCTGGAGCGGCCACCTGCTCCCGACGAGATCCGTGAAGCGATTCATGCTGTACAACTACCACGCCATCTCGCCCACCGCATCAGCCAACTCCGCGACCAACCTGGAGGACGAAGTCAGTGAGACCGTCGGTGTTGTATCACTTCAGTGAGGATCCGAGGATTGAACGCTTTGCGCCGCACGTGCCGCGCACCAATCCGTCGCAGGCGCCCGCCGTGTGGACGATCGACGCCGATCACGCACCGCTGTACTGGTTCCCGCGCGACTGTCCGCGCGTCGCGATGTGGCCGCTCGACGAGTCCCGCCACGCAGCATTTCAGGCGCGTTTTGCCACTGCGGCGGCGCGACTGCACGCGATCGAGTTGGCGTGGCTCGACCGAATGCGCAACGCGACGATCTACCGGTACGAGTTCGAAGCTGCGGGTTTCCTCCCCTGGGTGGACGCGGACGGTCAGTGGATCTCAGATCGTATGGTCACGCCGATCTCGGTAGTTCCCGTCGGCGACCTCCTCGCCGCCCACGTCGACGCCGGTATCGAACTGCGCATCGTGCCGACACTGTGGCCGCTGCACGACGTCGCTCGCGGCGGTGAGTTCGACTTCAGCTTGGTGCGAATGCACAACGCCCAGCCACGTACCTCGCCATAGCATCGGAGGGTGCTGGAGCCGCCGTCACGTGTTGAAGAGCCTCAAGCCCGGGCCTTTCTGATCGAACGCTTCGGGAGCGACGTCGGCGAGGTTGAGTACATCAGCGAAGGGGCGTGGTCGCGATGCTTCGGATTCACGCAGCAGGGGAGCGAGTTGGTCATCCGGTTCGGGCGTCACCTCGAAGACTTCCAGCGGGACCGGATCGCATCGCGGTTTGCGTCGCGTGACCTGCCCATTCCACAGGTCATCGAAATCGATGCTGCGTTCGGTGCCTGGTATTGCGTCTCGACCCGGGCACACGGCAAGCCATGGGAGCAGCTCGACGCAACCGAATGGGCTACGACGGTGTGGTCCGTACTGGCGACATTCGACGCACTGCGCAACGCAGACATCTCGGCATCGACCGGGTACGGAGAGTGGAATCACGAGGGCATGGCTCCGCACGGGTCGTGGCGCGAGTTCATGGCAGCGGTCTCTCACGACCGGCCCGAATCTCGGTTTCACGGATGGAAGCAACGCTTGGCGGCGTCGCCACAGGGGATCAACAGCTTCGACCGCGCCTACGCCGTGATGCTCGAGCTCGTCGATGCCTTCCCCGGCCCTCGCAGCCTGGTCCACAACGATCTGCTCGATCGAAATGCTCTGGCGACCGGCGGAAGGGTGTCGTCATTGTTCGACTGGGGTTGCTCGATCTACGGCGACTTCGTCTACGAACTCGCGACGTTCGCCTTCTGGTCGCCGTGGCACGTGGCGATCGAACAGAGTGACATGGTGGCCATGTCGCTGGATCACTACAGCGACATGGGCCTCTCGGTGCCGAACTTCGATGCCCGGCTTCGCTGCAGCGCCCTGCACATCGGATTGGTGCACCTGGTGTACAACGCGTTTCTCGGCGACGCCGCGAACCTTCGCCTGACCGCTGAGCGCATGACCCAGTTCCTCGACTACTAGCTGAAGCGCACTCCCACCGTGCCGAGGTGCTGCACCCGAGCAGTGACGTGATCGCCTGCGTGCACGGCGACGGCTTCGGTGACACCACCGGTCATCACCAAGCTCCCGGCAGGTAGCGCCTGCCCGGCATCGGCCAGCCAGCGAACCAGCTCGACAACTGACGCTGCGGGATGCCCCATCACCGCTGCACCGGCAGCGGTGCCGACGACCTCGCCATTGCGTTCCATCACGACGCCGAGCAGACGCAGATCGAGACCTTCGGGCCTGCGCGGGGAGCCGCCGACGACGTAGCGGGCGGCCGAGGTGTTGTCGGCGATCACGCTCTGGATGTCGAACTTGAAATCTTTGAACCGCGAATCGATCACTTCGATGGCGGGTAGCACGAACTCGGTGGCAGCCAGCACCTCATCGATCGAAACGTCGCCCGACAGCTCACTGGCCGTGACGAAAGCGATCTCGGCCTCGACTTTCGGGTGGATCAACTGTGTCATGTCGACGACATCGCCGTCGGCTACACACGTGTCGCCCATCAACACACCGAACACGGGTGTCTCCAGGCCCATCTGCACCATCTTGGCCTTCGAGGTCAGCCCGCCCTTGTAGCCGGTCAGTCGCCGGCCGCCTGCCTGCCAGCGTCGGCACAGCTCGGCCTGCACCGCGTAGCCGTCGCCGACATCCATATCGGGGTGGGCGTCGGTGAGTTTGACGATGTCTGCGGCGTTGCGCTGAGCGTCGTCGATGATGTCGGCCAGTTCGGAAATGACTGAGGCGGAAAGTGCCACGATGAATGCTCCCTACTCGAACGTCACGGTGCAGCTACCGAGCCCGCCGAACTCGCAGGTGATCGTTTGTGGACCCTTCACCCATGCCATCACCGACAGCGAACCGGTCAGGATCACCTCGCCGGCGCGGCAGGTGATGCCCAGCTCGCCGAGGGTGTTGGCCAACCAGATCAGCGAATTCACGGGCGAGCCTTTCACGGCGGCGCCCGCCCCGGTTGCAATCAATTCGCCATCGACATCGCCTGGCTGTCGGACATCAAGAGTCATGCCGACCAATGCGAGATCGACCTCCAGCGGGTCCGTCCGTTGGCTGCCCAGCACGTACACACCGCACGAGGCATTGTCGGCGATGGTGTCGACCACCTTGATGTCCCAATTGTCGATGCGCGAGTCGACGATCTCGAAACATGGCACGACATAGTCGGTGGCCCGCAGCACATCGACGGCAGTCACGCCCGGACCGGCCAGGTCGTGCTTCAACATGAACGCGATCTCGCCCTCGGCGCGCGGTTGGATCAACGAGTCGAGCTTGATCGTGTCGCCGTCGCCGTACACCATGCCGCTGAGCAGCTGACCAAAGTCCGGTTGGTCGAGGCCGAGCATCGTCATCACCGCCGCGCTCGTCGCGCCGACCTTCTTGCCCACGATTGTCTCGCCGGCATCGAGGCGGCGCTGCACCATGCGCGTCTGAATTCCATACGCATCGGTGATGTCGATGCCCGGCACTCGATCACGCAGGTTGGGCACGGTTCGCTTGTCGACGAGTGCCGAGTACAGCTCGTCGCCGTACAGGTTGATGTCAGAGGGGCTCAGGCTCATCGCCGTGCATCTTCATCCACAGCGCTGGTGTCCGCCAAGCCGTCGTTCCGGCATACGGGACACATGCCTGACCTGTGATTCCCACGGCGCGTACTCTCCGTGGGGTGACCAAACCCTATGAACGAGAGGTGACGTTCGAGATCGATGAGCGTCAGTTCTCGTTCGCGACGTGGTCCGACATCTCTGCGCTGTTCGCCATCCGCTTTCTGGCCAAGTACAACCGGCCACCTCGAGGTTGTGAAGCCGGGATTTGTGGCACCTGCGAATCGCTGGTCGACGGTGAGCCGACGCGGTTGTGTCAACTACCGTCGACCGCGTTGGACGGCGTATCGATCGTCAGTGGATCGAAGCCGGGTCGCTGACCGCCCTCGAGATGTCTGCCGCAGTTCGTACGACCATTCGCACCAATTGATCGTGACGGTCGGCCGGCATGCGGATGAGTGGGCCGGCGACCGACACCGCCGCAACGCAGGTACCGAGCCGATCGAAGATCGGTGCCGCTATCGACACCACGCCGGGAGCCGCCTCGTCGGTGCTGATGGCATATCCGGTCTTGCGTACCTCGGCCAACGCTTGATTCAGACGAGTGCGCGTGGTGATGGTGCGCGGCCCCAGGCGGGGGAGACCGGCTGCCACAGCATCGTCGACATCGGCCTGCGTTCCGTAGGCAAGCAGGACCTTGCCCGACGATGTGGCATGCGCGGATCGGCGCCGGCCGACTCGCGTGAACAGCCCCATCATCTGCGGGCTCTCGAGCCGATCGAGGTAGACGACGTCGGAACCCGACAACACCGCCAGGTGGGTGGCCTCACTGCTGTCGTTGTGCAGTTTCTCCAACGGCACATGGCCGACCTGGCGCAGGACTCGGCTACTGACGACTTCCTGGCCGATCTCGTACAGCTTCAGACTGAGCCGGTAGCGCTCATCTCGTGTGCGTTCGACGAATCCTTCGGCGACCAGAATGCTGAGCAGTCGATGCACCGTGCTCTTCGGCAGATGCACCCGTCGACCGAGTTCGGAGACGCCGAGCACGGGATCCGCGAACGTAAATGCCGTCAGCAGGGACAGCGCGCGGGCCACCGCCGATTCAGGTGACTCCCGCGGCACAGCCATCACCCGGACATTAGGCGATGTTCCGTCAGTCGGGACGTAGCCATGTGCCTAGCTACCAACTGCAGTCGCTCAGGCTGTCCCAGCATCGCCTGGTCAGTTCGGCGCCGGCGAAGTACGCGGCTCGGGCCGAACGGCGCTTGGCGTCGGTGTCGAGATACTGCTCGGCGAACTCGCCGACATGGCCACCGTGATCCTCATCGACCGTGATGTGGATGGTGTGGAAGGCGTAGTCGTCGGGCTGCAGGATGTCGGTGTAGTGCTCCTTGAACCCCTCGACGACCTTGATGTACGCCGAAGGGATCTGGTTCTCGATCGCCAGGATGCCGCCGAACGTCAGCTCGTACCACGGCTGCTGCTGCGCCAGGCAATAAAGGAAACTGCTGCTGGCCATCGCGTCGACGTTGGGCGTCGCGTCGGCGATCACCTCGTCGGGAGCGCCGAGTGCACGGGTGAACTCGAACAGCCAGTGAAGGTGTCCGAAGCCCGACTTCGACGTGGTGCCGAGCACCTCCTCAGCGATGTTGTCGATCACCCCGTCGGTCATCTCGTAGGGAATCCGGGTGACCCACGCCGACAGGATGCGCCGGGTGTGGTAGGTCACGCCGTGGTAGTGCTGGCGCGCCCAGGCAACGAGGTCCTCCTTGGTCGCCTCGCCTTGCTGAGTGCGCTTCACCCAATCGGCCTGGTCCAGCGTGCGGCCAGAAGCTTGCAGCTCACTACGCATCTCGTCAACGAATGCCTCACCGTCAAATGCCATGCGCACAAGCTCTCACGCGAGTATCGCTCTGCAAAATGTTGTCGTTCCGTCTGCCAGAACGGCGCCCTTTCGGTGCCGCCGTCACCCAACCAAGATGGCTCCCATGGCCATCTTCCGTCTCGGACATGTTGAAGTTCGAACTCCCGATCTAGAGCTCTGTGCCGCGTACTACACCGAGGTGTTGGGTTTGCGGGAAGTGGCGCGCGACGAGAACCACGTCTACCTGAAGGGTTGGGACGAGCAGGACCACCACTCGCTGATGCTCACCGGCGCCAATCGGTACGGGCTCGAGCACGTCGCCTTCAAGACCGAGTCGATCGATGACCTCGAGGGCTACGAGACGAATCTCGAACGCTATGGCTGCACCGTCGAGCGCATCGCCGCCGGCACCGAGACGGGCCAGGGCGAGGCAATTCGTTTCGACTCGCCGACGGGTCACACCATGGAGATCTACGCCAAGATGGAGAAGGTCGGCAACGGGCTGCCGTTGTTCAACCCGCCGCCCATGCCGATGGACTTGGTCGGCATCGCCCCGCCTCGTCTCGATCATTGCCTGCTCACGACCGAGAACGTCCCCGACGCCGCTCGGTTCATGAGTGAGGTGCTCGGCTTCCGGCTGACCGAGCAACTCGTCACCAACGAGGGCTATCAGCTGATCGTGTTCTTCGAGCGATCACGTCAGCCTCACGACATCGCCTTCACCCGCGGCGCGAATGGCGGATTGCACCACTTCGCCTACTGGCTCGACAGCTGGGCCGAGGTCGGTCGAGCCGCCGACATCCTGCGGATGAACGGCATCGACATCGACATCGGACCCACACGGCACGGCATCACTCGCGGTCATACGATCTACTTCTTCGACCCGGTCGGCAATCGCAACGAGGTGTTCACCGGTGGTTACAAGACCGACACTGATTGGGAAACGATCACGTGGACGGAGGATCAGCTGGGCAAGGCACTGTTCTACTACGAGAATCGTGTCGTCGAATCGTTCGTGTCGATCTACACATGAGCGTCACACGCGACGACGCGCCGCTGTACCTTGCCAACTACGCAAGGCGCCGGGCCGAGCCGGTCGGGCCGCTGCCCGACGACGTGCGCGTTGGAGACCAGCCGGCGTTCGTGTTGCGGGCGCGAGAGCGCTCGACGCTGCGTGCGCTCGAGGAACTCGACCGGGTCACCGCGCCGCCCGGCCGCACCGAGGAGTTCGCTCGCGAGACGGTGTCTCCACGCGAGCAGTTCCCTGGTGAGTTCCGCAAGCGGATCACCACCTCGATCGACGTGCGGCTGATCCGCCACGGCCAGACGCAGGGCTACGTCACCGACGGCGCGCTGACGCCACTTGGCCAGTGGCAGGCCCACCGCAAAGGGCAAGATCTGGCCAAGGGCCTGAAAGAGGGGATGACCGTCAGGTTCCCGCATGCCCCCACCGCTCGGGCCAGCGAAACGGCCGTCGGTGTGCGCAGCGGGGTGTTGCAGGCGCTCAGCCGCTATGGCATCGCCGACGTGAACGTCGAGGAGCCGTACCCGCACGACGCTTTCAAGAACTTCCAGGTGTGGGCCGGCGGCCGTGAGGTCGACGTGACCGCTGCGTTCCAGGAGTTCGCCCAGATCCACGAGAACTACCAGCGCTTCGGCACCGGTGACCGGCCGGGCTGGATCACCGAGATGAATCGCTTCTACCGGGTCTTGCAGGCCGGCGGGGACCCGATCACCGTCTGGCTGACCCAACCGCTGTTCTACTTCGAGCCGCCGATGATCGTGGTCCGCCGTCACTGGCGAGGGATCACCGAGATCATCGCGGACAGCGGCCCGAACACGGCGATCTACATGTCCGGCCACTCTGGCCCGATCCGCGCCGTTGCCGCGTCGGCGGTCGGTCATGATCCTGGTGAGCCGAACAACACCGAGGACGTGCGCATCAAGGTCTACGACGACCACGAGCATGCGGTACTGACGTACCGAGGTCGCGGGTTGGAACTGGAGATCCCGACGTTGGCGACGCCCAGTTGGTACGCGTGACTGTTGACGCCGAGATCGGTCACGCCGAGAGCGGTGACGCAAAAGTCGACGGTGGCGGTTTTGCCGGCTTCGGCGAACCACCGGTGCTTATCGTGCTGACCGTCGACGATGTCGAGTATTCGATCGTCGCCGACCCGACGATGGCGGCGCTGAAGGCGATTCGCGAGATCGCCGAGCATGTGCGTCCGAGGCGCGGTTGCCAGGAGGGCATTTGTGGCAAGTGCGAGTCGAAGGTCAACGGCGACGACACTCGCCTGTGCATCACGCCGATCGGCACGCTGATGGGGGCCGTGGTGGTCACGCCGGCGCCGCGCAAGAGCATCTGGGGCTGATCAGCACACGTCCGAAAATCACAGAAGCCCGATCGTCGGGCGGCGATCGGACTCCTAGTGAATGTTCGGATACGACCCTGCTGCTGGACGGGCTTTGGGGTCGCCGATATCTTGCGCGCCAGCCGGTGTCGATTTCTATTGCACCTTGGTACTAGTACCCCTGGTCGGCGGCGATCACGTGCACGTCAGGCGCTGGGCGGCCCGGCGATTGGACCGTAGAGCTGGCCCAGCCGAGATAGATCAGCGCGCTGATGTGCGTGCCCGGCTCGAAGCCGCACAGGGCGGCGACCACGTCGTTCGCACCCTTTGGGCATGAGCCCCAATAGCTGGCCAAGCCGTGCGTCGTGGCGGCGAGCAGCAGGATCTGTATCCCGGCTGCGACCGCATCGCGATTCTCGGCTGTGCGCAACGATGAATCACCCGGAGCGGACCCGACTACCAACGTGATGGGCGTACGCAGGTACTTGGTGCGCGCTTTGTCGACCTTCTCCGGCGGGTCGCCGTGGGCCTGCATCGCGTCGGCGATGACGTTGCCGAGCCGGACGCGTGCAGCGCCCTCGGCGATGGCGAACCGCCACGGCCAGGTGCGTTTGTGGTTGGGTGCCCATTGCGCCAACTCGCACAGTTCGCAGATGATCTCTCGCGGAACATCTCGCTGGTTGTCGACGAGCATGCTGGTCCGGCGGCGACGAATCAGGTCTGCGAGGTCGGTCGATTGCACCTCGACATCATCGCAGCATCGATGTATCGATCGTCGCCCTCTTCGTTCCGTTAATCGGAACGACGATCTTGAGAGATGGTGGCGGCGGTGCGACAGTGCCGGGGGCACGCAGACACGAGGGGAATACGCCAATGTCATTCGATGGTGATGCATACGTAGACGAGATGCGTGCGGAACTGATCGCGTCGGGCCGCACACTCGACAAGGCGCGCTGGGTCGAGCGCGTCGTACAGGGCGAGGCCAGCAAGGAAGAACTCGTCGGCTGGGCCCGCCAGCATTACCACGGGGTGACGTATCACACCCGACGGTTCCTCTCGATCTGGTTGGGGCGAATCCCATATGAGATGACCGAGAGCGTGATCGAGAACATCGGCGAGGAAGTGCTGGGCATCCAGTCGAAGTCGGGCCACGGCCACCTGCACTGGTTGTTCCAGTTCACCCGCGCACTTGGCGCGCCCGACGAGGTGATCACCGAGGCAACACCCAACTTTGAGGCAGTGCTCAGCGAGAGTTTCCTCTACAACCTCGCCCACCAGCGCCCGTGGTACGAGTTCCAGTTCGGAGCAAGTCTCGGCATCGAGAACCAGATCCCTCCGGCCTACACACGCGCCGTCGAGGGCTTCAAGCATCACTACGGCCACCTGCTCGAGCCTGACGACTACGCCTTCCACACCATCCACATCACGGTCGACGAAGACCACGGTGGCCAGGTCGGCGAGTTCGCCGAGCGGTACCTCGACACCGACGAGAAGCGCCGATCGGCGCGTGCCGCGTACTTCGCCGGCGCCGAGGCGACTCGCCGTTGCTGGGACGCCTACGAAGGGGTCTCGTGGTAGTGGCGGACCACGCCATCTTCTTCCACGACTACCAGGAATCAGACCGAGCGATCATCGGTGGAAAGTGCGCCAGCCTGGGTGCCATGACCATGGCCGGGCTCCCGGTGCCGCCGGGGTTCGCGGTCACCACTCACGCCTTCGACGACTCGATGGGCCGCGACCACGTCGGCCCGCTGCTCCATAAGTTGCTCGATGATCTCGACGTCTCCGACCTGCACGCGCTCTCCGAGGCGGCGGCGAGGTGCCGGCAGATGGTGCTCGATGCCGGCCCGTCGCAGGAAGCCGAAGAAACGATCCGCGCCGGGTACCGACAGCTCTGTGAGCAGACCGGTGTCCCCGACGTCGCTGTGGCGGTGCGGTCGAGCTCGACCGCCGAGGACATGCCCGACGCATCGTTCGCCGGTCAGCAGGACACGTATCTGTGGATTCGCGGTGAAGACCGCGTGGTCAACCACGTCGTGCACTGCTGGGCCAGCCTCTACAACGATCGGGCGATCGCCTACCGCCACGAGCGCGGCTACCCGCATGCCGAGGTGGCGATGAGCGTCGCCGTACAGCAGATGGTCCTGCCGAAGGCGGCCGGCGTTGCGTTCACGTTGAACCCCACCAACGGCGACCGCTCGACCATCGTGATCGACTCGTCGTTCGGGCTCGGTGAGCCGGTGGTGTCGGGCACCGTGACCCCCGACAACTACATGATCGACAAGGTCGTCTACGAGATCACCAAGCGAACGGTGTCGGCGAAAGAGCTCGAGTGCTGCGTCGAGAACGACGTGCTGGTCGAGAGGCCACTCGATGCCGAGCGCAGCACCTCGCCGAGCCTGACCGACAACGAGATCAAAGAGATCGCCAAGCTGGCGCGGCGAGCCGAGAAGCACTTCGGGCGCCCGCAGGATGTCGAGTGGGCAGTGACGGTCGACAACGACGGCGGGCACGTCGTGCATCTGCTGCAGAGTCGCGCCGAGACAGTGTGGAGCAACAAGCCCCGCCAGGTCAGCCAGGGCGTCCACACCGGGGTCGAGGGCGTCGTCGGCAACTTGCTGAAGCCCGTACAAGTCAAGAAATGACCACTACTTCTACAACTGGGGAAACAACATGACCAAGGATCGTTTTGACAGCCCGTTCTCCATCACCACACCGCCGGGGGCAGAGGGCTGGGAGGACCTGTACTCGTATCACTGGCTGTTCAGCGACGCCCGCAAGCAGTACGACGAGTCCATGTTCTGGTTCCGCGATGCCATCCACCTGCCCACGGTGATGCCACCGTTCGACATGAGCCTGGTCGAGTACGCCTTCGCCTCGCTCGGTTCCTACAACAGCCGGCACTACATCGTCCCGCCGGCGATGGGCATCGACATCCGCGTCCTCAACGGCTGGTTCTACCTGTCACCTGTTCCGGTGGCCGATCCGAACGACATCCCGGGCCGCGTCGAACACTTCATGCAGCGTGCCGGCCACTACTTCGCCAACTGGGATGCCATCGAAGCTGAGTGGATCGTCAAGGCCAAAGTGGTGATCGCCAAGCTCGAAGCGCTGAGCTTCGAACCATTGCCCGACATGGTGCCGCTGGAAGTCGTCACCGGTCACGCCGGTCGTAGCAACGTCTACGACCTGCAGCACGGCTACCACGAACTGATCGACCTTTCCCTCGAGCTGTGGCAGTTGCACTTCGAGATGCTCAACCTCGGCTACGCCGCGTACCTCGACTACTTCGGGTTCTGCAAGCAGGTCTTCCCGAGCATCCCCGACCTGTCGATCGCCAAGATGGTCGCCGGAATCGAGGTCGATCTGTTCCGACCCGACGAGGAGTTGCGTCGCCTGGCGCGCCTCGCCATCGAGCACGATCTCGGCGACGTCTTGTGCGAAGGAAGCGTCGATCAGGCACTCGCCGCTGTTCGTGTTGCCTCCGGAGGAGAGACCTGGTTGGCCGAGTACGCCAAAGCGCAGTATCCGTGGTTCAACTACTCCAACGGAACCGGCTTCTACCACACCGATGCGGTCTGGGCGGAGCGTCTCGACATCCCCTTCTCGTTCATGCGCGGCTACATCCGCAAACTGCAGGCAGGTGAGGAGATCGACACCCCACGAGCGGCAGTGATCGCCGAACGCGACCGCGTCGCCTCCGAGTACATCGATCTGCTCGACGGCGACGACAAGGCCAACTTCGAGGCCAAGCTCGGTCTCAGTCGCACGGTGTTCCACTACGTCGAGAACCACAACTTCTACGTCGAGCACTGGGGCATCAGCGTGATGTGGCGGAAGATGCGCGAGCTCTCGAACGTGCTCGTCAAGGAAGGGTTCTGGAGCGATGTCGACGACATCTTCATGCTCAAGCGCGACGAGATCCCCACCGCCATCAGTGACATGACGTTTGCGTGGTCCGCCGGCGTGTCGCCACGGGGCCCGTCGTACTGGCCCGACGTGATTGCCAAGCGGAGGGCGATCATGGCTGCCTGTCAGGCGTGGGATGCCCCGCCGGCACTCGGGGCGCCGCCCGACGTGGTGACCGAGCCGTTCACGATCATGTTGTGGGGCATCACCAGCGACTCGATCCAGAAGTGGCTCGGCGGGATGAGCTCTGACGGCGGCCTCAATGGCTTCGCCGCCTCCCCAGGTGTTGTCGAAGGGATCGCCCGTGTGCTCACCAGCGCCGAGCAGGTCTCCGAGATCGAAGACGGAGAGATCCTTGTCGCCCCTGTCACGGCTCCGTCTTGGGCCCCGATCTTCCGCCGGATTGCGGCGACCGTGACCGATTCCGGCGGGATGATGAGCCACGCGGCCATCGTCTGTCGCGAGTACGGCTTGCCAGCAGTCACGGGCACGGCGTTCGCGACAAAGTCGATCAAGACAGGCATGCGCCTTCGCGTCGATGGCGACAACGGCGTTGTGACGATCCTCGACGAGGCGGACTAGGACGAGGCGGATTGGGAGTCCGAGACGACGAAGCTGCACACCAGGTCGACCCAGCGATCCCAGAGTTGCGGCGGGTAGTCGTGGCCCAAACCCTCGATGACCTCGAAACGAGCGCCGGGTATCAGTTCGGCCGTGCGCCGGCCTCCACTGATGTCGATCAGCGTGTCGCAGTCGCCGTGAATCACCAATGAGGGCGTCGTTACCTCGCGGAGACGTTCCCCGCGTGGAGGCGAGCCGACAACAGCGCGGTACTGGCGGGCCGTGCCGGCCGGATGAAAGCACCGGTCGAAGGCGCGTTCCGCCGTATGGCGCCATCTGTTCTCGTCGGCATGTTCGGGACTGCCCCACACGCTCAGCCCGGCGATGCTGCCGGCGGTGTACGACTCGCGGTCGACCGCTGGCGGGGCGGTGAGCAGCGCAAGAGCTTCCGGCGTCGACTCGCCGTAGCCGGTTTCGCCCGTGCGTGACATCGCCGATGTCATCGACAGCAATCGTTCCGGATGTTCGATTGCCATGGCCTGGGCGATCATGCCGCCCATCGACAGTCCCATCACATGGGCGCGCTCGACACCGATTGCATCGAGCACCGCCAGCGCATCGGCTGCCATGTCGGAGATCGTGTACGCCACGTCGACCTTCGACGACAGGCCTACGTCTCGGTTGTCGAAACGCACAACTCGCAAGCCGCGGGCTACGAACAACGCGCACCAGTCCTCGTGGTAGTTGATGCATTGACTGCCGAGACCGTTGACGAGCAGCAACGTCGGATCCGCCGGATCGCCGAACGACTCGTAGTAGATCTCGCAACTCCCGTTGAACGCGATGGCCATGTCGCGACGGTATCCGACGAGCTTCCGACTGCCAGGCCTTCGAGGATCTGCACGGTACGTAGAGGCCCGAGGCTCTACCGGCGCACCGGCACCTCGACATCAGCGAAAGTACTCTGTTACACCCGTCTGCGATGATGGGCACATGCGTTCGATCGACGTGCCGGAGGTTGCCGACTTGGAGGGGTTGGGACCTCGCGACCTCGCTCGGACGTTGGCCGAGTTGGATCGGGTGCGGCGGCGGGTTGATGCGTTGATCGCCGAGGCGGTCAGTGTCGCCGAACGCAGCGTCGCCTATGCCGAGGATGGTCATGCGTCGGTGAGCGGGTGGGTGAAAGCAACTTGCAACCTGTCCAGCGCCGATATCAAAGGCGTGGTGCAATGCGGGCGGCTGTTGCACGCCGTTCCCGAAGTTCGTCGTGTCGCGCATGCCGGTCAACTCGGTGTGTCACAGATCCGCCTGCTGGCCCGGTTGCATTCCAATCCGCGATGCGCCGAGCAGTTGCCCGGTTCGGCGGAGCTGTTGGTCGGTCACGCTCAAGCTCTGTCGTTCGACGAGTTCGCGGTGGTGGTGCGCCGCTGGGAAGCGTTGGCTGACGCTGATGGCGCGCACGCCGCCCATGAACGCGCCCACTCAGGTCGTGACGCGCATGTCAGCATCGTTGAGGAGCGGGTCTACTTCGATGCTCACGGTGGCGTGGTGGCCGGGTCGATGATCGAGGAGATCTTCACCCGGTTCTGCGACGTCGAGTTCCGTGCCGATTGGGACGCCGGTGTCGCCCGGTGGGGCGACCGGATGAACCCCCAACTGTTGGAACGCACTCCCGGACAACGACGCTTCGATGCCTTGCTCGCGGTGTTCACGGCGGCGGTGGCCTCCGGAGTCGCGGGTGCGTTCGATCCGTTGGTCAACGTGCACGTCGACCAAACCACGTACGAGTATCACCTCGCCACATTGTTGGGAGGTGATCCGGAACCACTCGACCCAGCGGCAGTCGATCAGCGACGCTGCGAAACCTCCAACGGACACCAGATTGATCCGGCCGACATGCTTGCGGCAACGTTCATCGGGTCATGTCCGCCGCGTTGTGTTGGACACCGCCGGGGTGGTGATCGATCTCGGTCGCAGGTCGCGATTGTTCACCGGCGGCGCCCGCGACGCCGTGTTGCTCGGTGATCGATGGTGTATGTGGCCCGGATGCGACCTTCGCTCCGGGCGCTGCCAAGCCGACCACAGCACTGCCTGGGCCGCTGATGGACCAACACGCCCCGACAACGGCGGCCCCGCCTGTGCGCGACACAACCGATGGAAACAACGCGGCTACCGAACGTGGCGCGATCCTGACGGCCACTGGCACACCTACCGACCCGACGGAACCGAAATCGGCTGCCTCACTACAGACCCAGAAGCGCCCGGCCCCGCCACGTCTCCACCCGACGAGCAACCGAGCGTTCCGCCGACTCGAACGATCGCGTTGTTCGAGGGAGTGGGTGCTGGTGTACTCGTCTCGTGACCACAGCGCTCTCGCTCAAGCATCTGTTGCTCGATTTCGGCGGCCCAGTGTTGCTGACTCCGTTCGAACTCATCGGCAAGGCCGAAGAGACGTTGGGACACCTCTCGTGGCGTGGGCCGTTCGATACGAGCAGCGACCCCGAGTACGTGCGCTGGCAGGCCGGTGAGATCACCGAGCGCGAGTACTGGTCGGTACGCGGCGCGCCGTACGGTCTCGATCTGCGCGGATTGATGCGGCACTTCTACGATCCGCCGGGCGACTACCTGGTGCGGCCGGAGATGGCCGAACTGATCGAGCGTCATCGAGCCGCAGGTCGAGTTGTCGGAGTCCTCACCAACGACATGCATGCATTTCATGGTCCCGAGTGGATGGACCGAATCTCGGTGATCAGTCAGTTCGACTTCATCGTCGATGGTTCGATCACCGGATACCTCAAGCCCGATCCGCACGCCTTTCAGTTGGCGCTCGACGCGTTCGGCGGCCCGGATCCCCGCGATGTGGTCTTCGTCGACGATCAGCAGGGCAACCTGCGCGGCGCCGAGAGGCTTGGGATATCTACGGTGTTCTTCGACCCGACCGACCCCGGGAGTTCGTTCGCGCGGATCGAAGCGGCTTTGGTCTGATCAAGCGGGATTGAAGATCAACTCCACCGTCCGCTCGTCGTTGCCGCGAACGACGGTCAATGTCAGCGTCTCGCCGGCAGCGGCCTGCGTCATGCAGTGTTTCGATCGACACGAGGGGCGTGCCACCGACTGCCACCAGCAAGTCGCCCTCGGCGATGCCGGCGTTGGCCGCTGGGCCTTCTGGCTCGACACCGCGAACTAGCAAACCATCGCGCGGCGGCAGGCCGACCGAGGCACGAAGCTTGGCGGCGACCTCCGGCGTTGCCAGGGCGACCCCCAGGCGAGGACGTACCACCGATTTACCCGCAGCGAGGTCATCGATGGTCGACCTCAGTGCCGCGTCGATGGGACGGGCGACGTAGAACCCGCGGCCGGTGCGGTGGGTGTTCAATCCAACGACGCGACCGTCGGCATCCGCTACTGGTCTGCCCGATGAACCGCGAACGAGCGGCGCAGTGTGTTCGACGCCGCCATGCACCTTCCGCCCTCGGGGGCCATGGAAGGCAACGTCGACCGAGGAAACCATCCCGAACGAGATCCGAATTCGGTGGCCGCCTCGGCTGAGGGCGAAGACGACATCTCCAGCTTGCGGAGGTTGCTCGGCCCATGTGGCCGGGGTGACGGCGCGGGTATCGACCTCGAGTACCACGAGATCGCCATCCTCGTCGGATCCGGTGACCGAGCCCTGTTCGGAGCGACCATCGGCAAACGTCACCAGCGCCGCGCACGACGATCTCGGTGGTGGCGAACGGGCCGCTGTCGAGTTCGTTGCGTGCCTGTCGGTAATGGTCGATCACGGAGACATCATGGCGCGAACGGGCCGGGTCCCGCTGGTGCAGACCCGGCCCGGTACCAACCGAATGTCGTGTACCTGCTAGTCGGCCTTCTTCGGGTCATAGAGCATCCCGAGTATTCCGCCGTAGACGAGGTGCCAGATCAAGATCGCCAGCGGCAACTTGGCGCCGTCATCGGTCTCGAAGCTGAAGAAGCCGTAGCCCGACTTCGGGACGTACACGTACGGGACCAGGAAGCCCATGCTGATGATTGCCAGCGAGACGCCGAACAACAAGCCCTTTTGAATGCTCGGCATCCACGACCCGAAGGTCGGGATCTTGGCGCGTATCGTCAGCACGAACAGAATTGCGAATACAACTCCGTTGACCATGTGTATCGATTGTCCGACGAAGAACTGTCCGGCGTTGCCGTAGTTGCTGAAGTCAGCGGCGAAGGAACTTGGGGCGAACAAGCCGCCGTTGAAGTTTGGCCAGGGGAGAGCCGGCAAGCCGATTCCCTTGGCGTAGTAGCCCCAGAGTGTGGTGATCTGAACGGCGATGAAGCCGGCGAGAGCGGCACCTTGAAGAGGGTGCTGGTACACCCAGTTCTGGTACCGATCGTCGACGTCGAGCACCTTGTCGATGTCATCTGCATCCATGTGAACCCTCCACGTTTCATGCATGACGTTTGTCACGACAACGTAACGGTAGTCACAAGTGCGCTTGTGAATGGGGATTGTGCTTGCGCGCTCAATCAATTGTGATGGAGGGCTGCGTTCAGCCCTTCCCAGGCGACCGAGCGCGGTATTGCTTCCACAGCGCCGGTCTGGCTGTTGCGCCGGTACAGCAGACCGCTCGCACCACTGAGAAGTCGGGCCTTGACGATCTCGCCGTCGGGCATCTTCACCAAGGTGCCGGCGGTGACGTACAGGCCGGCCTCGACCACACACTCGTCGCCGAGGCTGATCCCGATTCCGGATTCGGCACCCAGTAGGCAGCGCTCGCCGATCGTGATCTGGTCCTTGCCGCCACCGGACAGCGTGCCCATGATCGACGCGCCACCACCGATGTCGCTGCCGTCGCCGACGATCACGCCAGCGGAGATGCGGCCCTCGACCATCGATCGGCCCAGGGTGCCCGCATTGAAGTTGACGAATCCTTCGTGCATCACGGTCGTGCCTTCGGCCAGGTGGGCGCCGAGGCGCACTCGATCGGTATCGGCGATGCGTACGCCGCTCGGCACGACGTAGTCGGTCATCCGCGGGAACTTGTCGAGGCCGTGCACCGTCAGGATCTGGCCGACGGACCGCAGGCGCCATCTGACCCAATCGACCTGGTCGACGGCAACCGGTCCGATGTTGGTCCAGGCGACGTTGTTGAGGAGTGCGAACGCATTGTCGAGATTGATGGTGCGCGGTTTGCACAGCCGGTTCGAAAGGAGATGCAATCGCAGATACAGATCGCTCGCAGATGCCGGCGCTGCATCGAGATCGACCGACGCCTCCACGACGCAGACGTCGACGTTGCGGACCTCGTCGCGACGCTCGGCCGAGCGATGCATGTCGCTGACCACACCAGCCGGCATCTCACCGAGACCGAGCTCGGGATACCAGGCGTCGAGCACCGAGCCGTCCGCGGCGATGGTCGACAGGCCACGTCCCCATGCAGTGCGATGGTCGCTCACCTACGTCACCTCCGGGCGCAGTGTCGGGAACAAGATGACCTCTTTGATCGAATGGACGCCTGCGATCAACATGGCCACGCGATCCATGCCGATGCCGAGGCCTCCGGTAGGAGGCATGCCGTATTCGAGCGCGCGTAGATAGTCCTCGTCGACCGTGCCCGCCTCGGCGTTGCCGGCCTCGCGGGCAGCTCGCTCGTCCTCGAACCGTGCCCGTTGTTCGACCGGGTCGTTCAGCTCGCTGTAGCCGTTGGCGAGCTCGCGTCCATTGACGAACAACTCGAATCGCTCGGTCAGGAACGGATCGTTGCGGTCGGTCCTGGCCAACGGCGAGATCTCGACAGGATGCCCAGTGACGAAGGTCGGGTGCATCAGCGCCGACTCGGCAGTCGATTCGAACAACTCCTCGATGATCTTGCCGCTGCCCCACGACGGGTTGTAGCCAACTCCGTGCTGGTCCGCGAGCGCCCGCAGCGTCTCCACGGGCATCGACGGATGCACCTCGGTGCCGATCGCCTCGCTGGTGAGATCGATCATCCTGGCGCGACGCCATGGCTGGGCGAGATCGACCTGATCATTGCCGATGGTCACCACCGACGAGCCGGTTGCGTCGCTGGCAGCTTGGGTGATCAACCGCTCGGTGATGTCGATCATCTCCGAATAGTCGGCAAAGGCCTGGTAGAGCTCCATCATCGTGAACTCCGGGTTGTGACGCGTCGAGATGCCCTCGTTGCGGAAGATGCGGCCGATCTCGAACACCCGCTCCATGCCACCGACGATGAGCCGCTTCAGGTGTAGCTCGAGTGCGATACGCAGGTACAGCTGCATGTCGAGCGTGTTGTGGTGCGTCACGAAGGGGCGAGCATGAGCGCCCCCTGCCTCGAGATGCAGGACCGGTGTCTCGACCTCGATGAAGCCTTCGGATTGAAGCGTGCGACGGAAGCTGGCGATGATCTCGTGACGGATGCGGAATACCTTGCGCGCCTCCTCGTTGACGATCAGGTCTGCGTAGCGCTGGCGGAAACGGGTGTCGGTGTCGGTGAGGCCGTGCCATTTGTCGGGCATCGGTCGCACAGCCTTCGCCAGCAGTTCCACCCGGTCGACCTTCACGCTGAGCTCGCCCCTGCGGGTGGTCATCACCGTGCCCTCCGCGCCGAGCCAATCGCCGAGATCGAACTCGCCGAACGCGGCGAAGCCGTCGTCGCCGATCACCGCCTTCGAGACGAACAGCTGCACCTCGCCGCCCCGATCGAGCACGGTGGCGAAGATCAGCTTGCCCTGCTGGCGGCGAAGCATCATTCGCCCGGCGATGCTGACTCGCTGATCGGTCTCGGTGCCTGCCTCCAGTGCTTCGAACTGGGCACGCAACTGATCGAGCGAATGGGTGCGGTCGAACCGGTACGGGTACGGATTGGTGCCCGAATCGCGTAGCGCGTCGATCTTGTCGAGCCGCTTGGCCTTTTCGGCCGCTAATCCGCTGCCGGTGGTGTCTGGCTCGACATCGGTCTCTTCGTGGCTCACAAGGGCATGACGGTATCGCTTCGGCGATGGTGACCGCGAGCCGTTTCACAACCGCTGGTAGCTTGGGACCCCACATGCTTCGAACTCGAATGAAACGAACCGCCGCATTGCTGGTTGTCGCTTCGGTGTCCTGGGCGGCGATTCCCGGATCCGCCGCCGGTCCGGTAGCTGAAGTCCGCGAAGCAGCCAATGGTGGCGCACCTGCTCGCAACGTCACGCAGCTGGGCGATCTGGTCTCGGTCTACAACTTCGGCCCCTTGCAACCGGCAGTCGTCGACGCGGCCATCTCTGCAGCTGTCGGCGCGGGCGCCTGGGGCGTTGTCGGTCGCGGATTCGGCATTGGTCTGGTCCAGGTCAGTCGCGGCGCCACCGTGGTGCATCAGGCCCCGGGCCCGATGGGGTCGTGGTACTACCCCACGTCTGTCTCCGCTCTGCCACTCGATTCGATTGGCGCGGCGATGGGCCGCGAGGTGTCGAAGATCATCAGTGCCGGCCAGGTCGTGATGAGCGAGACCTCGGCAAGTTTCAGTGGCGCACAAGCCGGCGATGTGGTCCACCTGGTCTCCGCCAACGGATCGATCGTGCAGTTCCTGATCGGCCGGGTGGCCCCCGACGCCGAGGTCGGTGGCACCGAGATCGTGATGTCGACTACTCAGGCCGATGCGCTCGGCGCGGTGCTGCCGACCAGCGTGCTGATCTACGGCCAGTTCGATCGCAGCACACTCGACGCCTCGCTGGCAGCCCACGGGATCAGCACGAATCCGCGAATCCGGGTTCGCAGATCGTGGGACCCCTTCGATCCCGACAGCACCATCGGTCTCGCCAGGACCAAGAAGCTGCTCGGCCAGTTCGCCTACAGCGTCACGGCCAGTGGCGCGGTGCTTGTCGACGATGCCTGGCGTAACGCGTACATCCCGGCTCGCGAGCCGTACCCAACAGGAATTCACGCGGCGTGCAACAACGCCATGAAAGGCGATCTTGCGGCTGCACTGCAGGCGGTCGTCAACGCTGGTCTTGCCGGCGCCATCGATGTCGGCAACGCCAACACATATGGCGGCTGCTTTGGCCCGAGGTTCAGCCGCATCGTCGGCACGCAGCTGGGCTCGCTGTCGCGGCACACGTGGGCGCAGGCACTCGACACCAACACCGTGTCGAACTGCCAAGGCTGTGTTCCGCAGATGGACTGTCGTGTCGTGCGGATCTTCCGGGCCCACAACTTCGCATGGGGCGGCAACTTCTTGAACCCCGATGGCATGCACTTCGAGTGGGTCGGCGAGCCGCGCAACACGTACCTCTACCCGTCGAGGTACTGCCCGAACGTGGTTGGTGGAGGAATCGAATCGTTTGCGCTCAGTCGTGACAACCGAGATGCCATGTTTGCGGCCGATGGCTGGGCGCTCGCCGGGGAGTGACCGCCGCTAGCCTTTCGTCCCGGTGGCAACTCGATTCGTGATCATTGGCGGCGGTCCGGCCGGAAACACCGCGGCGACGTTTTCGGCCCGTCTCGGGGCGCAGGTCACCATGATCGAGCGCGACGTGATCGGCGGTGCGGCGCACCTGTGGGATTGCATCCCGTCCAAGACGATGATCGCCACCGGTGGGGCGATGAGCTTCTCGCGCCGGATCCACGGGATGGGGCTGGAGCAACAAGATGCCGAGGTCGACATCGAGGCGTTGACCAGTCGCATCGAGGGAATCAAGTCCCGCTTGCAGCAAGGCACCACTCGGCTGTTGGAGAGCCAGGGCGTGCAACTCCTGCACGGCACGGCGCGGCTGCTGAGCGATCACGACATCGAGGTCACGACCGCCGAAGGCACTCGAACGATCTCTGCCGACGCGGTGTTGATCGCCACCGGTTCGCGTCCCCGAATTCCCGATTGGTGCACCACCGATGGCGAACGAATCCTCACCACGCGCGAGTGCTATCCGCCCAGGATCTTCCCCGAGAGCATCACGGTCATCGGCTCGGGTGTCACCGGCGTGGAGTTCGTGCACATGTTCAGTTGCTTCGGCGCTAAGGTCACGTTGGTGGTCAGCCGCCAGCAGGTGCTTCCGCAGAAGGATCCCGAAGTCGCCGCCGTGCTCGAAGACGACTTCTTGAAACGCGGTGTGCACCTGTTGAAGGGTGCTCGGGCAGTATCGATCGAACGCGAGGGCGACTCGGTGGTGGTGCGCTGCGACGATGGCAGGGTCGTGCGCAGTTCGCATGCGGTCCTGGCGATCGGGTCGATCCCCAACAGCGATGGTCTCGGGCTCGCTGCGGCGGGCGTCGACCTCGATGGCGTCGGTTTCGTCACCATCAACCGGCATTGCCAGAGCAATGTGTCGCACATCTACGCAGCAGGCGATGTCAGCGGCAAGCTGCCGCTCAGCAGCGTTGCTGCGATGCAGGGCCGAAAGGTTGCCGAGCATGTGATGGGGCTGCAAAAAGTGGCCCACCGCCATCTTGACTACGACAAGGCGGCCAGCGCGATCTTCACCGAGCCCGAGATTGCCGACGTCGGGCTTGCCGAGGCCGACGCGTTCGCCGTCGGTCGAAAGATTCGCGTCACCAAGGTGCCATTCAGCGCAACTCCAAAGGCGCTGATCAACAACGACTTCCGCGGCTTCGTCAAGATCATCAGCGACCCCGCCACCGGCGTGGTGTTGGGTGGATCGATCGTCGGTCGCCACGCGGCCGAATTGATCAGCGTCATCGCCCTTGCTGTGACCGCCAACTTGAAGGTCACCGACATCGTCGAGAGCCTGCTCGTGCACCCAGCCCTGGCCGAGGCGCTCGCAGAAGCCGCGGAGTAGATGTTCCGCGCTGGCGACGAGGTCGCCCAGCCCGCCGTACCAGCGGGTTTGACGTTGGCGCCGATCGTTCGTCGGTTCGCCGGTCTCCTACTCGACCAAATCCTGGTGGCGGCTCCGGCGGTCGTCGTGATCTTCGCGCTCGGGTTCACTCCGAGCGACGAAGTGACCAGCAAGTCGTTGCTGATGTTCAACATCGGCGTGACGTCGGTGGCCTTCGTCTACGAGACACTGATGATCGCCCGATTCGGCCGAACGGTCGGGAAGATCGCCTTCGGCACCCGGGTGGTACGTCTCGACGACGGCGGACGTCCGGGTTGGTCAGAGTCGGCGATGCGAGCCCTGGTTCCGCTGTCGCTCGGCGCCATCCCGCGCGTCGGGGTGTTTCTCGGTGTGCTGGTGTACTCGCTGGCGATGTGGAACCCGCTGCGCCAAGGCCTGCACGACAAGGCCGCAGGAACCCTCGTGGTGCGCAACTCCACGCCCGACTGAGCAGCAGAGTCAGGCGATGACGACGACGACGTCGCCGGCACCGACGGTATCGCCGGCTTGCACCTTGATCTCTTTCACCGTGCCGGCCTTGTCGGCGGCGATCTGGTTCTCCATCTTCATGGCTTCGAGAACGACGACGGCCTGACCGACCTCGACGACCTGTCCGATCTCGACGAGGACCTTGACGATCGTGCCCTGCATCGGCACCTCGACGTTGCCCGAGCCAACGGCTGCTGCACCGCTGCCACCGGAGGATCGAGGTGCCTTCTTGGTCGCCTTCGCCGGGCCACCTGCCGCGACGGCCGGCGAGTCGGGCAGCCACATCTTGACTTCGAACCGCTTGCCGTTGACTTCGACGGTCGTGGTGCGCTGCACGAGTTCGGCGGTGTCGTCGTCCGCAGGGACCGGCATCGTCGGTGGCTCGATGTCGGAGAGATCGAGCTTTTCTTCGACCCACTTCGTCGAGTGTTCCATCGCCTGGAAGTCGGGGTGACGCAAGATGGCGAGGTCGGCGGGAATGGTGGTGGCGACACCTTCGACCACCAGTTCCTCCAAGGCGCGGATGGTGCGGGCGATGGCGGTGGGGCGGTCCTTGCCCCACACGATCAGCTTGCCGATCAGGTTGTCGTAGTACTGACTGATGGTGTCGCCGGTTTGGTAGCCGGCGTCGAAGCGCAGGCCGAACCCGTTGGGGGCGACCATCTTGCTCAGGGTGCCAGGGGAGGGGAGGAACTTGCCGCCTGCCGGATTCTCGGCATTGATGCGCACCTCGATGCCATGGCCGCGAACGCAGGCGTTCACTTCCTGCTGTGTCATCGGGAGTGGTTCGCCGCTGGCCACGCGAATCTGCCATTCGACGAGATCGATCCCGGTGATCGCTTCGGTGACCGGATGCTCGACCTGCAGGCGGGTGTTCATCTCCAGGAAGAAGAACTCGTTGTCCTGGTAGATGAACTCGACCGTTCCAGCGTTGTAGTAGCCCACGGCCTTGGCCGCCTTGATCGCCGCTTCGCCCATGGCCGCTTCGACACCGGGGGCGAGGTTGTCGGCGGGTGCCTCCTCGATCAACTTCTGGTGGCGGCGCTGCGCCGAGCAGTCGCGGGTGCTGATCCAGACGACATCGCCGTGCTGATCGCCGACGATCTGTACTTCGACGTGACGCGGCCAGGTGAGGTAGCGCTCGATGTAGATCTCGTCGCGACCGAAGAACGCCTTCGACTCGCGCTTGGCGCTGTCCATCGCCTCGCGCACCTCTGCGGCGCTGAGCACCACCTTCATGCCGCGGCCACCGCCACCGTAGGCAGCCTTGATCACCAACGGGTAGCCGTGTTCGGCACCGAACGCGAGGATCTCGTCGGCGGATGTGGCGAACTCGGTGGTGCCCGGCACGATTGGAGCGCCTCCGCGTTGGGCTGCCCGGCGCGAACTGACTTTGTCGCCCATCTCGTCGATGGCTTCCGGTGACGGACCGATGAAGGTCACGCCCTTGGCCGTGATCGCCCGGGCAAAGTCGGCGTTCTCGCTGAAGAACCCGTAACCGGGATGCACGCCGTCGGCGCCGCTGTCGGCGATTACCTTGAGGATGGCCTCGGTATTGAGATAGCTCTCGGCAGCGGTCTGCCCACCGAGGGCATAGGCCTCGTCCGCGCGACGCACGTGGAGGGCGTCTCGATCGAGTTCGCTGTACACCGCAACCGTCTTGATCCCGAGGTCGCGAGCGGCGCGAATGACACGCACGGCGATCTCTCCGCGGTTGGCAATCAGGATCTTGGTGAGCACGAGTGCCAATCTTGGTGCGATGACCACCCCGAGCGCCACCTGGCTGATCTCCGTCGTCGACGAGACCGGCAGCACAAACGCCGATCTGCTGGCCGCCGCGGAGGCGGGGGCCACCGATCACAGCGTGTTGATGGCCCGACATCAAACTGCCGGTCGGGGGCGTTTGAACCGCCAGTGGGTCGCGCCGCCAGGCGCCAATCTGCTGGTGTCGTTGCTTTTCCGCGAGGTACCGCAGCACCCACACCAACTCACCCAACGGGTGGCGATAGCTGCAGCACGAGCATGCCACGACGTCGCCGGCGTGTCGCCGACCCTGAAGTGGCCGAACGATTTGTTGCTCGACGGGCGCAAGCTCGCTGGTGTGCTCGCCCAGGCCGGCGGCAACCCGGTGCACTACGTCGTCGTTGGCATCGGGCTCAACGTCGGTTGGGCACCCGAGGGTGCCGCGCTGCTCGGTGAGCGCCACGACCCGGGCGACGTACTCAACGCGATGCTCGACGCCTACGACCAGCTGCCGGCTGACATCACGGACGTGTACCGCGCCGCGTTGGCCACGATTGGCCAGTCCGTGCGGGTCGAACTCACTGGATCTGCGGTCTCCGGCAGAGCGCTCGACGTGTTGCCTGATGGTCGCCTGGTCGTGCTCGACGAGTGTGGCATCACCCATCGCTTCGACACGGGCGACGTCGTTCTCCTGCGCTAGCGGCCATCTCCCTGAAGGGGTGCCCGGCAAGGGTCAGGGCCCGCCGCTACCCTCGGTATGTGCTTGTATCCGGCGTTGCCCCGCGGTCGCGTCGTCGCCGGAGGCTTCCCAGCACGCTGGCCATGACTGCCGTGGTGGGCGTGCTCGGCGCGACCGGGATGCTGATCGCCGCCCGGGAGACCATCGATTCGGTCGGCCGCATTCCCGGGGTGGCGGCGAGCCTCGACCCGGCCGGCGCATCGATCGAGAACTTTCTGCTTGTCGGCTCCGACAGCAGGGCTGGGGCTGATCCGGGATCGGTCGACGCCAGCGGTATCGGCACCGAGGCGGAGGTCTCGGGCCGCCGCAGTGACACGATCATGATTCTTCGGCGCGACAAATCCACCGGCGATGCCGCGTTGCTCTCGATTCCTCGCGACCTGTGGGTCGATGTGCCGGGCCACGACAACCAACGCCGGATCAACTCGGCCTACAGCGATGGGCCCCACGTACTCGTGCAGACCTTGCAGCAGGGGGAGTTGCGCATTCCCATCCACCACTATGTCGAGATCGACTTCGTCGGGTTCAAGTCCCTGGTCGATGCCCTGGGTGGCATCGAGATCTGTGTCGATTTCGCCATCCGCGATGTCAGCACCGGGCTCGACGTGCCCCAACCGGGATGCCATGTCCTCGACGGGGTGCAGGGGCTGGCGTACGCCCGCAGCCGCCACTATCAGGAATTTCGCGAGGACGGCGAGTGGCACGAGGACCCGGCCTCCGATCTCGGCAGGACCAAGCGCCAGCAGCAGTTCGTCAATCTGACGCTCAACAAGGCGATGGAACGCATCAAAGTGGATCCGTTTGCGGCCGGCCGCCTGGTGACGGCGATCGGCTCGTCGCTGAGTGTCGATGACGAACTCGATCCCATTGCCGCGGCGGCGTCGTTGCGATCGGCGGTCGATGCGGGCATCGCCACGTACTCGCTGCCGGTGTTCGGCAAGACGATCGGTGGCAACGCAGTGCTGCTGCTGGGGGACGGCTCCGACGCCGTCTTGGCGTTCTTTCGAGGGCAGGGTCCTGCGCCCGCAGCGAATGTGTAGCTCGGGCGGCCATACTATGCGACTGTCATGAAGGCTCTCATTCTCGCCGGCGGTGCCGGCACCCGGCTGCGGCCGATCACCCATACCAGCGCCAAGCAGCTTGTTCCCGTCGCCAACAAGCCCATCCTGTTCTATGGGATCGAGGCGATGGTCGCAGCAGGCATCACCGAGATCGGTGTCATCGTCGGCGACACGCGAGCTGAGGTGATGGCGGCGCTCGGCGACGGAGCTCGATTCGGCGCGGCCTTCACATTCATCCCGCAGGATGCTCCCCTCGGTCTAGCGCATTGCGTTCTGATCGCCCAGGACTTTCTCGGCGACGACGACTTCGTGATGTACCTGGGCGACAATCTGCTCGAACAGGATCTCGGGGCGTTCGTGCATGCCTTCGAGACGGCTCGTCACAGCGCCGACCCACCGACCGCGCAGATCCTGCTGAAACAGGTTCCCGATCCTCAACGGTTCGGGATCGCCGAGCTCGATGGCGATGGCAACGTCGTTCGTCTCGTCGAGAAGCCGGCAGACCCTCCCACCGATCTTGCGCTCGTTGGCGTGTATCTGTTCGATCGCACGATCAACGAGGCCGTCCGGGCGATTGCCCCGTCGCCTCGCGGCGAGCTCGAGATCACCGACGCCATCCAGTGGCTGGTCGATCAGGGCAAGCGGGTGCGCTGCGAATTGCTGACGGGCTGGTGGATCGACACCGGCAAGCTCACGCCGCTGCTCGAGGCGAACAGGCTCCTGCTCGAACAGATCGAATCACGAATCGATGGCAAAGTCGACGAGGCCTCGACCATCGATGGCCGAGTGATCATCGAGGCCGGCGCAACGGTGACCAACTCCATCCTTCGCGGCCCACTGGTCATCGGGGCAGGGGCGCGTATCGCCGACAGCTTCGTCGGCCCATTCTCCGCCATCGGCGACGGCTGCGAGATCGTCAACAGCGAAGTCGAGCACTCGGTCATCATGGAGCGCAGCAGGGTGATCGATATCCAGCGACTGGAAGACAGCCTGATCGGCAAGGAAGCGGTTGTCAGCCGCTCGCACCTGCGGCCCCGGGCCTTGCGTCTGATGGTCGGAGACCATTGCCAGATCGACGTCGAATGAAGGACACCAACCACACATGCCAACAGTGACCGAGAGCGACAAGATCGCCGGAGTGTGGATCGTCGAGCCCTCGATCCACGGCGACCAGCGCGGCCTCTTCATCGAGACCTATCGCCGCGAGTGGTTTCCCAACGGACGCGAGATGTTGCAGGGCAATCGGGCCAACCGTCAGGCAGGCGCGCTCGTCGGTCTGCACTATCACCTCCATCAGGCCGACTATTGGTATGTGCCGTTCGGCAACGCGCGAGTGGTGCTGCACGATCTGCGCGAGGGTGGCCCGACCGACGGAGCGACGCTCGAACTCGATCTCACCGGTGATAATCACATGGGCGTGTTCATCCCTCCCGGCGTTGCCCACGGATTTGCGGCACTGACCGACACCGTCATCACCTACCTCGTCGATGGTTACTACAACCCCGCCGACGAACTCGGCGTACTGTGGAACGATCCGGCCGTTGCCGCCGACTGGGGCATCACCGATCCCATTCTGTCGGAACGTGATCGGAGCAATCCGCTGCGATCCGAGCTGTCGGCGGGCCGGCGGCCCTATTCGCCGATGAGGATGTGACATGAAACTGTTTGTCACCGGCGCGGCCGGATTCATCGGGTCGAACTACGTGCGCTGGCTGCTCGCAAACAGCGATGACGAGGTGACGATCTTCGACGCCCTGACGTACGCCGGCAACCTGGCCAGCATTCGTGATGTACTCGACGATCGACGCTTCACGTTCGTGCATGCCGATATCTGCGACGAGGACGACGTGCTGACTGCGATGGAAGGTCACGATGCGGTGGTGCATTTTGCGGCGGAGACTCACGTCGATCGATCGATCAAGGATGGGTTCTCGTTCGTGCGCACCAACTGTTTCGGCACCAACGTGTTGTGCGATGTCGCCCGGCGAGTCGGTGTCTCCCGATTTGTGCATGTCTCCACTGACGAGGTGTACGGATCGATCGAGCATGGCTCGTTCAGCGAGACCGACGTACTGTCGCCGCGCTCGCCCTATTCGGCGGCAAAGGCGGGTAGCGATCTGATCGCACTCAGCTACTTCACGACTCACGGTTTGCCGGTGCTGGTCACCCGCTGCAGCAACAACTTCGGGCCATATCAGTTCCCCGAGAAGGTCATCCCGTTGTTCACCACCAACCTGCTCGACGGCCAGAAGGTGCCGCTGTACGGCGACGGAGGGAACATTCGCGACTGGATTCACGTACACGACCACAACACCGCAGCCGACCTCGTGCTGCGCAGCGGGGTTGTGGGTGAGATCTACAACATCGGCGCCGGCAACGAGATAACCAACAAGGAGCTCACGCATCGGTTGCTCGAGCTCACCGGACGCGATGAGAGCTTCATCACCCCTGTCGAGGATCGACTCGGTCACGACCGTCGTTACTCGATCACTCACGACAAGGTCAGTGCACTGGGTTGGAAGACCGAGCACAACCTGGTCGATGGACTGGCCGCCACCGTCGAGTGGTACCGCGACAACCGTGCATGGTGGGAGCCGCTGAAGGCCAGGGCCGGCTTCTAGATGCGGTTGCTGATCACCGGTGCGGGCGGTCAGCTCGGCATCGATCTTGTCCGCTGCTGCGAGACCGCCGGCGATGATGTCATCGCCGCGACACGCGCCGATCTCGACATCACCGATCGCGACGCAGTGCACGGCGCTGTGTCAGCACTTCGTCCCGACGTTGTCGTGAACTGCGCGGCATGGACGGCCGTCGATGCATGCGAAAGTGACCCGGATCGCGCTCTTGCCCACAACGGAATGGCGGTTCGTTGGCTCGCCGAGAGCTGCGATCGCGCCGGTGCCCGACTCGTGCAGCTCAGCACCGATTATGTCTTCGACGGGCTCCTCGACCGGCCGTACCACGAATGGGACGGCACTGCTCCGCAGAGCGTCTACGGCACGAGCAAGCTGGTCGGTGAGCGAGAGGCGTCAGTGCTCGGAACAGCAGCGGCAATCGTTCGGACTTCATGGGTCTGCGGACAGAACGGATCCAACATGGTCAAGACGATCATGCGGCTGGCAACGCAGCATGCAGCGTTGGCGTTCGTCTCCGATCAGATCGGCCATCCGACGTTTACCGCCGACCTGGCTCCGATGGTCCGTCGCCTCGCGGTCGAGCGGCGTAGCGGCATTCATCACGTCACCAATCAGCGACCGACGAGCTGGTACGGCTTCGCCTGCGAAGTGGTCGCGGCGATGGGTAAACAACCCGACATGGTGCGCCCAATTGCGACTGCTGAACTGCAACCGGCACGGCCGGCGCCGCGTCCTGCCAACAGCGTTCTCGACAACACGGTGTTGCGCCTGGCTGGTATCGCCTCGCTCCGCGACTTCAGCGAACCTCTTCGCGAGACGGTGACGGCGCTCTCGTAGATATCGACGGTTGACCGCAAGCCATCTGTTATCGTTCGGCCCCGAAGGATCGCCCATGGGGGTGCGGTCCTCCAGGAGGGGAATCGCATGTCTGTAGACGCTCCGAAGCTCGCGGGCGGACAGCTCAGCACCGTCGACTGTGTCGCTCAGTCGTTGGCGGTGGGCCCGGTCTTTTCGGGTGGTGTGTTGGGCGGTCTGCTCGCCTTCGTTCTGGCGCCCGGGGCCGGACCGTTCGTCATCTTGTTGACGACGGTTGGCGTGCTCGGGATTGGCTGGACGCTCAGCGAGTTCGCCAAGCGATACGCCGGGTCGGGCACCGTCTACGAGTTCGTCGCTCACTCGCTGGGCAAGCGAGCCGCAGCGTTCAGCGCCGGGGTGTACCACATCGCCGCCATCGTGTTGGCGGGGCCCGGCATCGCCATCATCGGCGGGCTGTGGGCGAGGTCGTTTTTCAACGACCACATGGACCTCGATGCCCCGTGGTGGTTGTGGGCGCTGATCATCTCAGTGTTGATGTATGCAGCCAACGTCTTGGGTGTCCAGATATCGATCAAGGCTCAACTGGTGCTGATCGTGCTGTCGATCATCCCGTTCCTGGTTCTGGCCGTCAAGGTCATCGCCGATGGGGGTCCCGCCGGTAACAGCCTCGACTCGTTCAATCCAGGAAATGTCGCTGAGGGCGGCTCGGTGTTCAAGGGTCTGCTGTTCGCGATCTTGATGTTCATCGGTTTCGAACTCGCTGCGGCGCTCGGTGAGGAGTCGAAGGATCCTCGACGTTCGATTCCCAAGGCCGTCGTGGCGACGATTCTGATCGTCGGAGCGTTTTACCTGATCACCCAGTACACGCTGGCGATCGGCGCCACCGAGACGGCATCCGACTTCGCGCCGATGGCGGATCTCTATCTCAATCGCTTCTTCGCGATCTGGATCGACCTGGCCATCCTGCTCGACATTCTCGCTGTCGGCATTGGCTTCCAACTCGCTGCTGCACGAGGCCTGTTCACGTTGTCCCGCGACGGCTTGCTGCCGGCGCAACTCTCCAAGCTCAATGCCAAGTCGCTGCCGGCGATGGCCAGCCTGGTGATCCTCGTCGTCACCGTTGTCACGACCGTTGTCGCCCTGACCAAGTACGGAACCGATCTCGTCGATCCAGCGGGTCCCGTCGCGTTCTTCAACACCGAAGCCTTCAACGGGTTCCTGATCGCATCGCGCATCGGTGGCTTCCTGATCTGCATCGTGTACGTCCTGCTGTGCGTCGGCGCGCTGAAGAACTTCGCGATGCGCAAACCGCTCGATCTCATTGCCGCGATCATCGGGCTGGCAACGGTCGTATTGGCCATCTATTCGCAGTTCTGGGATGAGACAGCGCCCGTCGCGTCGGAGCTGTGGGGCCGTCACCTCGCTCTCATCTTGTTGGTGGTTGCCGCGGTCTGGGCGCTCGCTAGCAAGAAAGAAGCGATCGACAACGTCGGTCAACACACGGTGCATCACGCCTGACCTGGCCAAAGATCGTTTGCTAGCGTCGCCGTCCATGGGGAATCGACGTGTTCGAGTGATGTGGGCCGATCTCAACGGTTTGTCGCATGGCCGGTACGTGCCGCGTGCCAGGCTGCTCGAGCACGGACATCACGCGGTCACGACGCTGACAATGGGCATCAATCGCGACATCCTTCCCGTTGAAGGCTATGGCCCAGACGTCGGCTTCGCCGATCTGACCACCGTGCCGCTCGCCGAGTCGGTGCGACCCGGATGGGAGGTCGACACCGATGTTGCGATCGCCGACCTCGAGTACAACGGGCAGCCGCTGGCGCTGTGCCCGCGCGCCGCGCTGAGGCGTGCAGTCGACGCCTGGGCAGCGCTCGGGTACGAGCCGCACCTGGGGTTCGAGATGGAGTTCTACGTCATGCAACCCGATGCCGATGCGCCGGGAGGGTTCGGACCGCTGAACCTTCCATCACATCGCGTCTACGGGGTCGGCATGGGTGGAGACAACACCGGCTTGATGTTCGACATGTTCGACGCAGCGGAGCAGTGCGAGCTCAATCTCGAGGGAATCCTGGGCGAGTTCCATCCTGGTCAGATGGAGCTCAACCTGAAGTACGGCCCGGCGCTCGACGCGGCGGACCGCGCGTTCATCTGCAAGGAGATGACCCGCGAGCTGGCCGCCCGCAAGGGGTATTGGATCACCTACATGGGCAGGCCGATGGCCCACCTGGTCGGCAGCGGTCTGCACATCAACATGTCGCTCACGCCGGTGCAGGGTGGTGCGAACGCGTTCGACGATCCGCACGCCGAGCATGGGTTGTCGACCTTGGCGCGCCAGTGCATCGGTGGCCTGATCGCCCATCATGAGGGGATGGCCGCGATGTCGGCGCCACTCGTCAACAGTTACAAGCGGTTGGTCCCCGGGATCATCGCCGGCTACTGGGCCAACTGGGGTCTCGACAACCGCATCAGCACATATCGCGTTCCCTACGAACGCGGGCCGGGCACGCGTATCGAGAATCGGATGCCGTGCGGTAGCGCCAATCCATACCTTGCCGCAGCCGTCATGCTCAATGCGGCGCTGCTCGGTGTCGTCGATGGTCGCGACTGTGGTGATCCGCAGATCGGCGACGGTGACACCGAGCCCAACACGGACCGTCACACTCCACACGATCTCGGCGAAGCCCTCGCCGCGCTCGAGGCCGACTCGGTCTTGTGCGAGGCGATGGGCCCCGATCTGGTGAAGGCCTTCCTGACCATCCGCAAGGACGAACTGGCCAAGTGGGAACTGGCCGACGGCACGTGGGATGTCGAGTCCATCTCTCCGTGGGAGCTCGGGCAGTACCTGCCGTTCTTCTAGAGCTTCGTCGCTTGCAAGGTGTACGAACAGGCGAGACGCCACGGTCGATCGCGCACCCGCCACTCACCCAACCCGCCCTGCTCCATCTGGCCTGGCAATGCCTCCCACGGTACGCTGTCATGCTCGACGAGGCCGCTCACCTGCATACCCGAATCGATCAGTGCGGTCACGATCTCGCCGAGGCCATGATTCCAGCTATGAGTGATGTTCTGGGTGAAGGCGGAGTCGGTGGCCACATAGGTACCCGCGTCCTCGTCGATCAGCGGTTCGGGTCGCTCGAAGTACGGGTACCCGATCACCAGATCATCGGTGCGTAACTCGTCGAGCGACCACATCACAGGGTGTCCTTCACGGATGAACAGGCGTCCGCCCTGGCGTAGCAGCCCTGACACCACCTGTGCCCACCGCTTCACGTCCGGCAGCCAACACAACGCTCCGACCCCGGTGTAGACCAGGTCGTAACCGGCCGCGGGCAGAACATCGAGCGCGTCGTAGACGTTGGATTCGACGAACTCGACCGGGGTTCGGGCCGACGTCGACAGCCGCTGCGCCTCTGCCACCGAAGCTCCTGAGAAGTCCAGTCCGGTCATGACGGCTCCGAGCCGGGCGAGCGAGATGGTGTCGGTGCCGATATGACACTGCAGGTGCACACCGAGTAGGCCGCGCACATCACCGAGCAGCGGGATGTCGAACCTGACCACCTCGCTCAAGAAGTCGGGCTCGGCGATGAAGCGTTCACAGGCATAGTCGGGCGAGGCCGCGTGCGCAGGTGCTCGATCGTCCCAGTTGGCTCGATTCAGGTCGATGTAACTTGTCATGAGAAAACGCTGCCACATCTCAACCGAGGGCCTCGACTCCATCCAGCAAGCGATCGAGCGCGTAGGCAAAGCGCTCGTCGGCGGTGCCGGGGTACAGCGATGCCGCCATGTCGACCGAGTGCGGGAAGAAGCGGGCATCGAGTGCCGCATAGTCCGCACGCCACTCGGCGTAGACGTGATCGCGTGCAGGTGCGGGCATCGATGCCAGCGTCGCGTCGATTGCGGCCGACCCGATCGTGAGTTCGATCACAGCGTGGTACGCCTGCGCCGCAGCCGCTGATGCGAACCCCGCGTCGCTCAGGGTGGCAAGGATCGCCTCGGTGATCAGCAATTCGTTGCGATGCCTCGGCGGAGCGCCGCGCACCAGCGACGCAAGTGCCGGCTGGGCGAGATTCGCCGCACGAATGCGGATGCACAGCTCGCGAATGAAGTCACGCCACGACGATGTGGGCAGACCATCGACCACCCCGGCCAGGCTGCGGTCGCCCATCGCGCGGAGCAGTTCGTCCTTGCTGCGGAAGTGGCGATAGATCGCCGTCGGATCGGCATCGAGTGCTTCACCCAACCGTCGCACCGAAAATTGCTCGAATCCCACCTCGCCGATCACGTCGATCGCGGCATTCACGATGATGGCGGGTGTCAGCCGTGCCATGAGTGTCGGCTCATCAGTCGTACAGGCGAGCCGTCGCCAACCGCTCCAGACACACCTCGGCGCTCCATGGCAGCATCAGTGACCCGAGCCGGGCATCGCGGTACATGCGCTCCAGTGGCAGGTGCTTGAGCATCGCTTGACCACCGCACACACGGATGGCAGTCGAGGCAACCTCAGCGGCGTGCTCCATCACGGTATAAGCCGCGGACCAACCGAGCACCAAGTCATCCTCACATGGGTCGAGCATGGCTTCGTCGACAGCGCGGTACAGCAGCGCCCTGGCCTGCTGGTGACGCAGTTGCATCTGTGCCCAGCCGGCCTGCTTCATCGGATGATCGCGTCGGGCGCCTGCTGTCTGGCCGGGCAGTTCGCCGCGCAGGTACGCCCGGGTCGTGTCGAGCACTCCGCCAGTCAGACCGAGATAGCTGGGACACAACGACAAGAACAACCACGGATACCTGTCGGCTGCCTGGTTGTACACGCCGGCCGGCAGCCACTCGTTGCTCGCAGGCACGAAGACGTCGTCCATCAGCAGAGTCCGCGACACCGTGCCGCGCATGCCGAGCGGGTCCCAGTCGTCAAGACTGGAGACACCCTCTGCTGTGGCCGGCACTCCGAGGAAACGGATCGCGTCGTCGCCAGGAACCTGGCAGATGACGTTGTAGAAGTTGGCCGCACCCGACAACGACGCGAAGATCTTGCGACCGGTCACTCGCCAGCCACCGTCGACGGGCCGAGCCCGAGTTGCGACGCCGGCGGTGGCGCCGGGCGCGAGTCCTTCCGAGAACGGCTGGCTGTGGATGTGACCACGCTCGACCACGCCGCGGAACATGTGTGCACGGATCTGCTCGTGGGCGGCTCGCTCGGCGTCAGTCAGAGTCAGCGAGTCGGCCACCTGGCCGCACCACAGCATGGTGGCGTTGTGCATGTTGAAGGTCAGAGCAGTCGCCCCGCAGTACCGGCCGATCTCCTCGCTGACGCGCACGTAGTCGGCGTAGCTCGCGCCGAGGCCACCGTGCTCGGTGGGAACACACAGCGCCAGCAGGCCCTCTCGTCGGAAGTCGGCGAAGTTCTCGAACGGGAAGCTGGCCTCGCGGTCATAGCGCACGGCACGTTCGCTGAGCACCGGTCCCAAAGCGCGGACACGTTGGACCAACTCGTCGCGATCGACCGTCATGTCGTGATTCTGGAGCGTTGTCGATCCGATGTCAACACCGTTGACAAATGGGCCTGAGCAGGGAAGACTGCATCGGTGACCACTGCGGCCGATGTTGAGGGCGCCCGCTTCGCCTGGCGTGAGTCGGGCGATGGGCCAGCGCTTGTCCTGCTGCACGGCCTGGGCGGCAGCCGGCTGTCATGGGAGCCTCAGCTCCAGGTGCTGGGGCGCGAGCATCGTGTGGTGGCGTGGGACATGCCCGGCTACGGGGCGTCGGCGGCACTCGCGGGTGAGGTGACCTTCACGGCACTCGCCGATGCCGTAATCGACCTGTTCGATGCGCTCGGTGCCGCGACAGCACATCTCGCCGGCATCTCGTTCGGAGGGATGATCGCCCAATACGTCGCTGCCCGGTATCCGTCACGGGTGCTCAGCCTGACGTTGCTGTCGACCAGTCCGGCATTCGGCCTCGATGGTACGAAGCCCGACGAATGGCGTGCCGCCCGGCTGGCGCCGCTCGACGCAGGTCGCGAACCCGCCGACTTCGCCGACGGCGTACTCGCCGCGATCGCGGGTCCGCAGATCTCACCAGAAGCGTTGGCCGGCCAACGCGCAGCGATGGAGAGAGTGACGGGAGCCGCGTTGCGAAGCTCGATCGACTGCCTTGTCACGCACGACAGCCGGGGGCTGTTGCCGACCGTCACCGCACCGACGTTGTGCGCGGCCGGCGAACTCGACCAGGAAACTCCGGTCGCCTACGCATTCGCGCTGGCGGACTTGATCCCGGGTGCCAGGCTGGTGGTCGTCCCGCAGGCCGGCCATCTCCTGAATGTCGAAGCGCCGGACGCGGTGAATCAATTGCTCGCCGTGCAGATGCAGCGAGTTGCGATACGGAGCGCGGAGCGATGACCGAGTGGCGTTTCATCGAGGCATTTGCGGCTCACTTCGGCCGCTGCGGCCTGGTCGAGGGCGAAGTCGTCGCGCTGCTCAGTGAATCGCAAAGCCGTCCTGCACTTGTCGAGACAGCACGGCTCGCTGCACAGTCGCTCGGTGGTCGCATCTTCGACGTCGTCGTGCCGACACCGGCGTCCGCCCATTCGGTGCCAATCCGCTCTACGGGCGCCTCGCAAGCAATCGCCCGAAACCCCGCGGTCATCTCGGCGCTGTCGACGGCAGGGTTGGTCATCGACTGCACCGTCGAGGGTTTGCTGCATGCACCGGAACTCGGCGCGATCCTTGGTGGCGGTGCCCGAGTCCTGATGATCTCCAACGAGCATCCCGACATCTTCGAGCGGCTCGGTTGGGACGACGATCTCCCGCGGCGTGTCGAGTTGGCCCACGAGCGGTTGGAAGCGGCCAGCGAGATGCACGTGACCAGCGCCGCCGGCACTGACCTCAGGGTGAATCTGGATGGAGCGTTCACCGCGGGATCCACCGGTCTGACCGCCGGTCCGGGCTCGATCGCTCACTGGCCGGGTGGTCTGGTGATCGCGTTCCCTGCGGCGAACACGGTGAACGGCACGTTGATCATGGCTGAGGGCGATCTGAACCTGACGTTCAACCGCGTTGTGGAATCGCCGATCGAACTGACCATCGCCGACGATCACATCACCGAGATCGCCGGCCATGGCGTCGATACCCAGCTTTTTCGTTCGTACCTCGCGGCGTTCGGCGATCGGGCGAGCTACGCCACCAGTCACGTCGGCTGGGGCATGAACTCCGCTGCGCGCTGGGAGTCCGTCGAGTTGTACGACCGCCGTGAGACGTGGGGCACCGAGGCCCGCGCCGTCGCCGGCAACTTTCTGTACTCAACGGGCGCCAACGAGGTCGCCGGTCGGTTCACGGCCGGCCACTTCGACTTGCCGATGCGGCACTGCACGGTCACACTCGACGGAGTTGTGGTGGTCGAGCGAGGCGAGTTGGTCGCCGAGTTGCGCAGCCCTCAGTAAGCCGCTATCCGGGAACGGTCTCCAGCCTGTACTGCGCACGCTCCGCCTGCGCCATGTCGGCGATCTCGTCGATCTCCTCTTTCTGGAAGCGACAGCCGCTTCAACCGCATTTCAACCGTGCGCATGCGGAAAGCGTAGACAATACGCTTGGCATTGGAAGTCAGTGCGTGCCGACGCGCAGCCGCGCGGGCATGATTGGGGCCGTGCGCGTCGCCTACACACTGGAGCAATGCTGGCACCGGGTGCCTGGTGGCACCGGTGTTGCCGCGATGCGTGTCGCCGAGTTCATGAGCGAGCAGCGCGACGTGACGCTGATCGGTGTTGCCGGGCGTCATGCGCATGTTCCGAGCGAGCCATGGTCGCCGGCCATACCCATCGCCCACCTTCCCGTCGGTGGGCCATTGCTCTATGACCTGTGGCTCCGGCGAGGCTGGCCGAAGGTCGAGCGTGCCACGGGGCCGATCGACGTGGCCCATGCGACGACGGTGATCCCGTGTGCGACCGACGCTCCGTTGGTGGTGACCGTGCATGACCTGGCCTTCCTGCATGACCCGTCGCAGTTCACCCGACGCGGCAACCGCATCTTTCGCCTCAGCCTCGATCAGGTTCGTCGTCGAGCCAATCTGGTGCTGTGCAGCAGCCAGGCAACGATGGATGACTGTTTGTCGGCGGGTGTCGACGCCGATCGCCTGCGCCTCGTGCCGCTCGGCGTCGATGCCGCCAGGGCAGACGCTGCCGAGACGGCACGAGTCACCGCGTTGTACCGGCTACCCGAGCGCTATCTGCTGTTCGTCGGAACCGTCGAGCCGCGAAAGAACCTACGCGGCCTGGTCGACGCGGTCTCGCGACTCGAGGATCCGCTTCCGCTGGTCGTGGCCGGAGCCGCCGGCTGGGGTGACATCGCGGTTCCATCGAGCGGCGACGTCAGATTCATCGGCTTTGTGCCTGCGCCGGACCTCGCCGGCCTGTACGCGGGGGCTGAGGTGTTCTGCTACCCGAGCGAGCGAGAGGGCTACGGATTGCCGGTGCTCGAAGCCATGGCGCAGGGCACTCCTGTCGTCACCAGTCGCGGCACAGCGACCGAGGAGACAGCCGATGGCGCTGCAGTGCTTGTTGACCCGCTGAATCCCGATGACATTGCGCGAGGGATCGCCGAAGCGAGTGAGCATCGCCAAGCGCTGGCCGCGAAGGGCCTGGATCGCGCCGATCGGGCGACGTGGCGTGAAACAGCACGCCTGACCGCCGACGCGTATCGGGAGCTGTGCTGATGGCCGACCCGGCAATTGCCGTCAACCTGCTGTGGTGCGTTCCCGGCGACGTCGGGGGATCCGAGGAGTATCTTGTTCGGCAACTCATCGGGTTGGCAGTGGCCGCGCCCTCCATACAGCCGACGCTGTATGTAGTCGACGGGTTTGTCGAGGCTCATCGCGACCTGGCCGAAACGTTTCCCACGATCGTCGCCTCGTTCGATGGTGCATCGCGGGCGCGTCGAATCGTTGGTGAGTCGACGTGGTTCCGTCGTCGAGCAGCGTCCGCTGACTTGCGCCACCATGGCGGTGGAGCAGCGCCGCTGGGTGCTACTCGCCCCTACATCCTCACGATCCACGATCTGCAGTACCGCACGTACCCCGAGTACTTCAGTCGCACAAAGCGGGCGTACCTGGCCGCGATGATCGGCCGATCGGTGCGGCGGGCTCGGTTGGTGACCGTGCCCAGCGAGTACGTGCGCAGTTCCGTGATCGAGGCGTACGGGGTTGCGGCACCGAACGTCCAGGTGGTTCCACACGGATTCGAACCTGACCTGTTGACCGACTTCACCGACGAGGTCGAACTGCGACGCAAGTACGCGTTGGGTGATGGACCCGTGATCGTCTATCCGGCGGTTACCAACCATCACAAGAATCATCGATTCCTGATCGATCTGCTCGGATCGACATGGCGAGATCCCGACCTTCGGCTGGTGCTGACCGGTGCGGATGGCACGGCCGATCCTGAGGTGCGGGCAGCAACCGACTCGCGGATTCGTCGTGTCGGGCGGGTTCCGTCCGAAGATCGCAATGGCCTGCTGAAGATGGCCGAAGCGATGGTCTTCCCGAGCCGGTACGAAGGTTTCGGCGCGCCGTTGATCGAAGCGATGGCTCTCGGTTGTCCCGTCGTCGCCAGCGACTCGACGTGCATTCCCGATGTCGTCGGTGGTGCTGGTCTCGTGCTGCCGTTGGCGCCCGATGCCTGGTCGGATTCGCTCGACCGGGTGGCGCGCGAACGCGCCACGATGGTCGCCGCCGGGCTGCAGCGCGCTACCGCGTTCACCGCCCGTGCCTCCGGCGCAGCGTTGGCGGCCGCCTACGCGGCAGCATTGGAACGGTCATGACGAGCGAGCGGCTCCGGATCGTCGTCCTGTGCCCGCACTTCACTCCGGACAACGCGCCGACCGGCGAGGTGATGACACGGATCGTCACCGAACTCGCCGCACTCGGCCACCAACTGCACGTCGTCACCGCGCTCCCGTGGTATCGCAGCCACGCCATCGAACCCGGCTGGGAAGGCAAGTGGATGCGCACAGAGTCCACCGAATGGGGTTCGATCACCCGGGTCAACCCGTTCCCCGGCAGCGACAAGCGCAACCTTGTGCGACGGGCGATGGGATTCGTCGGCTTCAGTGCGCTCGTCGGGCTGGCTTCGAGCCGCGGTGGCCGCGTCGACGCGGTCATCGCCATGTCGCCGCCACTGACGATGGGGCTCACGGGATGGGGTACTCACGTGATTCGGCGCGGACCCCTGATCTTCAACATCCAAGATGTGTTCCCCGATGCAGCGGTCGAGACGGGAACGATCACGAACAGGTGGATCATCGCCGCGGCACGACAACTCGAGCGAGTCAGCTACAACCGCGCAGCGGCAGTCACGGCGCTCAGTACCGATCTGGGCGACAACATCGCCGCCAAGATGCGACCGTCGCGACGAGATCGCGTGCGGGTGATACCCAATTTCGTCGACACCGATGCCATTCGTCCGCACGACCGCATGACCGAACTTCGTCGCGAACTCGGTATCGGCTCCGAGACCGTGGTGCTGTACGCCGGCAACGTCGGCTTCTCGCAGTCGTTGGAGATGGTTGTCGAGACAGCCAAGGCCCTGCCGTCGCTGACCTTCGTGATCAACGGTGACGGCGCAGCGCGAGCAGCGCTCTGCGATCTCGCCGACGGGCTCGCCAACGTTCGGTTCTCGGGTTATCAGCCAATGGAACGCTTGCCGGAGGTGTTGGCAACCGGTGACATACATCTCGTGCCGCTGAAGGCCGGTCTCGGTCGCGTCAGCGTTCCATCGAAGACGTATTCCATCCTCGCTGCGGGTCGTCCCGTCCTGGCGGCAATCGATCCGGGAACAGAAGTGCCGCGGATCATCGCCGAGTCGGGCGGGGGGATATGTGTGCCACCCGACGACATCGTGGCGTTCCGGAGTGCGTTGCAACGGCTGGCTGGCGACCCTGCGGGCCGCCAGCAGATGGCAGTTTCCGGGCGACGATGGGTCGAGCGAGCGGCCTCACCTGCGGTGGTCGCCAGGGCCTACGTCGATCTGATCGTCGAGTTGAACCAGGGTCGATGACCCAGTTTTGATCCGGGGAGGCGATAGCCTCGCATCTTCGTGGCTCCGTCATCATCCGCCAAAAAAGTTGCCAGACTCGCTTCGCGGGGTAAGGGCAAGAGGGTTCGCTTCCAGGGCGGCTCGGTTTTCCCCATCGCCGTGGTGCTCGTCGTGGTGCTTGGTGTGCTGGCGATCGTCTACGGCCGCCAGAGCCGCCCCAGCGATGGATCCGGTGTTCCCCGGATCAACGACGGCAACAACGCCGACGCACACTGGCACGCCGCGTTCGGCATCTACATCTGCGACACCTTCGAGCCCAAGACCGTCGGCACAAAGGAAGAGACCGGGATCGATACGGCCGGCAATCAAGTCTTGCTCAATGACGACTTCAGGCTTCTCGGCGTGCACAGCCATGGCGATGGCATCATCCACTATCACCCGTACTCCACGAAGGCGTCGGGCAACCGCGCCAAACTCGGCGTCTACCTCACCGTCTACGACATCAAGCTCAGCGACGACAAGTTGGTCATGCCTGCCGATCAAGGTGGCGAAACCTGGTCGACGGAAGACACGAAGTGCGACGGCAAGGACACTGTGCTCACCGTCAGGGTGTGGGACGACTTCGCCAACCCGGGCGTGTTTCACGATGTCGTCACCGACTTCAACAACATCCGCATCGTCAATGACGGCATGGCGTTCGTCGTAGCGTTCGTACCGAAGGGCGCCGATATCCCGCAGCCAGATTGGGCAGCCCAGTTGCCGACGCTTGGTGCTGCCGATGGTGGAGATGTTGTCGCCACCACCACAACGACCGTCGCCGGGGCTACGACCATCGCTGGGGCAACGACCACGACCGTCACGGGCGCCACGACCACCGAAGCGGTGTCGACCACCACCACGGCGCCTGCGACGACCACCACAGGCGGCTGATGCGCGCCGTCGTTCTGGTCGGCGGATTCGGTACTCGACTGCGGCCCCTCACCCTGACCACACCGAAGCCGATGCTTCCCGTCGGGCACGTCCCGATCATCGAACGGCTGGTCGACAACCTCTCGAGGGGAGGGGTCACCGAAGTCACTCTGGCCCTCGGTTTCAAGCCCGAACCGTTCGTCGAGGCGTTCCCGAGTGGCGAATGCAACGGGGTCGCTCTGCACTACGCAGTCGAACCCGAACCGCTCGATACCGCTGGCGCGATCAAGTTCGCGGCCGACTTCAGTGGCATCGGCGACACATTCGTCGTTGCCAATGGTGACGTGCTGACTGATCTCGACATTGCCGCGCTCGTCGACTTCCATCGCACGCATTCCGCCGAGGCAACCATCCACTTGATCGGCGTCGAGGATCCGTCGTCGTTCGGAGTCGTCGCCACCGACGAGGACGGACGTGTCGAGCGATTCGTCGAGAAGCCTGCACCGGGTACGGCGCCGAGCAATCAGATCAACGGTGGCACCTATGTGCTCGATCCGTCGGTACTGCAGCGCATCCCCGCCGGCCGCAAGGTCTCGATCGAGCGGGTCACCTTTCCCGAGGTCGTCGCCGGTGGGCGCCTGTTCGCGATGGCGACCGACGATTACTGGATCGACGCCGGCAATCCTGCGCTGTATCTGCAGGCCAACCTCGACCTGCTCGACGGCACGCGGCGTGACCACCCGTGCATCGGCGTGCACCCCGGTGCCCGTGTCGACTCTTCGGCCAAGGTCTCGGGCAGCATTGTCGCGCACGAAGCGACGGTTGGAGCCAACGCCACGATCATCGATTCAGTGCTGCTCGGGAGCGCCGTCATCGGGGACGACGCCGTGGTGGCAAACTCGGTGGTGATGGGCAGGATCGGCGCACGCGCCAACGTCACGCAGAGTGTGTTCGGTCTTCACGGTCGGGCCGCACCGGGCGAGCGCGTGTCGGGCGAGTACCGACCTTCCCCCGACTCGACGTGAACATTCTGGTCGTCGGTGGCGCCGGGTTTCTCGGTTCGCACCTGGTCGATCGTCTCATCGCGGAGGGCAACACGGTCGACGTCGTCGACGACTTGTCGAGCGGTTCGCTGGCCAACTTGGCTGACGCGCGTGCTGCCGGCGGTGCCTTGAAGATTCACACGCTCGACGTACTGGCCGACGAGTTCTCGGCGCTCGCGGCCATTCGTCCGCCAGATGTTGTGTATCACCTGGCATGGCTGTCGCCTGGTCGGGGTGCCGCCGCGCAGGCAGGCCGCGCCGTGCAGGGCATGGTGGCTGTGCTCGAGGCTGCTCGAATGCAGGGCTCGAAGGTGGTCACCGCCTTGCCGGGCGCAGCGCTCTACGGCGATGTGCCGCTGCGCGACCTGCCGATCAAGGAAGGCCACACCTGGAATCCGGTGGGGCTCCACGGGGTCATCGCCAAGGCGGTCGTCGACTTGCTCAACATGTATCGGGCCGACCACACCGTGGAGTTCACTGCGCTCGCGATGAGCACCGTCTACGGGCCCCGGCAGCGGATGGATGGGGGAGTCGTCGGTTCGTTCGCCCACGCCTTGCGCAGCGGTACGAGCCCACATGTTCACGGTGATGGGCGACAGACCCGCGACTTCCTGTATGTCGACGACGCCGTCGATGCGCTCGTTCGAGCGGGGGTTCGCGGCGGTGGACTCGTCGTCAACATCGGCTCCGGGGTCAGTACGTCGATCCGTGAGCTGTGGACGATGATGGCCGGCCCCAGCGCCAAGGGCCCGATTGTCACGCCGCGACGCCCCAACGACATCACCTGGTTTGCGCTGTCACCCACGCGTGCCCGAATCCACTTGGCCTGGGCACCGTGGACCGACCTCGGCGTCGGTCTCCGGTCACTGGGCTGAGGCCGCACGAAGCGTGACGCGGGCCAGTTCAGCGCCGATCTCGGGACTGCTCATCACCGATGGCGTGATCACTGCATGCATGCCTTCGGCCTCGATCGCCTCGGCGAGGTGCGCATCAACGGGATCGATCACCAGCGTGGCAGCGATGGATGTGTACATCCGGGCGACACCGACAACGGATGCCTCGAAGCCGAGCTCGCGCAACATGCGATCAGCCGGACCCTTCAGCGCCGCGCCGCCGACGATCGGTGAGATCGCCACAACCGATGATCGCCGCGCCTCGAGGATCTCGTCGACGCCACTGAGAGCGCGGATCGGACCGATCGACACGATGGGATTGGAAGGCGCGATCACGACACGTTCCGCAGACCTCAGCACGTCGTCGAGCCCAGGCGTCAACTCGGCCTGGGCGGCGCCGTCGAAGCGCACTGCGCTGACTGGCACACTGTGGCGCAACTTGACGAAGTACTCCTGAAACGACACATCGCCACCTTCAGCCAGCGTTACCACGGTCGAGACCGTTTGGTTGCTCATGGGAATCAGACGCTGATCGACGTTCCACGCTGCACAGATCTCGGTGGTGACCTCGGCAAGCGTGGCGCCCTCTGCGAGTCGCGCCGTGCGATAGAAGTGGGTGGCCAAGTCGCTGTCGCCGAGGTTGAACCAGGTCGGCGCGGCCGCAGACGATTCGGGTCGCACTGTCGCATAGCGCTGCAGCGCGTCCATTGCTCGCCACGACTCGCCGGCCAACCCCCAGCCGCGATCCCGATCGATGGCATCGGCCAGCGTGTTCATGACGGTGTCGAGGTCGGGAGAGATGGCGAGCCCGTGAAGTACGGTGTCGTCTCCGGTGTTGACGACACCGACGGTGTCGTCCGGCGCGACCACATGAGCGAGTGCGGCCAGGAATCTGGCTGCGCCCACGCCTCCGCACAGGACCGCGATCATGCGTCGGCCAACCGGTGATAGAGCGCAGCGAGGTCGGTGGCGCATCGCTGCCACGAAAAGGTGGCCAGTTGTGTCGTCGCCGCGGCGAGTAGCCGGGCGCGTACGCCATCGTCGAACGCCGCGCTGGCGAGATTGGTCGCCAACGCGACTGTGTCGTCTGCCTCGCAGAGCAGACCGGCCGAGCCACACACCTCGGGAATGCTGCCGCGGTTGCTGGCCGCAATCGGCACCCCAACCTGCATGGCATCGAGCAACGGGAAGCCGAACCCCTCGTCGAGCGATGGGTAGGCGAGCACGGTCGCGTTGCGCAACAGCCAGGAAAGCGCCGACTCGTCGACACGCCCAGTCATGACCACCCGTCTGGCGACAGTCGGGTCGAGACGGTCAATGGCCGAGTTGATCGCCGGCCGATCGTCACCATCGGCGCCTGCCAGCACCAGCAGGATCTGGTCGTCCTCGGCAGCCAGCAGGCCGAACGCCTCGACGAGAGTTGGCAAGTTCTTGCGCCGCTCCAGGGTGCCGACCGCGGCGATGAAGGGCCGGCCGGCGATTGCCGGTATCGGTGGATTCGATGCGGGGACCGGAACGGGTACCGCTGCCAGCGGAATCGTTGCGACCCGAGCGCCGGGGAACAGATCTGCGATCTCCGTTGCAGTCGATGCGGAACTGGCATGAACGGTGGCGCCGCGCTGGATGGCCCGGCGCAGCACCCGTCCCGCCTGATGAACCGCCCCGCTCGCCAGCGTCGGATGTCGTAGGAACCAGCAGTCATAGACCGAGACCACCTGTTCTACCCGACAGGGCGGCACGACGTAGTTGGTGCCATGCACAACACCTGGTCGACCGAGGAACCGATCGACGCGCGGTCGGTCGGCCATTGCCCACAAACGACGAGCAACCAGCGCTGGCAATGGCAGGCGGCGGGCGCCCGCCGGAGGTGGAGATCGAAACGACACGATGTACTCGACGAGTTCGAGGTCGTCGATGTCGACCAGCGAGTCGCGCATCGCCGCCACGGCGTGACCGACTCCGGTGCGCGGCCCGGCCAGTGGGCCGACATCGAAGGCGACGCGCAATCGGTTCATGGGCAGGCCGAGGCTAGCCGTTGACACGACAAGCGGCTCGAAAGCCGTAGACTGCCGTGTCCCGCATTGACGGCCCGACCCGGCCCAACCCTTCGAAGGATTGCCAGCATGCCTCGCGCGTTCATCACCGGTGTGACTGGCCAAGACGGCCAGCATCTCGCCGAGTTTCTTCATTCCAAGGGGTACGAGGTCTTCGGCATGGTCAAGGGCCAGAACAACCCGCGGATGACCATGATGCGCGACGAGTTCCCCTACGTCGAACCGGTGCCCGGCGATCTTGCTGACCTGCCGTCATTGGTCAAGGCGCTCGACTCGACACAGCCCGACGAGGTCTACAACCTCGGGGCAATCTCGTTCGTCGCCTTGAGTTTCAACCAGGCCGAGTTGACCGCCAACATCACAGGCACCGGAGTGCTGCGCATGCTCGAAGCAATCCGCATGGTGGGCGGCGCCGAGAACAACCCAATCCGCTTCTATCAGGCGAGCAGCAGCGAAATGTTCGGCAAGGTTCGCGAAACGCCGCAGACCGAACGAACCCCGTTCCACCCTCGTTCGCCATACGGGTGTGCCAAGGTGTTCGGGCACGACATCGTGGTCAACTATCGCGAGAGCTACGGCTTGTTCGCATGCAGTGGCATCCTGTTCAACCACGAGGGTCCCCGCCGCGGCCTCGAGTTCGTCACTCGCAAGGTCACCAATGCCGTCGCCCGAATCAAGCTCGGCTTGCAGACCGAGATCGTGCTGGGCAACCTCGATTCCAAGCGGGACTGGGGCTACGCCGGCGACTATGTCAAGGCGATGTGGCTGATGCTGCAGCAGGATCAGCCCGACGATTACGTCGTCGCCACCGGTAAGGCGTACAGCATCGAGGACCTCGTCCGCCTTTCGTTCAACGAGGTTGGGATCGACAACTGGCGCGACTACGTGCGCCAGGATCCGAAGTTCTTCCGCCCGGCGGAGGTCGATCTGCTGATTGGTGATCCGTCAAAGGCACGCACTCAGCTCGGTTGGGAGCCCGAGGTTGCCTTCCCCGAATTGATCAAGATGATGGTCGCCAACGACCTCAGCATCGAGTCAGAGAAGGCCCGCCGCAGCTGACGTCACGTCTCGAGGGGCATGTTGTTGATGGCCTCGATCACCGACTGACCCGATGGCAGATCACCGCTGCGCAGCCGTGATCGCAGGGCCAATGCAAACGCGCAGAGTGACGTCAGTGACGAAGCGACCAGACCGAGTTCGACCCGCCGGAACAGTTCGTCGGAGCCGAGCCACGTCACCACGACGAACGTGACAGCGCCGATACCCCAACCGAGGGCGACGAGGGCGTGACCGCGTAAGGCGATCACCGCCTGGGCAATAGCCAGGGCGACCATGTAGATGGCGCTGCCGAGGGCCAGCATGGCCATCGTCTTGCGACTGAGTTCGGCGTCGTAGAACTTTTCGATGACCAGCGGCCCGAGCAGGAACGCACCAGCCGTGCCAACGACACCGACAACCAACACGAGTTTCATCAACCGCGTGAACCCGGACCGGAACTCGGCGATCTCGTTGCGGGCCGCGAGCCGCGACAGTCGCGGCAGCAATGCGGCTTGCACCGCTTGAAAGAGAAAGAGTGGGATGCGGGCCAGCAGCACCCCGTACGTGAACCGAGTGACCAGGTGCTTCTGGTCGTCGCTGGCCAGCAGGGTGGCCGCCAACGGGCCGGCGTTGACCAACGCTGCGGCGAACACCGAACCGAGCAACAGCCAACCGAGGTTGGGTGTGACCTCGGCCCACGATGCCTCGGGGCCTGGCTCCGTGCGCAGTGCTCCCTTGGCCCTGACCCACAAGACACCAGGGACGGGAGCCAGCGCGACGGCGAAACCGTAGAGACCCACGGTCTTGATGCCGAGGATGGCCAGCGTGGCGCACAGCACGATACGGACGGCGCCGTCGGCACCCATGACGATTGCGTATGCCCGGAACCGGCCGTTCCCGCTGGCGATACCGCGTGACAGGTGGGCGGGGGCGTACGCCGAGAACGCCAGGATCAACGCGACCATCAGGACCCAGTCGCCGTCGAAGTAGCCGCTGACGATCAGCGGGCTGGCAGCCAGGGCGGCGAGTGTGACGATCCCAGCAAGGCCGATACCAAGTGTGCGCACTCGCGCGACAACTGGCTGGCCACCCTGGCCGATGGCTCGACGGTGGGCCAGCGTTCTGGCCAGTTCCTGCTCGAGGGGCAGGAAAAACCCGGGAGCCAAGGCGAACGTGGCGATCCACAGACTGGCGATGGTCTGCACGGCCTCGTCGCTGCCGAGAGCGATCTTGGCTACCTTCAGAAACAGGTAGCTGGTGATCCCGGCGATCAGCAGGCCGATACCGACGGGCAGAGTGCCGTCGGGCAGAGGGACTCGGGACGAAGTCTTGGCGTCGCCAGAATCAGGCGGGTCACCGGATTGAGCGTGACCAAGATGAGCGTCGGAGGGGTCCACCAGACCAGCGAGGCTAGCGGCACGAACCCCTCCGGCGGGGTCTACGAGGGATTCAGGCTGCGCTGCGAATCAACCCGAGAACCTGGCTGCGAGCAGCCTCGCTGATTTCGCGGGCCTGACCGAACAGCGCTGCGGCCTTCTCGGGCAGGATGGCCTCGATCTTGTCGACGACCGTATCGACCTGGATCTTGGTGGCCTCGAGGCCGTTGCTGATCGTGTTGGCCAACTCGCGTCGGCGAGCCTGGGCCTGCTCGACCGCGGCAGCGCCGATTCCGACGGTGAGGTACGCCATGTCGCGAACTGCGTCGCTGAGCTTGGCGACATCGATGCTCGGCAGGTCAACCGCGGGCATGTCGATGGTCGGGAACTTCACGGTCGGCACGTACTTGGAGAGATCGATGTTGCGGAGCGCAGGGATGTCGAGCCCGGAAAGATCGATGGATGGGAAATCAACAGTGGGGAAATCGGGGAGTTTGAACATGCAATCAATATACCGCAGAGTGCTAACTATTGCAAGCATTACTTGGTGAGTGCCTCCACTCCGACGCTCCCTCGCAGTAGCCTGGCTGCCTCGTGGAACCCGCTCATCAACTCGCCCCGCCCGTCGTGGCCGTGATGGTGGTATTCCATCCAGGCGACTGGTTCGACGAGGTCCTCGACGGCTTGGCCGATCAGGACTATGCCAATATGAAGAGCCTCTTCCTGGTCGTCGGTGAACCAGGAGATGTGCCAGACAGGGTGCGCCAGCGAGTTCCCAATGCGTTCGTGCGGGCGGTGGGCAACACTGTTGGCTACGGCGTTGTCGCCAACGAGGTACTGCGCCTGGTCGAAGGCGACAACGGCTTCTTCTGCTTCCTCCACGACGATGTCGCCCTGGATCCGGGCGCCATTCGCCTGCTCGTCGAGGAGTTGTACCGCTCGAACGCCGGGATCGTTGGGCCGAAGCTGGTCTCGTGGGACGACCCGGGCGTGCTGCAACACGTCGGTCTCGGTGTCGATCGGTTCGGCGAGATCGACTCGTTCGTCGAGGAAGGCGAGGTCGACCAGGAGCAGCACGACGCCGTACGCGATGTCTTCGCCCTGCCCTCGGCGTGCCTCATGATTCGCGCCGATCTCTTCAGGGCGATCGCCGGTTTCGACACCTCCATCGACTTCTACGGCGACGACGTCGACATCTGCTGGCGGGCTCACCTTGGTGGCGCGCGAGTGGTGGTCGTTCCAGCGGCACGCGCCCGCCACCGCGAGGCGTTGTCAGAGCGGCGTCCCGATCTGCGTCCGGCGTTGCTGCAGGCCCGTCACCGCATGCGCTCGATCGCCACGCTCACAGGGGCACGCCGATTGCCGCTGCTCACGATCCAACTGATCCTGGTCACTACTTCCGAACTCGTCGTGGGAGTCTTCTCAGGCAAGCCGCGAGAGGCGTGGGCTTCGTTGCGGGCGATGTGTGGTGTCGTGCCGCGGCTGCCCGGCATCATCGTTCGGCGACGCGACGTTCGGGCCCTGCGCCGAGTACCCGACGGTGAGATCGCGGGCTTGCAACTACGCGGCTCTGCTCGCGTGTCGGCGTACCTGCGCAGCCGCGATATGCGTCCATCGCGCGGCGAGAACTCGATCGAGCGGCGATGGCGTCAAACTGCGGGGTCTGCGCCGATGTTTGCGTGGATATGCGTGTTGGTCGCCGTGCTCTTCGGCAGCCGCCATCTGCTCGGTGGCATCCCGGGCTTTGGCGAGTTCATGCAACTCCCCGCGAGCCCGCGGGTGATGCTGAGCGACTACCGGTCCGGATGGTGGGGTCATGGCTTGGGGGCAACCACCCCGGTTCCCACCGGTGTGGCCCTGACGGCACTGGCCAGCACGGTGACGTTGTTCCACATGGGTCTGCTGCACACGGTCGGCGTGCTCGGCTTGTTGCTGATCGGCTATCTGGGTATCTGGCGTCTGGCGGGCCTGTTCCCGACGGCGCGTGCCCGGATCGCAGCACTGGTCGTGTACGCCGCAGTGCCGCTGCCGTCGCAGGTGTTGTCGAGCGGCCGGTGGGGCGCGCTGGCGTGCTACGCAACCGCTCCCTGGGTGGTGCACCTCCTGCGACGCAGCGCTGGCATCGAGTCGTTCGACGCCGACACCCACAAGGGCGACAACCGGGCCGATGAGTACCTGCCGATCCCGGCACGTCGTCGCCTGCGCACGCTGTGTCAGCTGGCACTGCTGACCGCTGTCACGTTCGCGTTTGTCCCGTCGTTCGCCTTCGTGGTGGTGGCGATGGCAGTCGTGCTTGCCCTCACGACGCTCCTGGCCGGTGGCTCGTGGCGATCGGCGCTCATCATGGTGTCGATCGCTGTGGGTGCGGCAGTGCTCGCGTTTGCCGCCAACCTGCCGTGGGCCGCTTCGCTGTTCGGTCGCGACGGATGGGATCTGATCGCAGGTGTTCCGGTGCCTGTTGCCGACGGCGTCGCTGCAGGATCGAATGGAAGTCGCGCCCTTGGCGTGAGCAAGTTGGCGCAGTTCGGTGTGGGCAACGGCCAGTTCGGCATCCTGGCCATCGCGTTGTACCTGCCTGTGCTGGTCGCGCCGCTCGTCGCCCGAAGCTGGCGCCTGACCTGGGCGATTCGCTCTGCCGGCTTGGTCGTCGCGTTCGGCTGGCTCGCCGTACTCGACGATCGCGGCTTGAAGGTGCGATTGCCAGAGCCCGGAATCCTGCTGGCTCCCGTCGCCGTTGGTCTTGCGCTCTCGGCGGCGTGCATTGCCGCGGCCTTCCAGGACGACGTGCTCGCCGGCTCGTTCGGCTGGCGTCAACCGCTGGGCCTGCTCACTGCCGCGGCGATCGCCATCGGAGTGTTGCCGGGTATCACTGCGGTGAGCTCTGGCCGCTGGCGAACGCCGACGCTGACGCTGACATCGGTACTCGGACAGTTTCCGGAGAACCCGCCCGAGGGGGACTATCGAATCCTGTGGATCGGTGATCCACGCGTCATGCCGGTTCCGGCGTGGACGTTGGAGCCGGGCATCGGCTACGCCATCACCGACGACGGGCCGCTGACACAGTACGAAGCCTGGCCCGGCCGACCGTCCGAGACCGAGGCCGAGGTCGGCGCAGTCATCGAGCAGCTTGCCACCGAGTCGACGCTGCGCGGCGGCCGTCTCTTGGCGCCGTACGCCATTCGCTACATCGTCGTGCCGGTGGCCGACGGTGCGGCCAGTACGGTCGATCTGCCGTTGCCGCTCCCCAACGGTCTCGTCGACGCCCTCGATGACCAGCTCGACTTCGCTGCGCCGCTGACTCGGCCGCTGAACTTTCTCGTCTACGAGAACACCGCCTGGATTCCTACCCGCGCCCAGTTCGCCGTTGCCGACGCCGACGCCACCCGCCAGGCCGGACTCGATTCGCTCGCTCGACTCGAGCTCAGGTCGATCGCTTCGCCCGTGGCAATCGGCGCCGCCGACAACGACGCCGCGGATTTCGTGGTGGCGCCCGGCGCGGTCACGGTCGCTACCGGCGTTGACCAGCGTTGGTCGCTGCAGGTGGGTGCGGAGTCCATCCCGGCGCGGCCGGCGTTCGGCGCAACGACTGGCTACGACATTGCCTCGGGTGGAGCAGCCACGCTGCAGTACCACACGGATACGTCGCGAGCCTTGGCGTTGATCGGTCAGCTGGTCTTGTGGCTGGCGCTCGCTCTTGGCATCAGCAGATTCGACACTGCAACGGTGACGCGCTGGCGGCGGCGACACATCAACGCCGGACCCGACGCGCCGCTGCTGTCGATCGACGCACCGATCGCGGATTCCCTCGACCCGACGATTCTTGTCTCGATCGCAGACGAGACGGTGTGGCAGACGACGCCCGAACAAGTTGCGACCGAGGACGACGAGCCCGAGCAACACGAGGCGAGTGTCGAATGATTGCCGTTCGCCGACTGCTCGCCGGCTTGATGGTGCTGGCCACGGTCGTGGGGGTCGTCGCGCTACAACGCTCTCGCCCCGTCTCCAGCGTGCCCGCCGAGTTCTCGCGGCTCGGCAATGCCACCATGCCGTTCGTTCCGAAGGGAGAGTTTGTGACGTCGGCGTGGTTCTGTGCGGGCGTTCCCATCGGAGGCCCGCAGCTGGGAGGGTCGGCCATCGTTGCCAACCCGTCGGAAGTGACGCTCGCCGGCAAGATCACGACGTTCACCGATGCTGCCGGAGTCGAAGCGGTGGCCGTTCCTTTCGAGGTGCCCAGCCGAGGCACGATGGTGTTCGATCTCGGCCAGCTACAGCCGCAGGGCTCGTTCGTGTCGGCAATGGTCGAGATCTACGGGGGCGGCGGTTTCGTCGAGCAACGCGCGGACAGCCCCTCAGGCAGTGCCGTCTCGCCGTGCTCCAACTCGACGTCGTCGACGTGGTACTTCGCCGACGGCTACACCGTGGAGGGCAGCAAGGAGCAACTGGTCGTCACCAACCCGTTCCCGTCCGACGCCATCATCAACATCAGCGAGGCGACCAGCACCGAGAGTCGACAGCCGGCAATCCTGCAGAGCTTGCAGGTAAGGGCCAATTCCGTCCTCGTCATCAGCCAGGACCTGCTTGCCAAGCGTGAGTTCGTCCTCGCGGTCACGGTCGAGAGCACCCGTGGACGCGTCGTCGTCGGTCGCGCCCAGGAGTACGTGACATCCGTCGGTCGAGCCGGCTTCACCATGACCCTTGGCGCACCGTCACTCGGCGATCAGTTCTACTTCGCCGACGGCGAGGTCGCTCCCAACGTGATCGAGCGGTACAGCGTCTACAACGCGTCCGAGACCGACGCCATCGTCAACGTGACGTTCCTCGGCCTCGATCCGGCCGCAGGCTTCGTCAATCCCGAGCCACTCACGGTTCCAGCCGGCAACGTCGTTTCGCTGATCGCGGGCGATGTCGGCGTGCCGGCAGGCAGGCACGGCGCGGTGTTCTCGACCGAGACCGAAGGATCGATCCTCGTTGAACGGGCGATCACTCGACAGACCGACGACACTGTCGCAACCACGGTGGTCATGGGTTCGCCACCGTCGTTCGCTTCGACTCGGTGGAGCATGGCCATTGGGACCGACTTGGCTGTCGAGAACATTCTCGTCGTCTTGAACGCAACGGGTTCGCAGGGCACGGTCACGGTGAAGACGCTCGGCGCCGGGGGAGAGGTTCCGGTGCCCGGTATGGAGGCGATCGACCTGCCTGCCGGTGGGGTGATCACGATCGGAGTCTCAGATCCCACCGCTCTCGGGCATCCCCTCGTCGTCGAGTCGACCCAGCGGATCTTCGTCGAGCGGCTGCTGCCACGCGACCCTGACCTGCGCGGTCGCTCGGGCTCCTTCGCTCTGCCGGGCTGAACCGGTGCCTCAAATACTCATTGCCGCTGCCGTGCTGACGGTCGCCCTTGCCCTCGGGGCTGTCCTGCGGCGACGGGCCGGTGTTGATGCGCCCACACAGCCGGTGTTCACGGCTCCGGCTCAGATCGATCGATCCGACTTTGCCGGGGCCGAGTCGCCCTGGCTCGTGGCGGTGTTCTCGTCAGCATCGTGCATCGCCTGTGCCGACGTGGTCCGCAAGGCCCAGGTGCTGGCCTGCGCCGAGGTCGCAGTCGTCGATGTCGAGTACTCAGTCGCGGCGGCGCTGCACCGCAAGTACCACGTCGACGCGGTGCCGATTGCGATCGTCGCCGACCCCAGCGGGGTGGTCAGAGCAAGCTTCGTCGGCCCGATGTCGGCGACCGATCTGTGGGCCGCTGTCGCCGAAGCGCGACATCCGGGCTCGAGCCCCGAGCCAGACCTCGGTCACTAGCGCGGGCACTAGCGAATCGGCTGCAACGCGTATAGAACGTTGACGCCGATGTTGCGGCGACGCTTGATCGCGAATGAATGGTTCAGACTGTCCTCGAGTGCGCGGTGATTGAAGCCGAGGTGGTCGATGTTCGTCCATCGCTTCTCCAGGTCCGACACGTCGCGCAGCAACACACCCCGTGCCAGTTCGCCCATGGACAACGGTTCTCGATACTTGCGCGTCACGGCAAGTACGGCGCGCTGCGCGAGCAATGAGAGCCCGATCATGTTCGGTACCGAGATGATGATCACTCCATCGGGTGTCAGCAGGGCAGAGAGCTGCCGCAGGAAGTCGACCTTTGACTCGTAGAACCGCTCGCGCTCACCGATGTGTTCGAGCGTCTCGAGCAGGAAGACCGCAGACTTGGACCCCGCCCCGAGCGTGCTGATTGTCTGATCCCAATCGAAGCCTTCCGTGCACAACGTCGTGGTGTGCGAGAGCCCAAGATGTCTGACCACTGCGTCGGAGATCTCGATGAAATCTGGACGTATGTCGACTGCGACCACACTGTCGTACAGTCGATCGAGCGACGCCAGCAAGATGCCATCCGCGCATCCGAAGTCGACTACCTCGCCCTTGACGCCCAACGACTGAGCAAGCCGGAGGGCCACTTCGAAGTGCCGGGTCTTGATCGAGCCGATCAGCCCACCACCCAAGTAGTTGTAGGTGGCGTATGACGTCGCACCGAAATATTCGTTGCTTCCGCCTGCCCGGTCGTCGTACACGGAGCGTGGCGGCGGAACGAACAACGGCGGGGGCATCCGTGCGAGGCTACTAACGCGGCGCGTCCTCGATTGCCACCGCTGTCTCGTCGGCGGAGGCGACTTCGGTTGCCACTGCGCTCTGGCCGAGGCTCTCGTGGACGATGCGGGCGACCTCGCCGCCGTCGATGGTCTCACGTTCGAGCAGGGCTTCGGCCACCAGGTCAAGCGCTCGGCGATGCTTGGAGAGAACCTCGAATGCCCGGGCCTCTTGTTCGTGCAGAATACGGAAGACCTCTTCATCGATCATCTTGGCCGTATCGTCGCTGTACTCGCGACCCTGAGTCATCAGATCCTCGCCGAGGAAGACTTGCTGGTGACCGCTCCAGGCCATGGGCCCGACGGCGTCGCTCATGCCCCATTCGCGGACCATACGTCGGGCGATCATCGTTGCCTGCTCGAGGTCGTTGGCTGCGCCGGAGTTGAGATGACCGAAGACGATCTTCTCGGCGACGCGCCCTCCCATGGCCCGGCAGATCACGTCGTCGAAGTATTCCTTCGAGTACGTGTGCCGTTCTTCCGGAAGGCTCCAGGTGACACCGAGTGCCATGCCTCGCGGCAGGATCGTGACCTTGTGCAACGGGTCGGCGTTCGGCAGAACTGTCGTCAAGATGGCATGGCCACCCTCGTGGATCGCGGTCGCCCGCTTCTCTTCGGCGCTGAGTATCAGGCTCTCTCGGCGGGCGCCCATCACAACTCGATCGCGGGCGTTCTCGAAGTCGATGCGCTCGATCTGCTTGCTGCCACGGCGCACCGCGAACAATGCAGCCTCGTTGACGAGGTTGGCAAGGTCGGCACCGCTCATACCGGGCGTGGCTTTCGACATCACCTCGAGGTCGACGTCGGGGCCCATGCGCTTGTCTCGGCTATGCACCTTCAAAATGGCGAGGCGCTCCTCGTTTTCGGGCAGGGGTACGACGATCGTGCGATCAAATCGTCCAGGCCGCAGCAGCGCAGGGTCGAGAATGTCGGGGCGGTTGGTCGCGGCAAGGATGACAATGCCCTCGGACGTTTCGAAGCCGTCCATTTCGGCCAGCAACTGATTGAGCGTCTGCTCGCGTTCGTCGTGACCGCCTCCCAGGCCGGCGCCACGCTTGCGGCCTATCGAATCGATCTCGTCGACGAAGATGATGGCCCTGCCCATCTTGCGAGCCTGCTGGAACAGATCGCGAACGCGGCTGGCGCCGACGCCGACGAACATCTCCATGAAGTCGCTGCCGGTGACCGACAAGAAGCCCACGCCGGCCTCGCCGGCAACGGCGCGAGCGAACAGCGTCTTGCCTGTACCTGGTGGACCGACCAGCAACATGCCCTTCGGAACTCGGGCACCGATCTCGCGGAATCGCTCGGGCATGCGCAGGAAGTCGACCACTTCGGTGATTTCTTGCTTCACACCTTCGTAGCCGGCGATATCGGCGAACGTTGTCGACGGTTTGTCGGTCGTGTACGCCTTTGCCCGGCTGCGCCCGATCGACATCACATTGCCCATCTGGCCCGCAGCGCGACGTTGCATCCACATGAAGAACCCGATCAGCAGCACGAGCGGCAGCAACAAGCTCGCCCAGCTGAGCAGCCAGTTGGAACTCGGCGTCTTGGCCTCGAACTCGATGCCTTTGTCTTGCAGCTCCTGGGTTTGCGCCTCGTTCGGGAAGTTGTTCGGGGCGGTGCTGGTGAACTTCTCGCCGTTGGCCAGTTCGCCATTGATGCTGTTGGTCTGATTGTTGATGGTGAAGGTCTTGACGTCGCCCTGCTCGACCGCTGTCCAAAAGGCGCTGAACGTTCGCTTCTCGGTGCTCGTCGTCGGCCACACACGTGGCAGTGCGAACGACAGCATCAGCACGGCGAAAAGCACCGGGATGACCCAACGCGGCCATCCACTACCGATGGGTCGTCGACCGCCGCGCTCGGGAGGCTGTTGATCGTTCTGCTGGCCGCGACCGCCCGAGCGGCCGGGCGGCGGCGGGGGAGGCGGTGGAGGCAGGTTGCTCATTCCCATATGCTACGGGTCTTCGAGGCAATTGGTTCTGCAGCGGTGCATCCACCACCAGAGTCCGTGTGGCGCATAATTTGACCGCATGAATCGGCAGTGTTCGCGCAGCGGATGCGCGCAGGTGGCGTGCTCGACGCTCTCGTACCAGTACGGCCGGGCGATCGTCTGGCTCGACGACCTCACTGCCAGTCGCGACCCTCACGACTACGACTTGTGCGAGCGCCATACAGCGCGGCTCTCAGTGCCCAACGGATGGCGGCTGGAAGACAGGCGCAGCCGACGCGTCCTGGTTTTCTCGGCGACATCCCGGCTCGCCGGCTGAAGCCGGCACACCTCGTACGCCGGTAATCTGTCGCCTCATGCCCGGCGCCCAGGTTCCTCCGACGCGTGTCGATCCCGACCAGGCCGGCGTCGGCGTTGGTCAGGCTGTCACTGTCTGGTTCGCCACCTGGGTGGTCGGGAACCTGCTGGGAGCGGCAGTGATCGCCGCCGCCGGGTACGAGAACGCATCCGAGGCGCCGGTGTGGGTCACGATGGTGTTGGCCACGGCCTTGTGGGCGCCGATGCTCGCAGGTCTGTGGGTGCTCAGCGACCGCGTCTCCAGGCCCCGGTTTGCCCGGCCCGGCTTCGCCGCCGACTACGGCCTGCGATTCAAGGTCGTGGATCTCGTCGGTGTGCCCATCGGAGTGTTGTCACAACTTGTCGCGCTGCGACTGGTCTACTGGCCGCTCGAGCGCGGCTGGCCCGACACCTTCAGTCGTTCGCGAGTCGAACGCAACGCCCGCGATCTGTACGACCGGGCACATGGCGGTTGGCTCATCGGCCTGGTCGCCATTGTCGTCATCGGTGCACCGTTGGTCGAGGAACTGGTGTATCGCGGCTTGCTGCAGGGCGCGGCGCTGCGACGTTTGCACGAGGCGGTGGCGGTGGTCGCGGTCGCTGCGTTCTTCGCGCTGATCCACTTCCGCTTGGTCGAGTTCCCGGGGCTCTTCGTGTTCGGACTGGTGCTCGGAGTCTGCGCACTGGTCACCGGCAGGTTGGGGATGGGCATCGTGGCTCACATGGCCTTCAATGCGACCGGACTGCTGTTGGTGGCCCAGACATGAGACACGACATGAGAAGCGGCATCAACGACGGGGTGACACTCCATGACGTGCAGCGGAGTGAAACAATGACGGCCGACATGACCGAGCTGATCGACGATCCGATCGTCGCCGAAGATCCTGTACTACAGCCTGACGTTCGACCGACCCCGCCGCGACGCCCGTTGGTCGATCGGATCGTTTCGCGTATTCTGCGCCGTCCGCGCTACTGGCTCGACACACCGTGGACCAACGAACGAATCGCCCGCTATCTCACCGCACTCATCGTTGTCGGCGGCTCGACGTTCTCGGTCTTGAAGGTCGTGCACCTCAACCTCGTGTTCGAGAACAACACACCAACAGGCGGCGACATGGGTGCCCATGTGATGGCGCCTGCCTATCTCCGCGATCATCTGCTGCCCAATTTCCAACTCAGTGGCTGGAGCAACTACTGGTACGACGGCTTCCCCCTGTACCGGTTCTACATGGTCGTACCGGCGCTGATGATCGTCGCCTTGAACACAGTGTTCCCGTACGGCGTGGCCTTCAAGCTGGTTGCGATCCTCGGTCTCGTCACGTTGCCGGTCTGTACCTGGGCGTTCGGCCGGCTTGCTCGCTTCCGCTACCCGATGCCAGAACTCATGGCGTTGGCAGCGACCATCTTCTTGTTCGACGAGAGCTTTTCGATCTACGGCGGCAACGTCAAGAGCACGATGGCAGGCGAGTTCTCGTTCTCCATAGCTCTGTCGCTGGCGATGCTCGGCCTCGGTGTCTTTGCCCGTGGCATGGAGACCGGCAAGTTCCGAAGTTGGGCGGCAATCCTGATTGCCCTGGCCATGCTGTGCCACGGCATCGTGTTGATATTCGTCGTCCTCGGTGCCGTGTTGCTGTGGGCCGTGTGGATGGACCGCACCAGATTCTTCTACGGCTTCACGGTGCTTGCCGGGGCGGTGCTGCTGAGCGCGTTCTGGGTCGTGCCGTTTCTCGCCAATCACGCGTACATGACCGATATGAAGTACCACGGTCGACCCGACGGCGTCACCGATTCGTATTGGGACATGTTCTTCCCGTGGACGACGTTCCTCGACATCGTCGTCACGGGTCTCGCCGTTTTCGGATTCGTCGTGTCCGTCGTTCGACGGCAACTCGGCGGGGCATGGCTGGGGATCTGTTCCTTGGCCCTGACGGCGTTTGTCTTCCTGGCCAAGGACTCACTGCCGGTCATCGGTCTGCTGTGGAATCCCCGCTTGCTTCCGTTCCTCTATCTGCTCCGACTGATGCTGATGATGGTCGGCATCGTCGAACTCGTCGAGGTCGTGGTGCGGGGCAGTCGGGCACGACCCGCACGAGGCAGCATGTGGAAGTTCGGCCTGGGCACTGCTGCCGCGGTCAGCGCCGTGGTGTTGGTGATGGAACTGTTCCTGTTCCAACAGGTGCCCGGCGGGCGCACGATCAGCCAACACGGCAAGAACGTGTACTCGTGGGGAATCGGTGGCTTCAACCCGATCACGTTGTCGCCCGAGGCCAAAGACGCCCAGAGCGATGGCTGGACCCGCTACAACTTCATGGGCTACGAGGGTCGCGACGCGTATGGCGAGTACAAGGCGTTGATCGATCAGATGAAGACGCTCGGCGCGGACACCACGCACGGCTGTGGTCGGGCGATGTGGGAGAACAACGGCGACAATGGCCAGTACGGCACCACGATGGCGCTGATGTTGTTGCCGCACTGGACGGACGGCTGCATCGCCAGCATGGAGGGCCTGTTCTTCGAGGCAAGCGGCACCACGCCATACCACTTCGTCACGGCCGCGGCGATGAGCAGCAACAGCTCGAACCCGGTGCGCGAACTGCGTTACGACGACAACGACGCCGAAAAGGGTGTGCCGTACCTGCAGACCCTCGGCGTCAAGTATGTGATGGTGTTCACCGAGGAGGCGAAGGCCGAGGCTGACACGCGCGACGAATTGACCCTGCTCGCCTCCGTCGGGCCGTGGAACATCTATGACGTGGCCGACAGCGATCTCGTCGAACCGCTGGCGGTGCAACCGGTGGTGGTCGGGCATCGAAGCGGCGATCAGCGCGAACGCAATCTCGAACTGGGCATGAGCTGGTTCCAACATCGCGACGAGTGGGCCGCGATGCCTGCCAACGATGGGCCGGCCGAGTGGCAGCGGATCGACGTCGAAGTCGACCAGACGCGTAGCGACGGTCTGGATCCGGGGGCATCGGGTCGCAAGATCGACATCGTCCAGCCAGCCGAAGCCATCGAGGCCAAGGAGCTGCCCGCCGTCACGATCAGCAACGTGCGCCTCGGCGAGCAAGATCTGCGATTCAGTGTCGACCAGATCGGCGTGCCCGTGCTGGTGAAGATCAGCTACTTCCCGAATTGGAGCGCCAGCGGCGCGGACGGTCCATACCGAATTGCCCCCAACTTGATGGTGGTGGTGCCGACTTCGACCGATGTGCACCTCACCTATGGGCGGTCGCAGCTCGACTACTTCGCCTATCTGCTGACCTTCATCGGGATCGGTCTGCTGATCTTCATGAGGATCCGCGGCGACGTCCGTCACGCCAACACACATCCGTTCGGCAATGAGTCGGATCCAGACGCATTCCATTGGGACGAGTGGGTGTCGACCGCCGACGAAACGATGCTGATCGACCCGACGCCGTCGGAGCCGTGGCGACCGGACATCGGCGACCCCCTCGACGCTGATCTCGACGCCGAGTTGCTGGTCTGGGCGCCACCGACTGATCCTCCAGACGACTCAGGCCGCCCTGGCGCTAGCCTCTAAGCCCGATGTCCTCGACCGCCCCCCAGGTGCTGGACGCCATCGTCAAAGCCTACGATGTGCGTGGCACCGTCCCCGATCAGCTCAACACCGATGTCGCTCACGCTCTCGGAGTCGGCTTCGCCCAATTTGCCCAGGCCCGTCGCGTTCTGGTCGGTCGCGACATGCGCCCGTCGGGTCCGGAGTTGGTCGACTCATTCGTACGGGGTGTGCTCGAGCAGGGTGTCGATGTCGTCGACCTCGGGTTGGCCTCGACCGATCTGGTCTACTTCGCTGCCGGCACCCTTGATGCTCCGGGCGCGATGTTCACTGCATCGCACAATCCGGCCCAGTACAACGGCGTCAAGTTCTGTCTCAGCGGCGCACGTGCCGTCGGACAGGACACCGGACTGGCAGAGATCAAGGCCGTTGCAGCCAGCGTGCTCGAAGGCAAGGGCCCGGTAGCCGCCTCGCGGCCTGGCTCGGCGACGACCCGCGATCTGCTCAGCGCGTTCGCCGACCACGTCGTCTCGTTCATCGACCCGGTAGCGATACACCCGTTACGTGTCGTCGCCGACACAGCCAATGGAATGGGTGGCCTGGTGGTGCCGGCGGTGTTCGAACGTCTGCCGCAGATCACCCTCGAGATCATGTACGGCGAACTCGATGGCACCTTCCCCAACCATCCGGCCGATCCACTGCAGCCTGCCAACCAACGCGATCTGCAGGCCCGAGTCGTTTCCGGGGGCTTCGACGTGGGTCTCGCGTTCGACGGCGACGCCGACCGCGTGTTCGTGGTCGACGAAACAGGCCGCGGACTCAGCGGCTCGACGACCACGGCGCTTCTCGCCGCGGCCGTTTTGCGCTCGCATCCTGGAGCGACGGTGCTGCACAACCTGATCTGCTCGAAGGTCGTGCCCGAGGTGATCCGCGAGAACGGCGGGGTGCCGGTTCGCACCAAGGTCGGTCACTCGTTCATCAAGGAGATCATGGCCGAGACCGGCGCCGTGTTCGGTGGCGAGCACTCGGCGCACTACTACTTTCGCGACAACTTCGGGGCCGACTCCGGGCTTATCGCCTCGCTGCTCGTTCTCGCCGAGATCAGCCGGGCCGACACTGTGTTGTCGGTCGTCCGCAAGCCGTTCGAACGGTATTCGTCCAGCGGAGAGATCAACACCCAGGTTGGGGATCCGGTCGCCGTCATGGCCAGGATTGCCGAGGAGTTCGCCGACCACCAGCAGGATCGTCTCGACGGCTTGACTGTCGATTGCGGATCGTGGTGGTTCAACCTGCGGCCATCCAACACCGAACCGCTGCTGCGCCTGAATCTCGAGGCAGCGACACGCGACGAATGCGATAGCCATGTGGCCGGGGTGCTGGCCCTCGTCACCAGCGTCTGACCATCGGTGCTCGGAGTATGAAAGGATTGGATTCGATGACACTCGACCCCCGGTTACTGGCGGTTCTCGCCTGCCCGCAGGACAAGGGCCCGCTCTACTACCTCGGTGACGACGACGGTCTGTACAACCCGCGCTTGCGACGTCGGTACGTGATACGCGAGGGCATTCCGGTGATGTTGATCGACGAGGCGGTTGCCGTCGACGACGCCGAACACGAAGCAATCATGACCCGTGTGAGCAGCGAAGGCTTGGCGCCGACGTTCGCCGCGTGACCCTTATGCAGCCCTGGCCGCGTATCAATTTGGAGGCACTGTGGGCTACGCTCACACCATGAAGTCAAGGCGTCACATCGCGCGGTTGATGGCTGCGACCGTTCTCGTTGTCGGCGCAGGAGTCGTCACCACACCAGGCGGCGTGTCGCTGGTGCACGCCGCAGGGCTGGAGGGCGGTGGCGAGTTCCACCCGCTGACCCCGGTCCGGATCTACGACTCCCGCCCGATATCGCCGATCAACGAACCGTCGCCCGGCGCCAAGCCGTTGTCGGCTCCCGCCCCGGCCACATTCGACATCGGACTGTTGGGTCTCGGTGGCATTCCCGTCGAAGCGGCAAACGTGCTCGCCGTGGTCGTCAACATCACGGTCACCGAGCCTGGCGCCGTCGGCTACCTCGAGGCGTACGGCAAGGGTGCCCAACCCCCCGTACGCACCTCGATCGTCAACTTCTCGCCGAACCAGACGGTGCCCAACTCTGCCATCGTCCGGCCTGGGCAGGATGGCAAGTTGACCATCGGGCTGTTCGGCCAGAGCGGCACCGCCCACGTGGTCGTCGATGTCTTCGGCTGGTTCTCGACCAGCGCCTACACACAAGGCGACGGAGCACGGCTGATTCCGACGACACCGTCGCGCGTGCTCGACACCCGCGACGGCACCAATCGTTCGCCTAGTGGTCCGCTGGGACCAAAGGAATCGATGGAGCTGCGCATCCTCGGCGTCGATGGCGTCAACCCGCCGGTGACCGACGTGGTACCCAATTCGGCGAAGGTCACCGGGGTGTTGCTCAACGTCGTCGGCCTGACCACCGAACCCGGCGGGACCAACACCTATCTGTCGGTGTTCCCTGATGCGTTGCTGCCTGGTCAGGATCCGACAACATCCAACCTCAACCTCAGCCCGAACATCATCAAAGCCAATCTGGTGTTCGTCCCCGTCGGCGCCGACGGCAAGGTGCGCCTGTTCAACAACCAGGGCTTGACCCACGTGGTCGCGGATGTTGTTGGATATCTGTTGAGTGGGGAGGATCCACTGACCCGCAAGGGCCGCGTCGTGCCGCTGTCGTCGCCATACCGCACCTTCGACACGCGCGAGTCACAGTGGGGTGGCGTGGCCCTCGGGCCAGGCCAGGCCGAGGACTGGAGTTTTTCCGCTTTTGCGGGTTCGGTGTTTATCGGTCCCGACGCCGTCGGCAACCAACTCGCCGTGATCGGCAACCTGACATCGGCTTCTGTCACCCGTCAATACGCATCGGTGCCCGTTCAGTCATTCCTCACCGCCTACCCCGCCAACGGTGGGCGGCCCCTGTCATCGAATCTCAATACGGCCGAAGGGCCGGCGATCCCCAACATGGCCATCCTCAAGTACGGAGCCGACGCCACGGTGCGGGTGTACAACCTCTTCGGGTACGCGCACTACCTGTTCGACGCATCCGCCGTCGTTCTCGACAATCTCCCCGCATAGACTGTCGGCACCCCACGGGCTGATCTGAACGTTGCCAGCTGGCACCGGCCCGAATTCAACTTCGTACGTCCCTGTGCCAAAACTCCTGTGGCCAAAACTCCTGTGGAGGGAACCTGTCATGACTGCGTCTCTCGCGGCGCGCCGCGACTACCGCGTTGCCGATCTCTCACTCGCCCCGTTCGGTCGCAAGGAGATCCACCTTGCCGAACACGAGATGCCCGGCCTTCGCGCCCTGCGCAAGGAGTTCGGCCCGTCCAAGCCACTGCAGGGTGCCCGAATCTCCGGGTCGCTGCACATGACGATCCAGACCGCGGTGCTGATCGAGACCCTGGTCGAGCTCGGCGCCGAAGTGCGCTGGGCCAGCTGCAACATCTTCTCCACCCAGGACCATGCCGCGGCTGCGGTCGCTGTGGGTCCGGAGGGCACGATCGAGGAGCCCAATGGCGTGCCGGTGTTCGCCTGGAAGGGTGAGACGCTGGAGGAGTACTGGTGGTGCGCCGAGCAGATGTTCACGTGGCCCGACGGGCCCAACGGCCCGCAGGGCCCCAACATGATCCTCGACGACGGTGGTGACGCCACGTTGCTCGTTCACAAGGGTGCGGAGTTCGAGAAGTCGGGTGAGGTCCCTGACCCGACCACAGCCTCGAACCCCGAGTTCGCGATCGTGCTGGGGCTGCTGCAGCGATCATTGAAGACCGATCCCCACAAGTGGACGCAGATGGCGGCGCAGATCAAGGGCGTCACCGAGGAGACGACGACAGGCGTCATGCGGCTCAGCAAGATGCACGAGCGCGGCGAGCTGCTGTTCCCGGCCATCAACGTCAACGACTCGGTCACCAAGAGCAAGTTCGACAACCTGTACGGCTGCCGCCATTCCTTGGTCGACGCGATCTGCAGGGCCACCGACGTCATGCTGGCCGGCAAGATTGCCGTGGTCTGCGGCTACGGCGACGTCGGCAAGGGTTGTGCCCAGGCGTTGCAGGGCCAGGGTTGCCGGGTGATCGTCACCGAGGTCGACCCGATCAACGCCCTGCAGGCGGCGATGGAGGGTTACCAGGTCACCGTCCTCGAGGAAGTGGTGCAGCATGCCGACATCTTCGTGTCGGCCACCGGCAACGACCACATCATCACCGTCGATCACATGCACGCGATGAAGCACAACGCCATCGTCTGCAACATCGGCCACTTCGACAGCGAGATCGACATGGCGGGTCTCGCCCGAAGCGGGGCGACGCACGATCAGTTGAAGCCGGGCACCGACCTGTGGTCGTTCCCCGACGGCCACGCGATCATCGTGCTTGCAGAGGGTCGTCTCGTCAATCTCGGTTGCGCCACAGGTCACCCGAGTTTCGTGATGAGCTGCTCGTTCAGCAACCAGGTGATCGCCCAGATCGAGCTGTTCAACAACCTCGAGCAGTACCCGCTCGGCGTTCACGTGCTGCCGAAGCGGCTCGACGAGAAGGTCGCCAGGCTGCACCTCGATGCGCTCGGCGTGAAGCTGACCAGGCTCACCGACGAGCAGGCCGAGTATCTCGGCGTCGAGCCGTCAGGTCCGTTCAAGCCCAACCACTACAGGTACTAGCCTCGGCAGGTCCAACCTGGGGATCAGGACGTGGACGAGCGGGCCGATTCCGACGACGAACGCCAGAGTGCCAACGCCGACGCGGCCACCCAGGGCAATGCCACACGCCATCACGGCCGCCTCCAGAACGGTGCGTGTCACGCGCACGGAATAACCCCGCTCGGCGAGACCGACCATGATCCCATCGCGCGGGCCTGTGCCCAGGCCGGCGCCGATGTACAGGCCAGACCCGACGGCGATCACCACGACGGCGCCCACCACGTAGGCGAGCCGGGGCACCAGCCGATCACTTGACGGCAGGTGGTCACCGATCAGGTTGACGACGAGCCCGATCTCGAGCGCGTTGAGAATGGTGCCGACGCCCGGTCGTTGGCGCAGTGGAATCCAGAGCAACAGCAGGAGGAACCCGACGATCTCGATCACCCAGCCGAGCGAGAGACCAACGTGACTGGAAACGCCCTGGTGAAAGACATCCCACGGCGCCAGGCCGAGGCGGGCCGTCACGAACATACTGATGCCAAGACCGAACAGTGCCAACCCGGCGACGCATCGAATCAAGCGTTGCGCGGGTCGATCGGGGAACAGGGTGTGCAGCACGACGCGACCCTACCGACGGCCGCGTCACACCCTCCTGGTATTGATTGCACCATGCTGCTCTCTACACGGTTGCTCTCTGCGCGGCTGCTCTCTACGCGTTGTGCATCATGTGGCTGCCCGGGCGAAGCACTGTGCCATCGCTGCCGATTCTCGTTGGCATCGATCGGCTCCTTGCACTGCCCCGACGGGATTCGCGCCGCCTTCGCGTTCGAAGGAGTGGCCCGCGAACTGATCGTTGCGCTCAAGTTCCGCCACCGTCGCTCGGCCGCCGGCGTGCTCGCCGCGCAGATGGTTCGCCGGCTGCGGATCGCACAGGTCGATGTGGTCACCTGGGCGCCGACCAGCGCCCGTCGGGTGCGGCGGCGAGGCTACGACCAGGCCGAAGCGATCGCCCGGGCCGTCGCCCGTCACCTCGGCGTTCCCTGCGTGCGACTGTTGTACCGAACCCATGGCGCGCCGCAGACCGGCAAGTCACGCGCCGACCGCCTGGTCGGCCCGGCATTCCGCGCCCGACGTCCGCGGCGTGGTCTCTCCGTGCTGGTCGTCGACGACGTGGTCACCACGGGCGCGACGCTCCGCACGGCGGCCGCGGCCTTACGGTCGGCAGGTGTCGCGCGGGTCGAAATGGTCGCCGCCGCCAGCACCCAGCTGGGCCATCCAGCCACAGTACGAAGGTTGGCGATGGTGAGCTGAACCACGGCCGATGCCAAGGTCAGCGCCGGCCACCCACCCGGAGATAGGGCCGGTAGGCTGTGCACCCGCATGGGCATCCTCGATCGCATCCTCCGAGCTGGTGAAGGCAAGAAACTGAAGGCCCTGGAGGGCCTGGTTCCGGACATCAACGCACAAGCCGCGGCCATGAGCGCGCTCAGCGACGACGCGCTGCGCGGCAAGACCGCCGAGTTCCGTGGTCGTATCGAGCGAGGTGAGAGTCTCGACGATCTGCTGGTCGAATCGTTCGCAGCGGTCCGCGAGGCGGCCAGCCGAGTGATCGGGCAACGCCACTTCGACGTGCAGCTGATGGGCGGTGCAGCATTGCACTTCGGTTGGGTCGCCGAGATGAAGACCGGTGAAGGCAAGACCCTGGTCAGCACGTTGCCGGCGTATCTGAACGGACTCGGTGGCAAGGGTGTACACCTGATCACCGTCAACGACTATCTGGCCCGCTTCCACGCCGAGTGGATGGGTCGAATTCACAAGTGGATGGGTCTCGATGTCGGCCTGATCATTCCCGGATTCAAGGAACGCCCGGCCGAGAAGCGCGCCAACTACGCGTGCGACATCACCTACGGCACCAACAACGAATTCGGCTTCGACTACCTGCGCGACAACATGGCCACGACCCTGGCCGACAAGGTGCAGCGCGGGCACAGCTATGCAATCGTCGACGAGGTCGACTCGATCCTGATCGACGAGGCCCGTACGCCGTTGATCATCAGCGGTCGCGTGGCCGACGCCGCCAAGTTGTACTACCGGTTCGCCTCGATCGTGCGCTCGTTGAAGCGTGACGTCGACTACGAGGTCGAAGAAGACAAGCGCGTGGTTGTGCCGCTCGATGCAGGCATCGAGAAGGTCGAGCAATCATTGGACATTCCCAACCTGTACGACGAGGTGCAGCAGAACCTTGTGCACCAACTCTCGGTGGCGTTGAAGGCCAAGGAGCTGTACAAGCGCGACAAGGACTACATCATCCAAGGCGGCGAGGTGAAGATCGTCGACGAGTTCACCGGTCGTGTGCTCGACGGTCGTCGCTGGAGCGAAGGCATCCACCAGGCCGTCGAGGCCAAGGAGGGTGTGAAGATCAAAGAGGAGAACCAGACCCTCGCCACCATCACCTTGCAGAACTACTTCCGCATGTACGACAAGCTCGCCGGCATGACGGGTACCGCAGCCACAGAGGCTGCCGAACTGATGGGTACCTATCAGCTGGCTGTGGTGCCGATCCCGACCAACCAGACGGTCGTTCGAGCGGATCAGGCCGACCTCATCTACAAAGGTGAGCAATCCAAGTTCGGAGCTGTCGTCGACGACATCTCCGAGAAATTCGAGCGCGGTCAGCCAGTGCTGGTCGGCACCATCAGTGTCGAAAAGAGTGAGTACCTCTCGCAGCTGTTGAAGAAGCGTGGGGTACCCCATGAGGTGCTCAACGCCAAGCAGCACACGCGTGAGGCGATGATCGTCACCCAGGCCGGTCGGCTCAACGCCGTCACGGTCGCACCAACATGGCCGGTCGTGGTGTCGACATCATCCTCGGTGGCAACCCCGAGGGTCTGGCCAGACACGAGGTCGTCAAGGAAGGTCACGATCCCGGCGTCATGGTCGACGACTTCGCACTGCCCTTGCCGCTCGACGACATGCCCGACGAGTTCAAGGCGGCGCGGACTGCAGCTCTGGCTCGCTACGACCAGTTGCTGGCCGAGTTCAAGGACGAGTGCAAAGCCGAAGGCGACAAGGTGCGCTCCCTCGGTGGTTTGTACGTGTTGGGTACCGAACGTCACGAGAGCAGGCGCATCGACAACCAGCTGCGCGGTCGCTCGGGCCGTCAGGGCGACCCTGGTGAGAGCCGCTTCTACCTCAGTCTCGACGACGAGCTGATGCGCTTGTTCGCCACCGGTGCACTGTCATGGGTCATGGGTCGTGCCCTGCCCGACGATGAGGCGATCGAAGCCAAGATGGTGACCAAGGCCATCGAGCGGGCGCAAACCACTGTCGAGCAGCGCAACGGTGAGATTCGCAAGAACGTGCTGAAGTACGACGAGGTCATGAACGAGCAGCGCAAGGTGATCTACCGCCGGCGCGACCAGATCCTCGCAGGCCTCGATCTGAAGGCTGCGGCGATGGAGTACCTTGCCGAAGCGGTCAACTCGCTGATCGAGACGCACTGCGCCAGCGTTGCAACCGATGAGTGGGATTTGGGTGGTCTGGTGCTGGAGCTGAAGACGTTCTGGCCGAGCGACATCACCGAAGCCCAGCTCGACAAGTGCGACGAGACCGACGACATGTACGACGTGGTCATGTCCGACGCCTCCGCGTACTACGAAAAGCGCGAGGCCGAGCTGACGTCTCCGGTCATGCGCGATGTCGAGCGGCAAGTGATGCTGCGCATCATCGACCAGCGGTGGCGTGAGCATCTCGAGGAGATGGACTACCTGCAAGAGGGCATCAACCTGCGCGCCGTCGGGCAGAAGGACCCGCTTGTCGAATGGCAACGCGAGGGCTATGAGATGTTCGGCAGTCTGATGAAGGGCATCGCCCAAGACTTCGTCAAGTACGTCATGCATGTTCAGGTCATCCGCAACGATGCACCCGCTTTGACCGTGCAGAACGTGCAGCAGAGCTCCAGCGACAACGCACAGCCCGACGGCTTCGCCGCTGCGGCCCAGGCGGCTGCTGCCTCTGGCGACATCGATCCTGAGGTCGCTGCACAGACCGCTGCTGCGCCGGTGAAACAGCAGACGATCGTCAAAGACGAATGGTCGAAAACCCCGCGCAACGCGCCATGCCCCTGCGGCAGTGGCAAGAAATTCAAGATGTGCCATGGAGCGAGCGCGTAATCCTTCCGCCCTATGCGTGATTATTCCGATGATCTGAAAGAACTGCGCCGCCGCCTCGGCGAGGCTCATGGCTACCTCAAGATCGACTCCAACCGGGCCCGGCTGGTCGAGCTCGAGCACGAGGTTGGCCGTCCCGACCTGTGGGATGACCAGGACGAGGCGAAGAGGATCAACACCGAGTACGCCAACGTCAAGACCGACATCGATCAGTTTGATCGGCTCTCCGGCGAACTCGAAGACACCGAGGTGCTGCACGAGTTGGCACGTGAGGTCGACGACGCTTCACAGGAGCCCGAGCTCGACGCAGCGGTTGCCGCGATCACCAAGCAACTCGACCAACTCGACCTGCGCAGCTTGTTCACCGGCGAGCACGACGAGGCAGACTGCATCGTGCAGATCAATGCCAAAGACGGCGGTGTCGATGCACAGGACTGGGCCGAGATCCTGCTCCGTATGTATGGCCGTTGGGCTGAGCGTCGTGGCTTCAACTTCGAGCTCGACGGAATCAGCGAAGGCGCCGAAGCCGGGATCATGTCAGCCGAGTTCACCTTGACGGGGCGGTACTCATACGGATTGATGACATCCGAACGGGGCACGCACCGATTGGTACGGATCAGCCCCTTCGACAATCAGGGTCGCCGGCAGACCAGCTTTGCCAATGTTCAGGTGTGGCCGGTGATGGACGAGCTCGATCTCGAGGTCAACGAGTCCGAGATCCGCATGGAGGTGTTCCGAGCGAGTGGTGCCGGCGGGCAGCACGTCAACAAGACGTCATCGGCAGTTCGCCTGATTCACGAGCCGACAGGGTTGGTGGCCTCATCGCAGGAAGAGCGAAGCCAGCTGCAGAACCGCGAGAAGGCGATGCGCCGGCTGAAGACGATGATCGCTGCCAAGATCGAAGAAGAGCGCGAGGCCGAGCTCGACAGCATCGCTGGCCAACAGGCGCAGGTCGGCTGGGGCAGCCAGATCCGTTCGTATGTCGTGCAGCCCTATCAGATGGTGAAAGACCTGCGTACCGACGTCGAATCGGGCAATGTCACCGCCGTGCTCGACGGCGATCTCGACGAGTTCATGGAGGGCTACCTGCGGTGGCGACGACGAGAAGCTCAATGAGCGCGTTAGTGTTCCCCGAGCTCCGGGCGGAGTGGCGGTTGCAGCAACGACGCGTGGAGAAACGCCCATGATCCGACTCGAGAACGTCACAAAGAGTTATTCGACCGAGGTCGTCGCGCTCCGTGACGCCAGTTTCGACGTCGCCAAGGCCGAGTTCGTGTTCCTGGTCGGCCCGTCGGGTTCGGGCAAGAGCACGTTGCTGCGGATGATGAACCGGCAAGAGCGCCCCGAGAAAGGCGCGGTGTGGGTCGCCGGTCGCAACATCAACGAGATGTCCGACAGCAAAGTGCCACACCTGCGCCGTAACATCGGCAACATCTTCCAGGACTACAAGCTCCTGCCAAATCGCACGGTGCACGAGAACGTCGCTTTTGCCCTCGAGGTGATCGGGCGACCCAAGCACGTGATCCGTCAGCAGGTGCCTGCCGTGCTCGACCTCGTCGGTCTGTCGGGGAAGCAGGAGCGCTTCCCGCACCAACTCAGTGGTGGCGAGCAACAACGTGTGTCGATTGCTCGAGCCTTCGTCAATCGTCCGTTGATCCTGCTCGCCGACGAGCCCACCGGAAACCTCGATCCAGCAACCGGCGAGGGCATCATGCGCTTGCTCGACCGCATCAACAAGACTGGCACGACTGTGGTGATGGCTACCCACGACCAGCGGATCGTCAACATGATGCGCAAACGCGTGATCCAACTCGATCGCGGCATCATTGTCCGCGACCAGGCCAGGGGTGTGTACGAATGATCTCTCGTCTCCGCTACACGTTGCGCGAGATGTGGGCCAGCCTCACTCGCAACCTCACGCTCACGGTCGCCGCCGTGATCACCTCGACGGTGTCGTTGTTCCTGTTCGGAATGACGCTGCTGATCCAGCAGGCGTTCGACAATCAGCTCAGCCAATGGACCGGCGGTGTGCAGATGATCGTCTACGTCAAGAATGGTGCGGAAGACGAAGCCATCGCGACGATCCAAGAGGCGCTCGAGAGCCGTCCGGAGATCATCAAGAATGTCGAGTACTGCTCGATCACGTGTTCACTCGACCAGGCCAAGAAGCTGTTTGCCGCCGATCCCGAATCGCTGAGGTTCCTCTCCGAGGAGAACATTCCGTCGTACTTCAGCGTCGAGCCTGTCGACAAGCAGAGCATTCAGCAGTTGTTGAGCATCCGCCAGTCATTCGTCGCGCTCCCTGGCGTGCTTCGAGCCGACTTTCCATCCGATCAGATCACGGTGTTGGGCAAGCTCAAGTCGTTCTTCGGAGTGCGAACGTACGTGATGTCGGGCGTGTTGCTGTTTGCCTCGGTCCTGTTGATCTGGAACACCATCCGCACGGCGATGTTCGCCCGTCGCCGCGAGATCGAGGTGATGAAGTTGGTTGGCGCGACGAACTGGTTCATCCGACTCCCGTTCATGCTCGAGGGCCTGCTGCAAGGCCTGGCCGGCGCGGCGCTTGGCAGTGGGTTGTTGCTGCTGGGCAACGCCGACTGGACATCCGGTGTGCGCAAGTTCCCATCGACCGCTGGTCTTGGTGGGTTCGTCGTCACCGACGGTTATCCGATCAAGGTCGTGGTCGTCATGGTACTGCTCGGCGCGTTCGTGGGCGCGGTGGGTTCCGCCACAGCCGCCAGTCGCTTCTTGGACGTATAACACGGGTAGGTTCCGCGGATGGACTACACCCAGATCCTCTACGACGTCGACGAGCACATCGCCACCATCACGCTGGACCGCCCTGATCAGCTCAACGCTTTCACCAACAAGATGGTGCGCGAGCTGATCGATGCCTTCGACCGCATCGATGCCGACGACGACGTGCGTGTCGTGCTCGTGACCGGAGCCGGGCGGGGCTTCTGCGCCGGCGCAGATCTATCCGCAGGGGGAGCGACGTTCGAAAAGGGTGGAAGCGACGAGCAGACCGCGGCGGGGGTGCCACGAGATGGTGGCGGGATGGTGTCGCTGCGGATCTTCGAATGCAACAAGCCGGTGATCGCAGCGATCAACGGGCCTGCTGTTGGTGTGGGTATCACGATGACCTTGCCCATGGACATTCGACTGGTCAGCAGCAACGCCAAGATCGGGTTCGTCTTTGCTCGTCGCGGCATCGTGCCGGAGGCCTGTTCGTCGTGGTTTCTGCCGCGCCTCGTTGGTATCAGCCAGGCCATGGAGTGGTGCTGTAGCGGCCGTGTGTTCGCCCCCGACGAGGCGTTGGCGGGAGGTCTCGTGCGCAGCATCCACGAACCAGCGGACCTCCTACCGGCAGCGAGGTCGATTGCCGCCGAGATCGTCGACAACACATCGCCGGTCAGCATCGCCCTGACACGGCGCATGTTGTGGGGAATGCTCGGCGCGGACCATCCGATGGAGGCGCATCGTGTTGACTCGCGGGCCATCCTGTCGCGAGGGCGCAGCGCCGACGCTCGCGAGGGCGTCGAGAGCTTCCTGGCCAAGCGTCCCGCGGTGTTCACCGACCGGGTCAGCGACGGCCTGCCCGACGTGTTTCCAGAGCCGCTCACGCGAAAGTTCTCGTAAAGCCGACCGCTCTGTGTGCCGATGTGACAAGTGCGACGGTACGCAAACGGGACCACACCGACTCGTATCCGTTGTGACGGGCAACTCGGACAAGGCCGGGGACAAACATGAACACAACAGCGATTCGGCTTCGTGGCGGTGACGTGATAGAGCTCGAGATTGATGGCGACATCGTTTCGGCACTGGTACTGCTCGCCAACAGTGAGACAGTGATCTTCGATCTCTGCGACGGCAACATGCCGTGCGTGGCACGGCAGGAAGACCTCGCTCACGTGCGCGTCTTCGACGGGCTTGCTGCCTGACCACCGATAGCCTCGGCGGTCGATGACCGACCCAACCGAAGGCATGTCGAACCTGTATGACGTAGTCGGCGGCATGCCGTTTTTCGAGCAGTTGGTCGACACGTTCTACACAGGGGTGGCGAGCGACGACATCCTGTTGCCGCTCTACCCCGAGGCGCCGGACCTGCGCGGCGCTCGCCACCGCCTGACCCTGTTCCTCGCCCAGTACTGGGGTGGTCCGACGACGTACAACGACGAGCGAGGTCACCCGCGGTTGCGGATGCGGCACATGCCCTTCACGATCGGGCCGGTGCAACGCGATCGATGGCTGGTTCACATGGGAGATGCCGTGGCGCGATGCGCCCCGACGCCTGCAATCGCCGAGCGCCTGATGGGCTACTTCGCGCCCACCGCCGAGCAGATGCGTAACGACACCGGGTTGCCGATTTCGTCACCCAATCAACCGCGCAGGGCATAGCAGGCGATAGCGGTCGCCGCTGCCGCATTCAACGAGTCGATTCCATTCGTCATGGGAATACGGACACGGGAGGTGCTTGCGGCGAGTGACTCGGCCGATAGTCCAAGGCGCTCGGATCCGATCACAACAGCCATCTTGGCGGTGATCTCGATCGCGCCGATGTCGACGGCATCTGCCGCCGGTGTCAACGCGCAGACGGCAAATCCACATTCCTGCAGGTGTCGTAGCTCGTCGGGCACATGCGTCGTGCGCGCCGCCGGGAAGGCGATGGCTTGCCCCATCGACACTCGCAACGACCTGCGTGACAGCGGGTCGGCACTGGTCGAATCGAAGATCATCCCGTCCCACCCGAGTGCCACGGCGTTGCGCACGATCGAGCCGACATTGATCGGGTTGTCGACCGCCTCGACCACGAGCAGTCGTGTCGCCAGCAGGGAGAGTTGCGCCGGTGTCGGGCGCGGTGGTCGGGCAAAGAGGGCGACGATTCCCTGCGGCACGCCCAGCTGCGTGACCATCGCCCGCACGGGATCGCCACCGGCATACACCGGAATGCCGTCCGGAATTCGTGCCGTGACAGCGGGAGGTTTGGCGGCATCGACCAGTACGGCGACGGCCGTGCATCCCGCATCGAGGGCGCGCTCGACGACGAGGTCGCCTTCGGCCATGAACAACCCGCCGCCATCGCCATTGCGTCGTTGGCGCCGATTGGTCAGACCGCGTTCGTTGCGCCGGAAGCCGGCCAGCCTTGGGTCGTCGGCGTCATCGATCAGGATCACGTCAGTAGTGCCACAAAACACGTCAGTAGTGCCACGGGAACGCGCTCCAGTCGGGCTCGCGCTTGTCGATGAACGATGCGCGTCCCTCCTCTGCCTCGTCACTCGCGTAGGCCAACCGCGTGGCTTCACCGGCGAACACCTGCTGGCCCACCAAGCCATCATCGATCAGGTTGAACGAGAACTTCAGCATGCGCTGTGCTGTCGGGCTCTTGCCGTTGATCTCCCTGGCCCATTGCAGGGCTGTGGACTCGAGTTCGGCGTGAGGAACGACGGCGTTGACCATGCCCATCCGGTGTGCGTCGGCAGCCGAATACTCCCGACCGAGGAAGAAGATCTCGCGGGCGAACTTCTGGCCGACCTGTCGTGCCAGGTAGGCACTTCCGAAGCCGCCGTCGAAGCTGGCGACATCGGCATCAGTCTGCTTGAACTTGGCGTGCTCTGCGCTGGCCAGCGTGAGGTCGCAGACGACGTGCAGGCTGTGGCCACCTCCGGCCGCCCAGCCGGGCACCACGCACACCACGATCTTGGGCATGAATCGAATCAGCCGCTGCACCTCCAGGATGTGCAGCCGCCCAGCGCGTCCCGGTTCGATCGAATCTCGTCCTTCGTCGGCGGCGTACTTGTATCCGTCGCGACCACGAATTCGCTGGTCGCCGCCACTGCAGAACGCCCAGCCCCCGTCTTTCGATGATGGACCGTTGCCGGTCAACAGCACGCACCCGACATCGGTTGTCATTCGAGCATGATCAAGTGCTGTGTACAGCTGATCGACAGTGCGGGGGCGGAACGCGTTGCGTACGTCGGGCCGGTTGAAGGCGATGCGAACCGTTCCCTGATCGACTGCCCGGTGGTAGGTGATGTCGTCGAAGGTGAAGCCCGGTACATCGCGCCACGCTGCCGGATCGAACAAGTCGGAGACCATGGACCCCATTGTGCTGTATCGCGCGCTGCTACGTTCAGCCCGTGACCGGCTTGCAGATCTTCGGTGTGCCTGGCATCCCGGAGATCGTCGAGGGCGACGATCTGGCGACGATGATCGCCGCTGCCGCAGCGACCGCTGGCACAGCCCTCGCGGATGGCGACATCGTGGTGGTCACGTCGAAGATCGTGTCCAAGGCCGAGGGCTGCACCGTCGAACTTGCTGACATCGATCCTTCACCATTCGCAATCGAATGGTCGAAGAAGTGGGACAAGGACCCGGCCGTCACCGAGGTCGTCCTGCGCGAGGCGAAGCGAATCGTGCGTCAACTCGGGCCAGTGTTGATCACCGAGACACAGCACGGATTCGTCTGTGCCAACAGCGGTGTCGATCAATCGTCGAGTGGGGCTCACGGGCGGTTGGTCGTGCTGCCAACGGATCCCGACGCATCTGCCCGAAGGATACGAGCCGGCTTTGCTCAACACGGTGTCGATGTGGCGGTCATCATCTCCGATACGTTCGGGCGGGCATGGCGCGAGGGCCAGACCGACATTGCCATCGGCATCGCCGGCATGCAGCCGATCCTCAGCTACATCGGCCAGTTCGACCCGCACGGCCACGAGTTCAAGGTGCAGGCGGTCTGCATCGCCGACGAGTTGGCCGGCGCCGCCGAACTGGTCAAGGGCAACATCACACGGGTGCCTGTCGGTGTGCTCCGCGGCTGCTCCTGGGAGGTCGACGAGACGGCCACGATTGCCCCCGTGTTGCGCGACCAGAGCCGCGATCTGTTCAGATAGGCCCATGCCCGAACAAGTCTCCGTAGAACGAACGATCCGCGCCGACGCCGGTCGGCTGTACGAGTTGGTCACCGACTTGCCGCGAATGGGGGACTGGTCGCCGGAGAACACGGGAGGCCGGTGGGTCAAAGGCGCCACGGGTCCTGCTGTGGGTGCCCGCTTCAAGGGCACGAACCGAAACGGCTGGCGCCGGTGGAGCACTGACGTTGTCGTCACCACGGCCAAACCAGGCGAGCAGTTCACGTTCGACGTGTCAACCGGGCCGATCAAGGTGGCCACGTGGGACTATCGCTTCGAGCAGTCAGGTGACGCGACGTCGGTTGTCGAGACCTGGACCGACCGCCGCAATCCTCTGGCGGCCAAGGTCGCGATTCTGATCGCGGGCGTGCGCGATCGCCCGGAACACAATCGACAGAACATGGAAGCGACGTTGGAGAAGTTGGCCGCCCCCGGCGAGGTCTGAAAGACTAACCGGCGAGTTTTGAGTAATACACCGCGAAGTAGGCGGCCCAACCGGCATAGCGCTTTATAAGCGAGAAGTTTGCGGTCAGGCTGCGTCCGACAGTTTTATACACG
>JANPBZ010000075.1:0-17604 GCA_031430695.1 Ilumatobacteraceae bacterium
CATCCGCTCTGTCAGCACTCCCGTTCTCGTCGCGAATCGTCCGCGACGAAACTCGACCGCCCAACGTCGTGATCTGGGAGCCAGGCGGCGCACAAAGCCGCTGGCCACCGAAAAGTTTGGCGCCCAGATCCAGATTAAGAGGGCTCGTATCGTCACCGACGATTCGGGAGGAGTCAGGCTCCGAGGCGACGGCGGATCTCCCCGGCGGCGATCATCAACCGTTCCGCAACCTCGCTGGTGCTGACCGGGTTTCCAGCTAGCCACAGCACGGCGATGGCCCCCTGATCGCCGATGGGCACGGCGATCGAGGCCATCCCGGCGATGACCTCCGCTTCGCTGCTGGCCCAGCCCACCTCGCGCGCGTGGGAGACCTCGGCGCGCTCCCCAGAGACGGGCGACCGGCCCGCAAGCAGCGCGAGCCCCGGCGCGCCGCGATCGATCGGATGTCGCGTGCCTGGTCGGTAGGCGACGTGGGCATTCAGCGACGTCGGCTCGACGCTGTCAATGGTGACGGCCTCATCGCCATCTGCGACAACCAGGAACGCCGTCATCTGCAGCTCCTCGGCAAGTTTGGCGAGCACGGGAGCCGACGCGGCGCGTAGCGAGCGACGCACAGAACGGCTGAGTACGGCGAGGTACGGCCCAGCGACGTAGTCGCCCTCTGCGTCACGCTCGATGAGACGTCGCAGCTCCAACGTACGCAGCAGTCGATAGACGATCGAGCGATGCAAGCCCAGTGCTGCAGCCACATCATCGACCGAAACGGCGCGATCAGACCCGGCGACGAAGTCCAGACACGCCAGCCCGCGATCGAGCGTTTGCGAGAGTGCTACCGTTTCGTTCGACATTCGAATCATTAATTCGATTATAGAACCACAGCAACACCAGAATCGAACAGGAGTGACCATGGGAGCACGGACCGGGCAGCAGGTACTCGAGCGGCTGCGCTCTGAGCCACCGGCGTTGTGGGTCGAGGGTGAGCTCGTCCATGATCCAACAACTCATCCGCGCACGGCCAACGCAGCGCACTCGCTCGCAGCCCTGTACGAGCTGCAACACCGACCTGACCTCGTCGACACCATGACCTTCCCATCGCCCTCAACAGGTGATCCGGTCGGAATGAGTTTCATCGTGCCGCGTACTCGCGAAGACTTGGAGCGTCGCTCGATGATGCACAAGGTGTGGGCTGACGCCTGCCTCGGCTTCATGGGTCGCATGCCCGACTACCTCAACGTCAATCTCATGGGAGCCGGAACGGCGGCGGAGTACTTCGGTCAGTGCCGGCCCGAGTTCGCGGACAACGCACGCAACTACTTCGAATATGTCCGCGAGAACGATCTGGCCCTCACCCATGCGCTGACGAATCCTCAGGTCGACAAGCGCAAGCAGGCCTATGAACTCAACGATCCGTTCATTGCCCTTGGTGTCGTGCGCGAGACGTCCGATGGCATCATCGTGCGCGGCGCACGGATGTTGGCGACCCTGCCGATCAGCGACGAGATCCTCATCTTCCCGTCGACCGTCGTGAAGGGTGGCGACGAGATGAAGCCGTACGCACTCGCGTTCGGCATTCCCAACAACACGCCCGGCCTGTCGTTCCAATGCCGCGAACCGCTCGACCTCGGGCGCAGTCACAGCGATCACCCGCTCGGGTCGCGGTTCGACGAGATGGATGCGATGGTCTACTTCGACGACGTGCTGGTCCCGTGGGATCGGGTGCTGTTGATGAACGACGTCGACCTGGCCAACCGGGCGTACGCAGAGACCGGCGCAGTCCTGCACATGGCCCACCAGGTGGTCAACCTCAAGATCGCCAAGACCGAGGCGTTTCTCGGTGTGATCCAAGCAGCGATCGACATGGTCGGTTCCGGCGATGCGCCACACGTGCAGCAGATGGTCGCCGAGGTGATCATGACCCTCGAGATCATGAAGGGTCTGAAGATTGCCAGCGAAGCGGGAGCAACGCTGAACAAGTACGGCGTGATGACTCCGGCGCGTCCCCCGCTGGACGCGGCACGCAACTGGTATCCCGGCGTGTACAGACGACTGGTCGAGATCATGCAGCTCGTGACGACGAGCGGGCTGATCACGATCCCGACCGAGGCCGACTTCGACGGGCCTCGCGGTGCCGACATCGCCAAGTACCTTCAGGGCGCATCCAGTTCAGCCGAGGAACGGGTTGCCTTGTTCCGCCTGGCCTGGGACATGTCGATCAGCGCGTTCGGCGGACGACAGTCGCACTACGAACTGTTCTTCTTCGGGGATCCGCCGCGCATGAAGCAGGCCCTGTACGGCGTGTACGACCGCAGCGAATGCGTCGCTCGCGTCAACGCCTTCGTGGCCGATACGGGCTGGCCGCAGACTGCTCTCAGCTGACCGGCTGTGCCTGTCGCGCTGCCACCAGCGCCTCGCGGTAGCGATCGACGTTGGCCATCTTGACTCCCTCGTAGCCGCGGACCTGATCGATCAATCCGACCAGCTCGACAGCCTTGGCGTGCTCGTGCGCCAACATCGCCGATGCCTCGTCGACCAGCTCGATGTACTCCTTCAGCAAGGCGCGCTCGGTGCGTCGCACCCTGGCGCGACCGAATGGATCGAACGCTGTGCCGCGCAAACCCTTCATCGCCCGAAGTGTCATCAGCACCGGTGCCGACCATGACCCGAAGCGCAGCTTGCGACCGAGTCCCATCGACCGCAGCATCGGCGGGTAGAGGTTCCACGTCATCTTGGCGTCGTCACCGAACTGCGCGGCAACCCGGGCACGACCCGCCAGCAACAACCGGGCGACCTCGTATTCGTCTTTGTAGGCCATGACGTGATGCAACTGGCGAGCAACGGTCGAGGCGAACGTGCCGTCGCCGCCCGCGTTCTGCTCGGCGCGATGCGCCGCGACGACCACGTCGGCGTATCGGGCGGCGTAGCGCGTGCTCTGGTAGGCGACCAGGTCGCCGGCGCGCCGCTCGACGAGTTCGCACAGCACCGCGTCGTCGATTCCGTCGACCGAGTAAGGCTGCAGGTCGTAGGCAACACTGGCCCCGGCCGCTTTCTCGACCTCGCCCGGGTCGACCGTCCAGCGCCGGCCCCAACGGAATGCCGCCAGGTTGATCTCGACTGCTGTGCCGTTGAGTTCGATCGCCTTCTCTATCGCTTCACCCGGCAGCGGGATGAAGCCGGCCTGGTACGCAACGCCGACCATGAAGACGTTGGCTGTCACGGCGTTCCCCAACAACGCGGTGACAATCTGCGCCGCGTCGACGTACAGGTTGCGCGAAGCATCTGTTCGCTTGGCAAGCTCGGCCCGCAACGGGGCGAGATCGAGGCCGTGCGAGGCGACCTTGCCGATCATCCGGCCCGTTGGCGCGATGGTCGTCGACACCACGGCAACACTGCTCTCGACATCGAGGCCGGCGAGGTTCGCGGCCGTCGACGAGGCCAACGCATCGAATGCCAACAGCACCCCGATCTGGCCCGGTACCGGATCACCGATCGTCACCGTAGAGACGACGGGTCCGGCCTTCTGCGACAAACCCGTCTGGTCGGCAGTCTTGCAATCCACGCCGGCGATCTGTGCCGCGGCAGCCAGCACCGCGCTGACGGTGACGACGCCGGTGCCACCAATACCCGGCATTCGTATGGCCACATCGGCGGGCACAACCAACGTGGGGGCCGGCAGCTCGCCGTCGGCGGACACTGAACGCTTGTTCTTCTTCGCCTTGCCGGGTTTGACGGTGATGAACGCCGGACAATCTCCCTTCAGACAGCTGGCATCCACATTGCAACTGGCCTGATCGATCACGGTCTTGCGACCGAACTCGGTCTCGGTCGAGTGCAGCGACAAGCAGTTGGACTGCACGCCACAATCTCCGCACGCCTCGCACACGCGCTCGTCGATCATCACCCGGAATGTCGCCGGCGCGAGGATTCCACGCTTGCGATCGCGGCGCTTCTCGGCTGCGCATTGCTGGTCGTGGATGTGCACGGTGACGCCGTCGATGACGCGCAACTTCTCCTGCGCGTCGACGATCGAATCGCGGTGCACCACGTCGACGCCGCCAGGAAGATCAACACCGCGGTACTTGGCGGGATCGTCGGTGGTGATCGTGATGTGCTTGACGCCCTCGGCCATCAACATGCGGGTCATCTCTGGCACCGTGCGGAGCCCGGCCGCATCCTGCCCACCTGTCATCGCGACCGCTGCGTTGTAGAGGATCTTGAACGTCATCGTCGTACCCGACGCAATCGCCGCCTGTACGGCGAGTTGGCCACTGTGGAAGTACGTGCCATCGCCCATGTTCTGGAAGAAATGATTGTCCTCGACAAACGGTGCGGTGCCGATCCATTGCGCACCTTCGCCGCCCATCTGTGTGATGCCTGTGACGTGACCCGTCTTTTCTCGCGGCACGATGCTGACCATGCCATGGCACCCGATGCCAGCGCCGACCAGCGAGTCCTCCGGCACCAGCAGACCCGTGTTGTGCGGGCATCCGGAACAGAAGAACGGGGTACGCACCGCCTCGGCCCCGAGCGAGATTCGCACGGGCTCGGACTTGCGTACCGTGGCCAACTGGTCCGCGGGAACACGAAGTGTCAGCACGCGGCGCAGCGAGTCGACGAGGTTGTCGGTGGTCAAGGCGCCGTAGTGGGTGATCAACGGATTGCCGTCGTGATCGACCTTGCCCACGATGGCGGGAGCATTGGCCGTGCCATACAGTACCGAGCGCACGCGTGACTCCAGGAAGTCGATCTTGTCTTCGCACACCATCACCGTCGCCGTACCGTTGGCCAGCTCACGAATGGCGCCGTGATCCAATGGATGCAGGGCGCCGAGCTTGAGCACGCGAACCCCGAGTTCGCCAAGCCGCTCGGGGCTGAGGCCGAGTACACGCAAGGCCTCCAAGACCTGCTGCATGTCGTGGCCACCCGCGACGATACCCAGCCATGCATCCGAAGGATTGGTGATGAATCGATTGATCGGGTTGGCGGCCACATAGCGCTTCGCCCACTCGATTCGATTGCCGAGCACCTCGATCTCCAGAGTGTTGGCGAATGGCACACCGACGTGGCCACTGAGGGTCGGCGTCCAGGGCTTGCCGTCGACCTCGAACGTTGGCAGCACCGGGTCGAACCGACCGGGGGCGACCTCGGCAATGCCCGAGCCGTCGGCGACGGGCGTGGTGATCTTCATCGCAACCCACAGCCCGGTCAGCCTCGACATCGCGAACGCATGGATCCCGAGGTCGAGCACCTCCTGCACGGTGGCCGGGTAGAACACCGGCAGGTGCAACGCAACGAGCGTGGGATCGCTGCGCGAAGGCAGAGTTGACGACTTGGCCGCGGCGTCGTCGCCAACCAGCAGCACCACGCCTCCCTTGCGACCCGTGCCGCCGAAGCTGCCATGGCGGATGGCATCGCCCGCGCGATCGAGGCCGGGTGATTTGCCGTACCAGATGCCCGCCACACCTTCGAACTTCGGCTTCGCGTACGTCTGGGCGGTCTGTGAGCCGAACACCGACGTCGCCGCGAGTTCCTCGTTCAGCCCCGGCACGTGGACGATGTTCAGTTCGTCGAGCAACTTGCGTTGGCTCTGCAGTTCGCGGTCGTAGCCGCCGAGCGGCGAACCTTGGTAGCCAGAGATGAACGCCGCCGTGTTCCAACCCTTGGCACGGTCCGCGCGCATGAGATCGATCGGCAGACGCACGAGTGCCTGGATGCCCGTTGCCAGAATCTGTTTCGGCGCGGTCTCGTAGCGCTGCTGTAGCGAGAACTGGTCGGTATTCGATTCGGTTAACGCCATGAGACCCCCATCGGTCGATTCGTGAAATCTACTGTCGCGCCAACGCCATGGCGTCCCATACCCGTTGCGGCGTAGCCGGACCATCGAGGTGTCGCACTCCCAGCGGTGACAGCGCGTCGATGACCGCGTTGAGCACAGCTGGAATCGACCCGATCGTGCCCGACTCACCTGCACCTTTCGCGCCGAGCGGGTTGACCCAGGTCGGCGTCTCCATGTGCACGAGCTCGAAGCTGGGCAACTCCGCGGACGAGATCACCGGATAGTCGGCGAAGTTGGAGGTGACCGGGTTGCCGTCCTCGTCGTACTGCATCCACTCCAGCAGCGCCTGGGCGACTCCCTGGCCGATACCCCCGTGGATCTGGCCATCGACGATCAGCGGGTTCAGCAACGTTCCGGCGTCATCGACCGCGATGACCCGTCGCACGGTGACCTTGCCGGTCTCGGTGTCGACATCGACCACGGCGAGATGCGCGCCGAACGGGAAGGTCGGTTGTGCAGCCTTGAAATCGCTGAGGCCGACCAACGGATCGCCATCGGATGCCGCAACGTCGGCCCAGCTCACGGAGGGCTTCGCCGAACCGGCGACGTGGAACAGACCGGCGTCGGCATCGAGTACGACGTCTTCGACGGCGGCCTCCAGCAGGTTGGCGGCTCGCTCGCGCGCAGCGTCGGCAAGCTTTGCGGCGGCAATCACCAACGATGAGCCAGCGACCTGCACGGATCGTGAACCAACCGTCAAACCACCTGACGGCACCTCATCGGTGTCGCCGTGCACGACCTCGACGGCATCCATCGGAACACCGAGCCGGTCGGCGATGATCATCTTCCAGGTGGTGACGTGCCCTTGACCGTACGGCGTTGCCCCGGTGAGCACGCGCATGCGGCCATCCTCGAGCAGATGCACGGCGCCGTACTCGGTGGGAGCAGCAGCGGATGTGATCTCGACGTAGACCGCGATGCCGATCCCGGTCTGTACCGCTGCGCCACTGGCACGCTGCGCTGCCTGCGCGGCGCGCAGGGCTGGATAGTCGGCGGCATCGAGTACGCGGCGCATGGCCTCCGCATAGTCGCCGACGTCGTAGACGGTGCCGATGCCGGTGGTGTACGGCTCCATGAACTTGGGGATGAAGTTACGAACGCGAATCTCTGCCGGGTCCATTCCGATTTCTGCAGCGAAGTAGTCGACTGCCCGCTCGATCGCCAGTGCCGCCTCGGGGCGACCGGCACCGCGGTACGCGGTGACCGACATCTTGTTGGTTGCGACCGACACGCCATGGAACGAGCAGTTCGGAATGTCGTACACCCCCGGCGCCATTCGCTGGGTCATCATCGGCAGGTACGCGCCCATCAGTGGATACGCGCCGGCATCTTGAACAACGTCGAGGTGATAGGCCGTGATGCGGCCATCGGGCGTGCCGCCGATCTTGACGTCGATCCGTTGCCCACGACCCTGCGGCATGGCCTGCATCGCTTCCGTGCGCGTCTCGGTGTAGCGCACCGGCATCCCGACTCGCTTCGACAACCAGCCGAGCGTCAGTTCCTCGCCGATCGTTCGCGACTTCACGCCAAAGCCACCGCCGACATCGGGAACAACTGCACGGACCCGATCGGCAGGCAGGTCGTACAACTTGGCGAGTATGTCTCGGGTGGGGTGCGCACCCTGGCACGCCGAGTAATGCACAAGTCGATCACCGTCGGCGTCGGGCTCCCAGTAGGCCAATCCGCTGCGCGGTTCGATCGGCGATCCGTTGATCCTCTGGTTGATGACGCGCAGATCGAGCACCACCTCGCAATCGGTGAAGTCGGCCTGATGCTCCGACGTGAACGTCGCATAGGTGTTGGTGCCGAGGTCGGCATGGACGATCGTCCGATCACTCAACGCATCGTCGAGTTCGACAACGGCGGTCAGTGGCTCGATATCGACGTACACCATCGCCCCGGCGTCGACAGCGGTGTGCCGGTCGATAGCAACGACCGCGACCACCGGTTCGCCAACGAAGCGAACTCTGCCCTTGGCGATCAGCGGCCGCTCGCTGCCGGTCTTCAGGATCGGCTGTACGTGGGGGAAAGGCGGGAGGTCGAGGTCGTCGCCGGTGAAGACACCAAGGACCCCAGGCACCTTCTTGGCATCGTCGACGTCGTACGACAGGATCCGTCCGTGCGCGTACTCACTGCGCACGAAATGCACCCACGCCGCGTCGACGGGCACGTCTTCGACGTAGGTTCCGCCGACCGTCAACATGCGGGGGTCTTCAACTCGTTGCACCCGATTGCCGAGAATGCTGCCCATATCGGCGGAACCTAGCGTGTGCCGAGCTGGTGCTCAGTATTGATCGTTCCGATGAATGGAACCGTCGCCAAGCCGTCGATCTCGTTATGGTGCCCACGTGCGCACGAGGGTGGCGATCGTCGGGGGCGGCCCAGCAGGAATGCTGCTGTCGCATCTCTTGTGGAAGGCACAGATCGACAACGTCGTCGTCGAGCAACGATCGCGCGAATACGTCGAGGCCCGGATCCGCGCCGGGGTGATCGAGCAGGGCACCAGCGACCTACTGCGGTCGTTGGGTCTCGGATCGCGGATGGACCGCGAGGGCTTCGTGCACGAAGGAGTCACCATCTCCAACGCGCGATCACCGTTTCGGATCGACTTCATGGCGCTGGTCAAACGTGCGGTGATGGTGTATGGACAAACGGAGATACAAAAGGATCTCTATGATTCGGGTGTCGGTGCCGGCTGGCCAATCATCTTCGAGGCCGAGGACGTGCAACTCCACGACATCGCCAGCGATACGCCGTCGCTGAGCTACACGGTTCGCGGGGAGGCTGAGATCGTCGAGGCCGACTACATCGCCGGGTGCGATGGGTTCCACGGTGTCAGCCGCCACGCCATTCCTCCTGATGTGCGGCGCGAGTACGAACGCCTCTATCCATTCGGTTGGATGGGTGTGCTCTCGGAAACGCCGCCTGTCAGCCACGAGTTGATCTATGCGCGCCACGAGCGTGGGTTTGCCCTGTGCTCGATGCGCAACCCGATGCTGTCGCGGTACTACATCCAATGCACCGCCGACACCGACGCCGCGTCATGGTCTGACGATCAGTTCTGGGACGAGTTGCGCCGCCGGATCCCGGAGGATGCCGCATCGACGCTCGTCACTGGACCCTCGATCGAGAAGTCGGTCACTCCCCTGCGCAGCTACGTCGCCGAGCCGATGCAATGGGGAAGTCTGTTTCTGGCAGGTGACGCCGCGCACATCGTGCCGCCGACCGGCGCCAAGGGACTGAACCTCGCGTTCTCCGACGTCTACTACCTCACCGAGGCACTCGTCGATCGGTACTCGAACGGCTCGATCACAGCGCTCGACGGTTACGGCGTGAAGGCGTTACAACGGGTGTGGAAGGCCGTTCGATTCTCGTGGTGGATGACCACGATGCTGCACACGTTCCACGACGCAGGAGAGTTCGAGCACCGAATGCAAGAGACCGAACTCGACTACCTCGCCGGTTCCGTTGCCGCGCAAACGGCGATGGCCGAGAACTACACCGGCCTGCCGCTCTAGATCAGGAGAGGGCCGGCTCAGCCGAGTCAGACGGCGGCACCGCGTCGGCTGCCGTCTGGCGCTTGCCGGCCATTGCCCCCAGGAAACCGCCGAGCACCAGGCCCAACAACGGCAAGATCGTGACGAGCACGCTGTTCATCGGCACGACACCGAAGAGCACGAGGTCCAATGCAACGAAGAGCATGAACAGCAGGCCGAGCACAGCCACTGCGATCATCCGTCCGATCTTCATGGTGCCCTCCTGAAAAGTGGTCGCAACGCTGCCGCCGCGCCGACGCCAGTCACAGCCGTGCCGGCGAGGCTGATCGCCGCAGCTGGTGAGTCGAATGGACCGCCCTTGATCTGCACATTCACATAGCCGCTGCACGAACCGTTCTCGTCCGAGTGTTCCCCGAGAATCTGGAACTCGACACCAGCCGGCACGACCGACGGCAAGTCATAGTCCTTCGTGCCCGAGTTGCTGGTGGTGTCGCTGTCGCCGCCCCAGTCGTCGATCTGGACCGTTCCGAACGGTGGTGGCAGGTCGACCATGACGGCTCCGAAGTACTCGCCGGGCGGCGCCGCAACCGAACCTTGCCAGGCGACGGTGTCCTCGCGCGGAATCTCGATGACCTGCTTGGCAACGCCTTCGGCGTCGATCTGCAGTCCGCTGTTGAGAAACGAACCCGACCCTTGACATCCGTTGTCGCTCTCCAGATGTGCTGCCGCTCTACCGTTCGAGGCGACGAGCACCAGGCCCATAGCCGCAACCGGGGTCAACAATCGCGCCCACCTCATTGCATCTCCCTTGGCCCGCTCGCGTGTCACCACATCATGAGGCTCGCAGCGCCCGAGGGCAAGACCGAATCGAGCCGCCGCTGGTTGACCCGACTACCGTGCAACTCGATGGGCGACTACGACGAGGGCATGCGAATTCGCGGCGAGGTGCTCGGCCGCCGGCACGTCGAACACTCGATGGCAAACGCCACAGACGTCGATCGGGCGTTCCTCGACTGGATCACGACCAATGTGTGGGGCGACCTGTGGGCCGACGCAACGCTCGATCGCAAGACACGCAGCATGATCACCATCGCCATCCTCGCTGCACTGGGCCGGGAGGAGTTGGCGCTGCACCTTCGAGCGTCGGTCACCACAGGCGTCAGCGACGCCGAGTTGGCGCAGGTGTTGCAACACGTCGCCATCTATGCCGGCGTCCCGGCCGCCAATCACGCCTTCCAAGCAGCACGAACGGCGCGGCAGTCATGACCCACACGTTCGCGCCGCGCGCTCCTCAGGACCATCCTCCGTTTCTGTGCTCCGACTACCGATCGACGGAGAAGCGGGCACCCTCGCACGACCTGATCTCCATCGTGCAAACATTGACCGAGACCACGGGTCCGGGTCCGGGTTGGACGGAGCTCAGCGTCGACGATGCCGACCTCACGACAAATGCAGGTACGGGAGGTGAGGCAATCGGCCAGCGCAGCATCATCACCGGTCGCGTGCTCGACGAAACCGGTGATCCTGTTCCCGACACGTTGGTCGAGATCTGGCAAGCCAACGCTTGCGGCCGCTACATGCACTGGCGGGAAACGGCCTTCCCGGCGCCCCTCGACCCCAACTTCTTGGGTGTCGGCCAAGCCCGAACCGATGCGGACGGTCAGTATCGGTTCCTCACGATCAAGCCGGGGCCGTACCCGTGGGGAAACCATCCCAACGCCTGGCGGCCGGCGCACGTTCACTTTTCGCTGATGGGGCCGTCGATCGCCACCCGGCTGGTCACTCAGATGTACTTTCCCGACGATCCGTTGTTCGATCTCGATCCGATCTTCCGGTCGGTGCCCGAGCACAGTAGAGATCGGCTGATCGCTCGCTACGACCACTCCGTGACCATCGAGAACTGGGCGCTCGGCTACCGATGGGACATCGTGCTGCGTGGCCCCGGCGCCACACCGTGAACGATGCCCGCCACGGACAAACTCCGTCTCAGACGGTCGGCCCGTACTTCAGCATGCGATTGTCGGGCGAGGGCGACAACGTGCTGACGACTCCAGAAACTCGCGGCGAACGGATCCGCATCGAGGGTCACGTATTCGATGGCGATCGCAAGCACATCGAAGATGCGCTGATCGAGTTGTGGCAGGCCGACAGCGGCGGCCGGTATCACCATCCCGGCGACGATCGGGTTGACCAGCCGGTCGACCCTGCATTCAGTGGTTTCGGACGGTGCGCCAGCGATTTCCAGACGGGCGGCTACTCCTTTCTGACGATCAAGCCCGGCCCTGTCCCCCACCCCGACGGCGGCATGCAGGCACCGCACATCAGCTTGACCATCCAGGCCAGGGGCATGCTGAACCCCACGTTCACTCGCCTGTACTTCGACGACGAGGCAGCGGCAAACTCTGTCGATCCAGTGCTGCAGACCGTGCCGGTTGATCGGCGCGAGACCCTGATCGCTCAACGGGTGGAGCCCTCTGACTCGTCGGTACCGACATACCGGTTCGACATCCGCTACCAGGGCGACGACGAGACCGCCTTCTTTGACGTCTGAGCGCATGACCCTCTACCCCGGATTCTCCACCGATCGAATGGACGCAATCTTTGCGTTGCAGTCGCGGGTAGCAGCCATGACCACGGTCGAATCAGCGGTCGCATCGGCACAGGGCCTCGTCGGCGCCATCCCGGCGGAAGCTGCGACCGCCATCGTCACCGCCTGCGGCCCGCCCGTCGGGGTGGAGATTCTGTCCGACGGATGGCAGGTCGGCACTCCCGTGCTCGGGCTGCTCGACACCCTGCGATCTCGACTACCCGAATCTGCTCGCGAGTACTTGCACCACGGACTGACGACGCAAGACGTCGTCGACACGGCCACGATGCTGCTCGCAGTCGATGCAATGCGTCACCTCAGTGATCTGGCGGCGGACGCGGTTGCATCTTTGCGAGGCATCATCCGTCGCTGGGGATCCGTCGCGACCCAGGCCCGCTCCTTCCTGCAGCCCGCCGACGTGACGACGGTCGGGTTTCGCACCGCCAGGTGGCTGGACCAACTCGACGACGCGCGGCGCCGGGCCGCATCCGTGGAGACACCGGTGCAGCTCGGAGGCCTGATCGGCGACTGCATGGGCATCTCCGACGATGTCGCCCGGGTGGTCGCCGAGCAACTCGGACTACACAACCGGATGCCGTGGCACACAGACCGGACACCGGTCGTCGCGCTCGTCACCACCGTCGCCGACCTCGCCCGGTGGGCGGGGAAGATCGGCGGCGACATCGCCCAACTGGTACAACTCGGCGAGATCACGACGCGCGCCGGCGAATCGTCGGCAGCGGCAGGCAAGCGAAATCCAATCGATGCGATGCGAGCGATGGCTGCGTCCGAGGTGTGTCTTGGAATCGCCACCGTCATCACCCACGCCAAGCCGCACGAACTCGAACGCGGTCTCGGCAGCTGGCATGCCGAATGGTTCGCGCTGCCGCTCGTGTTCCAATCCGCGGGCGCAGCAATGGAGGCAATCGCTACTGCACTCGCCTCGGTCGATGTCGAGCCGTCGGCGCTGGTGGTTGCAGACGACCGGCGCGCCGCCGCAGATGCCTTCGTCACCTCAGTTCTGGAGCAGTCACCATGACCTCATTTGCCACGACCCAGGCCGGCACGCGTATCGCGTACACCACCGCCGGTCGTCCGTGGCGACCATCGCTGCTCTTCACACATTCATTGGGCAGCGACCACCACATGTGGGAGCTACAGATACAGGCGTTGAAGGAGCAGTACTACATCGTTTCGATCGACAACATCGGCCACGGCGAAAGCGATGTTCCGACAGGCGACTACTCCATCGCCGACATGGCCGACGCCGTCCTGGCCGTTGCCGACGCAGCGGAGCTCGAGCGTTTCCACTATTGCGGCCTGTCGGTCGGAGGAATCACCGGACAGTGGCTCGGAGCGAACCATTCCGACCGAATCATGTCGCTCACGCTCAGCAACACCGCAGCCAAGATCGGCGCACCCGAACTGTGGGCCGAACGCATGCAGATCGCCACGACACAGGGAATGAGTGCACTCGTCGATGGTGTCATCGCCCGATGGTTCTCTGCCGACTTCGCCGATCGCGACCCGCAGCGCTTTGCCGCGGCTCGGGCAACACTGCTGGCAACCGACCCCAATGGATACTCCGGCGTCTGCGCCGCTCTCCGCGATGGAGACCTCCGCGACGTGGTCGGTTCGATCACGGTCCCGACGCTGGTGATCGGCGGCATTGCAGATCAGGCAACGCCCATCGAACAGGCCCGCTGGCTACACGAGCAGATCGCCGGCAGCCGGCTGGTCGAGCTGCAGGCCGCACACCTCAGCAACCTCGACCGCGATGCCGAGTTCACCGCTGCGCTCGATCGATTCCTGGGCGAGACGACTGTCTAGAAACTTCCTTCGGCGATGCGATCGATCCCCTGGGTCAGGATCAGGTCTTCATGCAGCTCCATCCAGACGTCGTGGTACGAGCCACACATCACCCCGGTGAACATGCGCTGGTCGCCGTTCTCCAACGCCGTGCGGCTGCCGGCGAGACGTGCGGCGTAGCCGTCGTACCGCTTGGCGACCTCGGCGAATGCATGGCATATCGGCTGGGCCTCGTCGTCGAGCACGCCGAGGCGCTTGATGCACTCCTGATCGTATGGCTCGTTGGAGTGATCGTTGGGCTCGCCATCGCGCAGCTGCCAATCAGCGCACAAGGCTTTGAAGGCCTCATTCATCCCGAGGAAGCGGTGATACTTCTCGGCGAGTCCTTCGCGGAAACCCGGCCGGCTGACGTCTTCCTCCAAGGCGATCACATACGCCTCGCGGCCGTCGGGCGTGAGCTGCCACAGCCCGCGAGCCTCGCGGAAGTTGGTGTGCCCGTCTTCCTGCATCGCTTGCAGGTGCGAGAGCACCTCCTCTTCCGGGAGGCCGGCCAACTCGACGATGTTCTCGACCTTGACGAACCCCTTGATCCGCAGCGCGTGATGAACCCTGAATCGAGGTTGGGAGTCATGTGCCATTTGTCTCACAATACTCACGCTCTACAGTGCGCACATGAGTCCGATCGACCCCCCGTTCCGAGCCGACCACGTCGGCAGCCTGCTGCGGCCCAAGGCGGTACTCGATGCCCGCGAGCAGCACGCCGCGGGCACGATCACGGCAGCCCAGAAGCGCCTCGTCGAAGACGAGGCCATCGCCGACGCCGTCCGGAAGGTCGAATCGGTGGGGATGCGCAGCATCACCGATGGCGAGTTCCGGCGCACGTGGTTCCACCTCGACTTCCTCGAGCAACTCGCCGGGGTCGAGGTCAGTGGAGCCATTGCTGCCAGCTCCAACGCCGCAGAGACCGTCCATTTCACGCCGCCGCGTCTGGCAGTGACCGGACCGCTACGACACGTGCGCGACATCCAAGTCGACGACTTCACCTACCTCGCCAGCGTGACGACACAGACGCCGAAGGTGTCGATTCCGTCGCCGACAATGGTCCACTTCCGCGGCGGTCGAGCCGCCATCGACATCGAGTCGTACCCCGATCTCGACGTCTTCTTCGCCGATCTGGCCCAGTGCTATCGCGACGAGATCGCCGCGCTGTACAAGGCCGGCTGCCGCTACATCCAGCTCGACGACACCAACCTTGCCTATCTGTGCGATCCGAAGATGCGAGCCGGTGCGGTGGAGCGCGGTGACGATCCCAACGAGCTGCCCCGGACCTACGCAGCATTGATCAACGACGCGCTGCGCGACCGGCCCGACGACCTGACCGTCGGCATCCACCTGTGCCGGGGCAACTTCCGCAGCACCTGGTTCGCCGAGGGCGGATACGAACCCGTGGCCGAGGTGTTGTTCGGCGACCTGGATGTCGATGCGTACTTCCTCGAGTACGACGACGAGCGCTCGGGCGATTTCGCACCGCTTCGATTCGTACCGCCGAGCAAGACCGTCGTACTTGGTTTGATCACGTCGAAGCTTGCCGAGTTGGAGTCGATCGACGCACTTGCTCAACGTGTCGACGAAGCCGCCAAATACGTGTCGATCGACCAGTTGTGCCTCAGCCCGCAATGCGGCTTCAGCAGCACGGTGCACGGCAACGACATCACCGAAGATGTGCAGTGGGCCAAGCTGCGCCTCACCGTCGACGCCGCCGCCCACGTCTGGCGTTGAGTCCGGCACCACGGTGAGATGGTCTTCAGTTGCCAACGCGCTCCAGATCGGGCGCTCGGCGCTAGTCGACGCAGCGTTTGACGACTCCGGCCCCGCATCGGGGCGCCAGTCATCAGACGTACTGATCACGCAGGTGCGCTTGACGACTCCGGCCCCGCATCGGGGCGCCAGTCATCAAACGCTGGACCAGCTCCAGATAGCACCGACGGGCTTGAGCTGAACGTCACATTCGCTCCAGGGCACCGCCGTCGAACAGCGACGTGATGCCGAAGGTGTCGATATCGGCGCGCAGCTCATCGGCCGAAGGTGCGGTCAGGTCGCCCGCTGCTGCCTCCAGCACGATCGGTAGCAGGGATGCGTCGCTGGTGGTGTTGAGGAACAGCTGCGTGTTGTTGAGAACGTAGCGAACAGCCCTGCCGATTGCTGCCGGGTCGGTCAGCGGCTCGTACCAGCTGAACTTGCCCTCACGGCTACCGGGCCAGCGGCCGCGGGCGATGGACTTGATGGTCTGTACGGCAACGTTGCGCTCGGCGCAGAGTTCGACGAGTGCCTCGATGTCGGCGCGGTAGTCGGGGCGTTCGAGCAACACGAAGTTGTATGGCAGCAACACCGAGTCGAAGTCGAAGGCCTGCAAGCTGCGCAGGTGCATCGCCGGGATTCGCAGGCCATGACCGGTGACGCCGATGAATCGGCACAGGCCTTCGTTGCGAGCGGCGGCCATGGCCTCGACCACACCCCCTGGAGCGAACGCTGTGTCCCATTCGTCGGGCTCGACGAGGTTGTGCAACTGGATGAGGTCGACATGATCGACACCCATTCGGCTCAGCGACTCCTCCAACTCAACGCGGGCAGAAGGGCCAGATCGTTCGCCGGTCTTGGTCGCCAGAAACACCCGGTGCCGATTGCCGACCAGCCACGGTGCAAGACGCAACTCGCTGTCGCCGTAGCTACGGGCCGTGTCGATGTGGTTGACGCCGTGTGAATCGAGCAACGCCATGGTGGCGTCGGCCCTGTCCTGGCTCATGCCGCCAAAGGCCGCAGCACCGAAGATCGCGCGTGTGGAATGGTGGCCGGTGCGACCGAAGGGTTGTGTGGACAGCATTCCCGAAGAGTACCTACTCGACGAGGTAGCGATCGCGCAGAACTCGCTTCAAAAACTTCCCCGGCCCCGATTTCGGTAGCGGCTCGGTAGAGATGTCGATACCTTTGGGCACCTTGTAGCCGGCAATCAGCTCGCGGCAATGAGCCCGAAGTTCGTCGCCGCTCACCGTCATGCCGGGGTGCAGCACCACGATCGCGTGCACTGCCTCGCCCCACCATTCGTCGGGGACGCCGAACACTGCGGCCTCAGCCACCGCTTCATGCCGATACAGCGCACTTTCGACCTCGACCGAGTAGACGTTCTCGCCGCCACTCACGATCATGTCCTTGGCCCGGTCGACCACGAACAGATAGTTGCGATCGTTGAGGTATCCGAGATCTCCCGTGTGGTACCACCCGTCGCGAAGGGCGTCGGCCGTTGCTGCGGCGTTGTCCCAATACCCGATCGTCACCGCGTTGGATCGCGCCAACACCTCGCCGATCTCACCCGGTTCACAATCGATGCCGTCGGGCCTGACCGTACGAACCGCAACGCCGACGGCCGGCTGGCCGCAGGATCCGGCAAGATCGGTGCCGAGTGTTGCTTCCTCGTGGCGCAGACGCGTCACCACCGACGAGGTCTCGGTTGCCCCGTAGAACTGAGCAAGCTCGGTGTCCGGGAACACCTCATGAGCCTGGCGAATCAACTCTGCGGCGATGGAAGAGCCGGCGTGCCCGAGCATTCGCAGCGACAACACATCACGCGGTCGCAGGCGCTGCTCGACAACGAGGGACGCAAGCATGGTGGGGACCGGCAAGAAGATCGTCACGCGGTGCTGGGCGATCAGGTCGAGGCACAGCGCCGGATCGAACAACGGCGCCGTCACCGTCCGGCCGCCGAGCCACGCCAGACCGGTCAGCGAGGCGATACCGGCGACATGGAACATGGCCGGCGCGCCCAGGAACACGTCGCGGGCCTCCAGCGAGCAGGCCAGAATCTTGTTGAATGCGTTCGCAAC
>JANPBZ010000076.1:0-2778 GCA_031430695.1 Ilumatobacteraceae bacterium
CGTCGTCCCCGATGACGGGTTGGCCACGGGCGGTTGGTTCACCACGCTGATGGGTGGAACCGTGAACGTCACGTTGGCACTCGCCGACGACCCCAACGGATCGGTGACCTGGTAGGGGACAACAACCACGGTGTTGGCGGCGGCAACCAGGGCGGTCACCAAGAATGTCAGACCGCCTGCCGGCGTGATCAACCAGCCAGCCGGGATCGCAGGGAATGTCGCCGTCATGACCCCCCCCTCCGGGTCGGATGCGGACACATTGATCGACACCGGTGTCCCCACGGTGATGGTGACAGCGACATTGGCAGCAACCGGCGGTTGGTTCGGCGGAGGCGGCGGAGGCGGCGGCGGCGGCGGCGGCGGCGGCGCGGTGGGGAGTGTCTCGTGAGGGTTCTTGGTCGTCCCGACGATCGAGATCAACTTGCCGACCAGCGGTTGCACATCGAACCTGGCGGTGTCGTTCAGGGTCAAGGCGTCGTCGTCTGGTGCATCGGACAACGTGACGAGAACCGGCTCCGATCCGGCGACCCAAGCCGGAATGACGCCACTCACATTCAACGACTGTGGGGCGGCGCCGAGTGCGCAGTAGACGCGCACGATGCGCCCCCCGTCCGCGGGGACGGCCTTGGGCACGTATCGATAGCTCGACGTGTACGTCGCCATCGTGCTGATCGTTTCTGTCCACGTCAGCTTCAGCAGGTTGATGCCAGGATCCGTTCCGCTGCATCCACTCGGGGCGCCCGACGACGTATCGAACGAACCGGGGGCGGCGGAGTCGATGTCCTGGGGGAGCCAAGTGACGAGACCTTGGACGATCGTCGCTGCATCGGCGCGATCCGCGATGGCCGGCGAGGACTTCAGCGTCACGACGATCACGCTCAACAGGACGGGGGCCAGCACCCCGAGCAGAGCGACACAGATGACGACCTCCACCAGCGTGAAGCCTCGATCGCGTTTCAGATGGTCGGTTGTCATTTGATCAGCTCCACTTGTTCGATGATTCGTCCGTTCGGGCTGCGCACCTCGAGGGTGATTCGCTGCAAGGACAGGTTGATGGTGTCCTGGCAAACGCTGCCGAAGCGGTATTCGACGATGCCGTCGCCATCGGTGTCGGTTGCGTTCCAGAACTGGACGTCGGTGAGGGTGATCTGGGAGTTGGTCCAGGTCTCCGGGTTGGGAACGACGTCGACGGTTGGTTGGTACTGCAGGAGGATCGCCGCCTTGCCGCCGTCGGGGTCCGTGGCGCTGCAGTCCACCTTCTCTCGCGCGTAGAGCACATCGGAGGCGGATTGCAGCCAGGCGTGAGCGTTGGCGTGGTCGCGATGGACGGTGCCGCCGAGAATCGAGATTCGCAGCGCGCCGAGCGTTGCCAAGACCACGGTTCCGATCAGCACAATCGCAACGAGGATCTCGATCAGGCTTATCCCTTGGTCGCAATCATCTCGTTGCCTCGGCACCGCCGTTGGGTCATCGCGCGTATTCATCGGAACTGTTGTCGGCACACCGCGAGGCGAAGTAAAGCAAGTATTGCGTCAAGGAAGTTTCTGGTCAGCGGCGCATGAACAGATCGATGCATCGCTGACCGACGAACACGGCAACGATGGTGCCGAGCGCAAGGAACGGACCGAACGGTACGGCGGTCTTTCGTCCGGCGCGCCCCCCGGCCATCATCGCGACACCGACGACTGCGCCGGCGAGGAATCCGAGGAACAGCCCGACAGCCACCAGGCCGGGGTTGAGCCAGCCGAGGTAAGCGCCCAGAAGCGGCGACAGACGCACATCGCCGTCGCCCATGCCGCCACGGCTCGCTAGGTAGACGATGCCCATGAACGTGAGAGCGACTGCTGCGCCGAGCATCATCATCCACATTCGTCGTGGCTCGTGACGCGCCAGCGCGGCGATGCACAGCAGCGGCACCCCGACGGCGGCGGTGACGTAGATGATCCCTCGAGGAAGTCGTTGGGTGCGCAGGTCGATCCAACTGAGACCGACGAGTCCGACGCCGAGCACGCAGAACGCCGGCAACGCCCAGTCGAGCCCGAACTTCCAGGCAAACAATCCGAACAGCAAGGCGGTAACCAGCTCAAGAATCACCGGCTCCTTGCCGATATTCATACGACAGCGGCGACATTTGCCTCGCAGGGCGAGCCAACTGAACACCGGAACGAGATCACGGATACCAAGGCGCAAGCCACAGTTACCACATGCCGAACCAGGCGAGACGATCGATGCGCCACGTGGCACGCGATCGACAACCACGGTGAGGAATGAACCGAACAGAAGGCCGTACGCGGCCGCAATAACAGTCGTCATAAGTAAGTAGAGCCACTCCTCGGGGCGGCGGACAACACGGGAGGCTAGTCCGATGTTCAATCCAGACCAGATGTTGGTGACGTTGCTGCAGGCATCAGTCGCTGCGGGCGCCAGTGACTTGCACCTTTCGGTAGGTCGTCCGCCGACGGCGCGTCGAGACGGCGTGCTCGTGCCGTTCGAAGGCGTCAGTGTGCTCACACCGCAGGAAACCGAGAGAATCGTGTTCTCGTTGCTGCAGGACTTTCAACGCAAGGAGCTCGACGAGGTGCAACAGGTCGACTTCTCGTTCGGTCTCGAAGGACTCGGACGATTTCGTGCGAACGCCTTCAAGCAGCGCAACACCTACGCGCTGGCCCTGCGCGTCGTGCCGTTCCGTGTCCGTTCCCTCGAGGAGCTCGGCGCGCCGGCAGCCACGAACGATCTGTTGAACAAGCCCTACGGCCTCGTCCTCGTGGTCGGCCCCAC
>JANPBZ010000077.1:0-6260 GCA_031430695.1 Ilumatobacteraceae bacterium
ATCACCTCGATGGGTCTGGTGGCCCTCCGATTGCGAGCGAAGCCAGCCGCCATGCTGGACGACTCGTGAACGGTCTGCTGCTCCCGTTCGCGGCGATTGCGGCGGGTGTCGTCTCGGCAAGCAGCCCGTGCGTACTCCCAGTGTTGCCCGGCTACATCGCCGCAGTATCGAGCGCTGACACCGACGACGGTGGGCAGCGACCTCGAGCAAGGATCATCGGCGCGTTCGGCTTCGTCGGCGGCTTCACGATCGTGTTCACCGTCTTGGGTGCGACCGCTTCGGCACTCGGAGGGCTGCTCTACGAGCAGCTCGACACTGCCCTACGGGTCGCCGGTGTGGTCCTGATTGTGTTCGGGCTGCACACTCTCGGCGTGCTTCGCTGGTCCGCGCTGGCGGGCGAACGTCGACCGGTCGCGATGCACCTGGTCGGGCGCGGCCCGCGCCGAGCCGTGGCTCTCGGCGCGGCTTTCGCGCTCGGATGGACACCATGCATCGGCCCAATCCTCGCGACGATCCTCACCAAGGCTGCTGCCGACTCAACGCTGATCGAAGGCATGCTCCTCCTACTGCTCTACTCGATCGGCCTCGGCCTTCCCTTCATCGCCGTTGCGATCTGGTTCGAGAAGTCGCGACGCCCACGTCAATGGATGATGCGCCGATCTCGGCTGCTGCAACGCATCGGCGGGGCCACCATGGTGGTCGTCGGCATCGGGTACCTGACGGGCGTCTGGGCGACGATCTTCACCGGGCTGCAAGGATGGCTGGCACGAACGGGATGGCCGCCGGTCTGATGTTGCCATGAGCTGACCTACGACATAGTGTAGTAATTCATGCAGCCGTTGGATCGTCGGCATTTCATCGGGATGGGTGTTTCGGCGTCAGCCGCGCTGTTTGCCAGCTGCTCCAGCGGAGGTGACCGGGGGTCGAACTCGTCACCGGCGCCGAGTCTCGAAGACCCAACGTCGGATCGAACGCCAGATGTCGTCGCGACATACCGGGCGGCTCCGGTCGAGCTCGACCTCGCAGGAACCGTCGTGTCGACCTGGGGCTACTCCGACACGGTTCCTGGCAAGCTGCTCCGAGCGCGGGCGGGCGATCTCGTCGAAGTGACCGTCGACAACGCTCTCGACGAGGCGACCTCGGTCCATTGGCACGGTCTGGCGATCGTCAACTCGATGGACGGTGTGCCGGGTCTGACGCAGCCAGACATCGAGCCTGGGTCGTCGTTCACCTATCGCTTTGTCGTACCCGACGCCGGGACGTACTGGTTCCACCCGCATCACGGCCTCCAACTCGATCGCGGGTTGTACGCGCCATTCATCATCGACGGCCCCAACGACAACATCGACGCCGACGTCGAGTACGTGCTGGTGCTCGACGACTGGCTCGATGGCTTGGGAACCACCCCAGAAGACGAACTCGTCCGGATCCGCGAACTCGGCGCATCGATGGGTGACATGGGAGACATGGGTGCTATGAGCATGGCCTCCTCACCGTTGTTGGGCGGCGATGCCGGCGACGCCGTCTATCCACATCACCTCATCAACGGTCGCCCGCTGACCGATCCGCTGACTCTTGAGCCTCGGCCGAGCGACGGGGACCGGGTCCGGCTGCGCGTCATCAACGCAGGCAGTGACACCGCCTACCGGTTCGCTATCGGCGGACATCGGATGACCATCACCCACAGCGACGGCTTTCCTGTCGTTCCGATCGACCTCGACGCGTTCGTGATCGGCATGGGCGAACGATACGACGTCACGATCGACATGAGATCGGGCGCATGGCCGATCGTCGCACTAGCCGAAGGCAAGGACGCACGCGCCGCCGCCGTGTTGCGCACCGTCGACGCGACGGCCACGGCGACGCCCGACCTCGAGGCCTCGATCGCCGAGCTAGACGGAGTGTGGTTGCGCTACAGCGATCTACGTGCAGCTGATAGCGCAGCGCTCACCCTTCCGAACGACATCCGCAATAGGACCATCAAGCTCACCGGCGGAATGAGCCGCTACAACTGGGGCATCGACGGACGGCCCTTCGGCGAGCACACGCCGATCGACGTCGAGCAGGGCGAATGGTTCTCGCTGGTCATCGAGAACACGACCACCATGTGGCACCCGGTGCACCTCCACGGACACACACCGCAACTCACCGGCCTGCCGCGCGGCCCCCGTAAGGACACCGTCAACGTGCTCCCCGGCGACTCCGTGCAGCTCACGTTCCCGGCCGACAACCCAGGTAGCTGGATGTTGCACTGCCACAACGCCTATCACCTCGAGTCAGGCATGGCCACAGTGCTGGCCTACACCGCCTAGCGAGCGACACCTGGAGACAAGGAGCACCTACATGCCACCCAACAAGCGCCGCACCAAGCCCGGCAACGTGGAACACCACGGTCGGATAACGACGCATCGCGACGACGCCACGCTTCCCCGAGCAACCCCGCCGTCACCGATGTCAGCAGCAACGCGTCGTAGTACCGAGCGGGATGCGCCAGCGGCGTCCAGCCGGTACACACCACCACGCAAGTCGGTGAGATACAGGCCCGATTGGCACAAGATCGTCGGCGCGCTGATCCTCGTGCTCGGCATTGCCGTGATAGTCCTCAACGACGTCATGCTCCTCGGAGCGTCCCGGTCACTGCTCCCCGGCGGGCACAACGAGCTCTACCTCGTCCTGGGCGTCGTCGTTGCCGGCTACAGCACCTGGTGGTTCGGATGGTTCGACCGTGAACGCTGAGCCGATCATCGGCCAGCACGACAGTCAGCCCGAGGCGCAGACCCAGCGCCGTCGCGGGTCACTCTCCCGTCGTCGTTGGGCTCCCTGGAATCGTCGTTGTCGAGGTCGTCGTCTCGGCGCCAATCGTGGTGGTGGAATGCGGGTGGGTGGTCGGTGGGGCTGCCACCGGCGTACCCGGTAGCCCTGTCGTTGTGGTCGGCAGCGCGCTCGAGATAGGCGAGAATGACGTGGTTGTGGTCGTGTAGTTGGGATCCGGGTAGTCGAACACAGGCACCTGCGAGCCGTAGGCCTCGGGTTCTTCGACGCCGTCGAACACGTACACGAGGTCGCCATCACGAACCAGCGAAGGGAAGGACTCGGCGATGTGCATCGGAACACGCACGCATCCCTTCGATGCGGGGAACGAGGGCACGTTGGACGCGCCGTGCACGGCGATTCCATAGTTGAAGTAGACCGGGTTGTACAGCCGCCCGAGCTTGGAGTTCCTCCATCCATCGACGCGTCGCTCGAAGTGGAACACCCCACCAGGCGTGACAGCGACACCGCAGATCCCGTGCTCGCTCTGCGTGCCGTCGTCATTGTCCACCACGACGACACCGCACCACTCCGCCCCCGAGCCGCTGGAGATGTGAGTGATCAATGCAACTTGGTTGTCGACGTACAGAACGGCGACCTGCTTCGGTAGAAGCACCTCCAAGCTAGTGCCGGGGTTGGCTCGCCGCGGCCGCACCTCGATCGGCTCGTTCATCCGCGCCCAAATCTCGGACGTCACCACACCAGTGATGTCCGCAGGTTCCACGTCGAGGATGAACTTCTCGTACGCCCACACCGCTCGCTCGGTTGCTGGACCGAACAGCGCATCACTCGGGCCCGGATCGAACCGGAGCTCTCGCAATCGGTCCTGCAGTGCCACGACCTTCGAGCCGTTCATCCCCGACCCGAGGGCATGATCGAACTCGACTGGCGGCGGCGACAACGTGTCGATGGAGAACTCAGCAGCCGGAGCGACGACCGTCGGGACCGAATCCGCCGGCCGGGTCGCTTCCGTCGTCGTCAATGTCGACGACGATTCCGAGTGGGCCGAGCCGCGTCGGAGCAACGAATACGACAGCGACGGCACGAGCACGGCCGTCGCGGCAACGACGAGGCGTCGGCGGGTGTAGACCGCCGGGGGTTGGGGCGTGTCGCGCGCGGGACGATTCATCGGGCTATTTCGTCGCGCGTCCCAGTGGATCCCTGGGTTGGGTCGGCGCCTTTCACAGAAATTCTTCTCCGATCTGCAAGGAGGTATCCAGCGGCACCCACCACAACGGCAACCGAGACCCACTGGTTCAGTCGCAGCGGGCCGATCACGTGTGCCGGATCAATCCTGAGCCCTTCGATCCAGAAGCGCCCGGCGAAGTAGCCGGCGAGGTAGAACGCAAACAGCCGGCCCGGGCGCAGTTTCCAGCGGCGTTCGATCTGGACCAGCACAACGCACAGCGCCAGGTTCCACATCGATTCGTACAGGAACGTCGGGTGAAAGGTCGTACCCGAGGAGTAGCCGGCAGGGAGCTTGTCGTCGGAGATCTGCAGGGCCCACGGCAGGTCGGTGGCTCGACCGAATAGTTCTTGGTTCCACCAGTTGCCCCAGCGCCCGATCGATTGCGCGAGCGGGATGGCCGGCGCGGCGGCAGTGAGCAGCTCGGGAATCGGCACTCTGCGACGCTTCGCTGCGTAGATCCCGACGGCCACTCCGCCGAGCAACCCTCCGGGGATGCCGAGGCCCCCTTTCCAGATCAAAGGGATTCGTCCGAGGTCGTTGCTGAACCGCCCCCAGTCCGTAGCGACGTGGTAGAGGCGAGCTCCCACCACCCCGCCGACGACCCCCCACACCGCAATGGAACTCATGTCGTCACGGGTTCCGGCACGACTTCGCTCGAGACGACGCCCAGCCAACCACACTGCAGCGACGACCCCGAGCGCGATCATCAACCCGTACGCAGTGAGTCGCAGCGGCCCGACCGACAGGGTCCCACTTGCCGGACTCGGAATGCTCGTAGGACTCAACAACACACCCCAAGACTACTACGACATCTTGTAGTAGTAGTGCCTGGGCCCCGGGATTGTGCAGTCGGTTCGACGCAACAACGACGCTCAGCTGCGTCACCGCGAGCGTTCGGTCCGGCAGCGGCCGCCGTTGGTTGACGTGAAGGTCGACCGCGTTCCAACCCGAGAAAGACGTCCTATGCTGCGCCCGATGATCGGGCGGCATGCATCATCGGTGAACGGATCATCGGCGGGCTCAGCCAGGGTACCGCGGCTGTTCAACCCGTTGCTCGACGCGTTCAACCGGGCGATGGTGACCATTGGCGACACCCAGGACACGCGCGCCGCAATGATCGCCAAGTACGGGTTTGCAATACCGACCGACGACGCGCTCGACGCGATCATGCATTGCTCACCCGCCGGAGTCGTCGAGATCGGGGCCGGCACCGGCTACTGGGCACACCTGCTAGCGCAGCGAAGTGTCGACGTCGTTGCCTTCGACATCGAGCCCGCCCCGTCACAGGACAACGCGTGGTTTGCCGGCTCGACGCCGTGGCATCCGGTGCGTCGCGGCGACCACGATGTCGTCGGACGCTACCCCGAACGGACACTGCTGCTCGTCTGGCCGACCAAGAACGAGATCTGGCCTGCGGTAGCCATCACTCGGCACCACAACGCCGGCGGCACATACCTGGTCTACGTCGGCGAAGGGCCTGGCGGCCGCACTGGCGACGACGTCTTCCAGGCTCTCCTCGGTGAGCTCGCGACCTGCACCCAATGCGAGTACGGATCCGTGACGTCGCCGTGCATCTGCGGTGTCGCAGCCTTGTGGCAGCGAATCGAAACCATTCCACTACCTCACTGGCCTGGCTATCGTGACGATCTCCGCGTCTACACCCGACAGGCACGGGCACGAGCCTGACATATCCCCGTTCGACGATGTTGAACGCGTTGAGCCGCTACGTCGCGTGTGCTAGTCGTCGCCGGTGTAGCGGAAGATGTACAGGCCGGAGTCGCGATCGCTGGCGAGGACGAGCGGATGATCCTCGTCGTCATCGTTCTCGTCATCGTCGTCATTGTCGCTGTCCTTAGGGGTCACGAGTTGTACCCCCCAGAAGTCGTTGCCTCCCTCGTCGATGAAGTGACCGACCTCCTCGATGCCGCGCTTTCCGAACTTGAGGACGCGGAAGCCGCCCGAGTAGTACGACACGTAGGCGAGGTCGTGCTCGGGGTCGGTCGCCACCTCGTGGACAGAGAGGGCGCCGAAGTCCTCGGCGAAGGCCGGGTCGAGCGCCTCCGGGATCGCGTACGTGTCGATCTCGGCGAGCGTTCGCGCGTCGAACAGATGCACGTAGCCCCAGCCGTCGAAGGTCCCTGTCGCGTCGACCTTCTCGCCGAGCGTTCCGATATCAGGCTCGGTGTTCGGCTCGGCGTCGTATGGCAACGAGAAGTCGGGCGTCGTGTTGAACATCTTGTGGAACGCCTCGTGCGTCGTG
>JANPBZ010000078.1:0-33979 GCA_031430695.1 Ilumatobacteraceae bacterium
TGCTGGTGACCGCACGCGCATCGCCGACTTCGTCGAGGAAGTACTCCGCATCGAATCCCCGACGCAAGGGCTGTGGCGAGCCGTCGCCGAAGACACGGTGATCGATGGAGTCGCGATCGCGGCGGGGTCAACGGTGCATCTGCGCTACGCCAGCGCCAACCGCGACGAGCGGGTCTTCGTCTGCCCGGCCGACGTCAACCTCGATCGGCCCAACTCCCGTCGCCACATGGCATTCTCGCTGGGTGAACATCATTGTCCGGGCGCAGGGTTGACCAGGCTAGAACAGGCCCTGACCTTCGAGGCGATCTTTGATCGTCTCCCCAACCCTCGCCTCTCACAGGGGCGCAACGACTTCACCCACGTTCCGATGTTCGCTATGCGATCACTACGCAAGTTGAATGTCGACTTCGACCCGACGGCCATGCAGGGAGCATCATGACGATCTTCGAACGACTACGGATGGACGGCCGGGTCGCGGTGGTCACAGGCGGCGGGCAGGGTATCGGCCGGGCGATCGCCGTCGGGCTGGCATCATGCGGTTGCGATGTCGTGATCAACGCCCGTCGACGCGGCGATCTCGAACAGACCGCGGCCGACATCGAATCGTTCGGTCGTGGTGCCCTGATCATCGACGGCGATGTCCGCGATCTCTCGGAAACGATCGCCGATCGCACGATCGAGGCGTTTGGCCGTCTCGACGTGTGGGTGAACAACGTCGGTGGATCGGATAACAAGACGACGATGCCGTTGATCGATACGCCCGATGAGGTGTTCCGCTCTCAGCTCGAGCTGAACCTGACGACCGCGTTCCAGGGGTGCAAGGCGGCGGCAAAGCGGATGGGCGATGGGGGGTCGATCGTCAATATTTCGTCGGGCGCCGGGACCAGAGGTTCGCCCTTTACCGGGCCGTACGCGGCTTCCAAGGCAGGGATGAACAATCTCACCCAGACGTTGGCGTTGGAGCTCGCCCCCCGCATCCGGGTGAATGCCGTGGCTCCGGGCCCGGTTGCTACCGAGGCGTTCTTGGAGATCCTGAACGTCGGCGATCAGCTCGATCAATTGGCAGCCACCATTCCGCTCGGACGGCTTGGAGCTCCCGATGACATCGCCGACGCGACGATCTTCTTGGCTTCCGACGCGGCCAGCTGGATAACCGGCCAACTGCTGCTCGTCGCCGGCGGCCGTACGGAGCGCTCGTATCAGTACCGGCCGAAGGACGGTACGTGATCGATATCGTGCCCGGCCCGGCGCGGATCGGACGCCCGCCCGACACCGATCCCGCCGAGACCAGGCGACGCATCGTCGATGCCGCTCGACACGAGTTCGCGCTTCGCGGATACGCGGCGGCCACGAACCGAGTGATCGCCGACCTGTCGGGCGTCACGACCGGCGCCGTGTATCACCACTACAACTCGAAGGCCGAGCTGTATCGCGCCGTGCACGCCGACGCCCATGACCGCGTGTACGCACAGTTCGCTGTGACGGCTCGCGGGTTGGAGTCGTTCATCGACATGTTCGACGCCGTGTTGGACGTTGCGACTGAGTTGAACGAGGGCGACCCCAGCCTGGCAGCGTTCATCGGTGCGGCGCGTATTGATCGGCGTCGACATCAGCAACTGGCTGAGGTGATTCCTGACGATCACATCCGCCGCGCCGCGTTCTCCGACGGCCTGATCGAGGTCGGCATCGCCACCGGAGAAATCGCCGAGCCCCGCCGTGCGGAGGTGGCAGCGTTTATGGACGTCGTATTCGTGGGACTCAACGATGCTGTGTCGGATGACCTGCGTCAGCAGCGCAGGGCGATCGCATCGATCAAATCGGCGATGCGAGGCCTGCTCGGATCATCGGACCAGCGTTACGTCGGCTGAAGCGCGGCCAGAGAAAGATGCTCGTCGTGAATTCGTGTGATCTGCACCGGTCTACTGTTTCGTCATGCCTGACGAACGTGGTGGCTTGCCCGAGTTCGACCGGCTTGGCTTGACGGAGGGCCGGCTCGGAAAGCAAGTCGACGTCGAGATCGCGAAGCGTTTCAACGAGCTGTCAAAGGCGAAGCAGATGCAGTGGACGAAGCTCGCCGGGGCTGGGGCGTTTGCTGTACTCGGTGTGTCACTCCTGACCATTCTGTCGAGCGGCGGGGCGCCTCCCGGCAAGCATCTGGCGGTGGCCTTCTACCTGTTGCTGATCACACTCCCAGTCTCCGCGGCATACGGAGTCGGCCTGTATCTCTGGCTGAACGGGGCTCGGAACATACCCGTTCTGCTCGGTCTGTCCGTAGTGGCAGGGTTCGTCGGCGTGACTACCATGGGCAGACTCGTGGGCGACGGTCTGGCGGGGTTCTACTGCTACAACAACGGTGCTGTCCAGGAAGCGGCGTGCCGAAAGTTCAACGAGGCCGGGTTCTACGCCGCTGGATATTCAGCCGGATCACCTGGGCAGAGCGTCGAGGCGCTCGGCGGACTGTTGGTCTTCACTGTCGACGCGCGCGGGTGGTTGATGGTCCTCTGCGGTGTTATCGCTGCCGACGCCGCCGCTCGCCTTCTGCACCTTGAACAGCAGCCGTCGATTGTCTGATCGAATCACGCTCGCCCTTGAGCCCGAATCGCTCAGTGTTACTCGAGCGCCTGTAACACGGCCTCGCTGGCAATCCCGTTCTCCGGGAGGCCCTCCTCCTGCTGGAACTTGACCAGAGCGGCTTCGGTATCGGGACCGAAATACCCGTCGTACGGGGGATCGAGCAGCCCGTGGAGCCCCAGCGCACGCTGCAGCGCCGAGACACGCTGTCCCAGGTCGCCGATACGCAGAGGCCCTGATCCAGGCTCGGTGGAGTACTTCCCGTCCCACACCTTGGACGGCAGCGGCCCATTCGCAGAATCGTCGCCTGGTGAGGGTGCGATCGACGACGAACTGGCTGGTGGGGCGCCGACGATGACCTCACCCGGTGGACCGAGCACGATCAGTAGGGCGTCGATCAGAGCCTGACCGTCGACACCGCGGTTGGAAACCCCCCAGAACGACAGACTGATTGCCTCGCTGCCGTTGTCGAGTCGGATCAGACTGTGCAACCCGTCGGAGTCTGCTGCGCTGCAATTGGCGGCGGATGGCCATCCTTCGACGGCGATCGGAGTCGGGTCGCAGACGTAGCCCGCATCCTGGAGCTCCGTGAACATCTTCGCCCTCGACGAGACGAGCACGTGGGCCGTCAGCGACGATGCATCGGGCTCGTTCCATGTCATCGTGCATGTGGACCCGTCGCCGCCGGACCCGGGCACGACACTCGGCGACTTCTGCCCCTGGGCAGAGGGACTGACCACTGTCGCCGCTGCGACGAGGCGCCCGCACGCGGCTGCTGGGTCCGGGAACTTGGCGCGCTCGTTGGAGACCGGTGGAGTTGTCGCAGGGACGAACGCCGTCGTGGCTGTGCTGGCAACGCTGGTGGCATCGAGGGTGATCGCGGCCGAGCTTGGATCAGATGTAGCCGACGGTTGCGCAATGGTCACGCCTGTCGGCAGCGTTGTTTCCGGCGACGACGAACCGCAGCCGGCAACCAGCCCGAGAATCACTCCGCAAATGGCGCGCCGCACTCGAACGATGGTAATCGGCCGTGGTCTGGCTCGTCCGTCGCTCGCCGACATAGTGTCCAGCTGAGATTCGAAGCAGGGAGAAGCCCATGGACCACGCCAGGCAGTTCTACATCAATGGACAATGGGTCGAGCCGCTGACCGACGAGACGCTCGACGTCATCAACCCGGCAACCGAAGAAGTGATCGACTCGATTGCGATGGGCGGTTCCGACGATGTCGAAGCCGCCGTCGCTGCGGCGAAAGCTGCGTTCGAATCCTTCTCGTCGACGACCCGCGACGAGCGCCTGGCGCTGCTCGACCGAATCATCGAGGTCTACAAGTCACGCATCACCGAGATGGGCGACCTCATCAGCCTGGAGGTGGGTGCGCCCGTGTGGATGGCGCAGCGTGCGCAGGCCACGGCCGGCGTGGGACATTTCGCGACTGCCCGGAAGGTGCTCGCCGATTTCGAGTTCGAGAAGGAGATGGGCACGACGTTGGTCGTGCGCGAGCCGATCGGCGTGTGCGCGCTGATCACCCCATGGAACTGGCCGCTCAACCAGATCGCCTGCAAAGTTGCGCCGGCCCTCGCAGCCGGATGCACGATGGTGTTGAAGCCGTCCGAGGTCGCCCCGTTGAATGCGATCCTGTTCGCCGAGATCCTCGACGAGGCGGGCGTGCCGGCCGGCGTGTTCAACCTCGTCAACGGAGACGGTGTCAACGTCGGCTCTCCGCTGTCGTCGCATCCCGACGTCGACATGGTGTCGTTCACCGGCTCGACCCGCGCTGGTGTCGAGGTGGCTCGCGCCGCCGCACCAACCGTCAAGCGGGTGGCGCAGGAACTGGGCGGCAAGTCGGCGAACATCGTGCTCGACGACGCCGACTTCGCTACGGTCATCGCCCGCGACCTGGCCACGATGTGCAACAACTCCGGCCAGTCGTGCAGTGCGCCGTCGCGCATGCTCGTGCCTGCGTCACGCATGGACGAGGCCGCAGCCATCGCCGTCGCCGCGGCGAAGGACATCGTCGTGGGTGATCCCAAGGATGACACCAGCAAGATCGGTCCGGTGGTGTCGGAGGTGCAGTACAACCGAATCCAACAGTTGATCGAGAAGGGGATCTCCGAGGGCGCCAAGCTCGAGGTCGGTGGCCCCGGCAAGCCGGACGGCCTGGAGACCGGGTACTTCGTGAAGCCCACCGTCTTCTCACATGTCTCCAACGACATGACGATCGCGCGCGAGGAGGTGTTCGGTCCCGTGCTCGTGATGATCGGCTACGACGACGATGACGACGCAGTGCGCATCGCCAACGACAGCGCATACGGACTGTCCGGGTACATCTCCGGCGACAGCGATCGAGCCCGGGCAATGGCCCGCCGCATACGCACGGGGAATGTGCACCTCAACGGCGCTCGCGGCGACCTCAACGCACCATTCGGTGGCTACAAGCAGTCGGGCAACGGCCGCGAGTGGGGCGAGTTCGGCATGGAGGAGTTCCTCGAGACGAAAGCGATCATGGGGTACAGAGCCGCCACGTAACCGTTCAGGTCCACCACGCCGGCATCGATGGAACCGCGCGTCGTGTTGCTGTCCTGACGACGCAGGCAAATCCCGGTGTGGGCGACGCGGCCCAGTGGCTAGCCGTTGGCTAGCCGGTGTTCGCATCATCGGGTCCGATGCCGAGCTGACTCGCATGTATCTCACGCCTCGAGCGCGCGGCATCGGCGTCAGCGACGAGCTGGCGCGGGCCGCAATCGGGCGTCAAGGAGGCCGGGCGTGCCTATCTGCGGCTCGGTACCCATCGGCCGACGATGCCCGTGGCCTACGACCTGTACCGCCGGCTCGAGTTCGAAGAACGTCGCGGCAATCCCGACATCGATGGAGCAGTCGCCATGGTGCTGCCGCTCGGCGTGAACGCCAGCGTGCCATGACACCAGCGCAGATCGCGAGGGTCGAGGCGACCTGGCGTGCGGCGTGTCGTCGGCGAGCGGAGATCCATGCTGCGATTGCCGACAGCCTGCCGCCCGGGACGATGGACGTCGACGCTAGGGCGGATTGGATCATGGAAACGGTCGACAGGTTCGCACCGCTCCTCGTCAGCCCGAGCCAGCTGTGTGTCACCGCCAAGGCGATGGCCGAGCAACGGGGTTCGGTCACCACGGCGGACCTCGTCGCGGATCGGGATGCAATTCTGGAGGCGTTGCATCACGTTCTCGGCTCGCAATCGGAACAGACGTTGATCGCGTGGCATCAAGCCTTCGGGCTCTTCGCCGACATCGTCGCCGCGTTCATCGCCAACCCGTTCTGCGGCTGAGGTTGACCCCACATAGGGTGGCCTGGTGAAGGTCATCGGAATTGTCGAGTACGGCGGACCGGATGCACTACGAATCTTCGACGTACCCGAGCCGCATGCCGGGCCGGGCAGGTTCGGATCCGGTGCACGCTGCGTCCGTGAATCCCACCGACACGTTGGTGCGCGACGGTTCGCGGGCCGAGGCGCAGAAGGAAGTTCGCCCCGCCGTATGTGCCGGGAATGGACGCGGCCGGCGTGCTCGACGAGATCGGACAGGCGGTGACCGCTGACCTGGCGACTGGTGACCTGGCGACTGGTGACCTGGCGACGGGTGACCTGGCGACTGGTGATCAGGTGATGGCGATCGTGGTCCCGCGTGGCTCGCACGGCGCATACTCTGAGTACATCGTGGTTCCGATCGAATCGGTGGCGCGCATTCCTTCGAGTGCCAGTCTGATCGAGGCGGCAACGCTGCCGATGAACGGCCTTACTGCTCGCTTGGCCCTCGATCTTCTCGCCCTGCAATCTGGCCAGACGCTCGCAGTCACTGGCGCTGCGGGGGCGTTCGGTGGCTACGTCGTCCAGCTGGCCAAGGCCGACGGGCTGAGAGTGATCGGCGACGTGTCGGCCGCCGATGCGCCGCTTGTGCGCACACTCGGCGCCGAGGTGGTTACCCGCGGCGAAGGCGTCGCCGAGCGGATACGGGCCCTCGTACCTGTGGGTGTCGACGGCTTGGCCGATGGCGCGCTGCTGCACGGCCATGCGCTGGCGGCGGGGCGAGCGGTGGTGCGTTGGCCGCAGTGCGCACTTTTCCGGTCGATACCGAGCGGGGCATCACCATTCACCCGGTGACGAACCTGCGCACCACCGTGGCGCCCTCCTCGATTGCCGCCTCGTCGAGTTCGCCGGCGACCACGCTGAATGCCCCGGCAGAGCCGCCGTGATCGTGTAGATCGAGCGATTCGCCGCTGGGCCAGCAGATCACCCAAGCCTCGTACGTTGGTGTGGCCAGCAGGCGGCGATACCGACGCTCGGTCGGTAGCTCGCCGGCGCCGAGCTCCCACGGCTCTGTCGCCGCCGCGAGACCAGCGGCGATCGCCGCCAAGACGGCGGCATCGGGGGTGGTGACGTCCGATGGGGCGCGAACGTCGAGATGAGAGCCCATCGGTCTCGCTGTGTCGATCAGGGTCATGTCAATTCCTCGGTACGCCGGGCCAATTCCCGACCTAATTGGTCAGATTTATCAAGGACGCGCACCACAACCAACCTCGCCCGTGGAAATTCCGACTAATTTGGTCGGAATTGGCGTATGTCAGACTTCGCACATGGCCGACGGCACCGATCGATTGCCCGTCGAGGTTCGTCCGGGCACGCAGGCGGTCGAGCGGGCGTTGGCCATCCTCGATTGCTTTCGCAGGGAGCCGCAGTCACTCGGCATCACCGAAATCGCCCGCGCCGTCGGGCTCAACATCAGCACGGCGCACCGCCTCGTTCGTGCGCTGTGTCACGGCGGATTCATGGAACAAGAGACGGAATCCGAGCGCTATCGACTCGGGATCGCGATCGCCATTCTCGGACGGCGTGCTCTCGAGCAATCCAGGTATCACCTTGCGCAGCCGATCCTCGCTCGACTCGCTGCGACCACGGGTGAGTCCGCCAGCATGGGCGTCCGCCGAAGCGACGAAGTGCTCGTCGTCGAGCGCGCTGCATCGGTTCAACCGTTGCGGTTCGACCATCCGACGGGGGCCGAAATTCACCTGCACGCGTCGGCCATGGGCAAGGTCCTGCTCGCGTTCGCGGCTGGATCACCGAAAGACATTGCGGCTGCGCTGCATCCCGTGACGCGCTATACCCCCCACACCATCACGTCGCGGACGGCACTGGCGCAGGAGCTCACAGCGATCCGCGAACAGGGATTCGCCACCAATCGAGAAGAGCGCTACGAGGGCGTGTGCGGCATCGCCGCGCCGGTGATCGCTGCGCATGGTGCTGCCCATGCAGCGGTCGGCGTCCAAGGACCCAGCCTGCGCCTTACTCCAGCACGACTGCATGAACTGGCACCGCTTGTTCGGGCAGCCGCCGACGAGATCGGCGCGTTGGTGCTTCGCGGCTGAACCTTCGACAGATCACGCACCGCTTGATCGTCGATAGGCACCTGGCGCCTGGCCCACGGTGCGTTTGAAGGTCGTTGTCAGGTGGCTCTGGCTGGCAAAGCCCGTCTCGTAGGCAATGCGGGCGATGGGCAGGTCGCTGTGACGCAGCAGTGACTTGGCGCGCTCCACACGTCGCTGGATGACGTAGCGATACGGAGGCACTCCGAACGCTCGGGTGAATGCCGCGGCGAACGTGTGCACGGCGATACCCGCCTCGGTTGCAAGGCGTTCGAGAGCCAGATCCTCGCCGAGCGCAGACTCGATGAGATCGCGGACGTGCATCATTCGCGCTCGGCTCATGCTGGCGACGTGGTCGGTGCTCGGCGCAGACATGGCGCGCGTCGAGTGATTGCGCAGAAGGTGCATGGCGATCATCCGCACCAGATGATCGGCGTAGATGCCATCGGTGGGCGTTGTGCTGTCGTGGCGGGCGGTGTCGAGCAATGCGAGCGCGAGTTGTTCGAGCAGCCCGTCGCTGAAGCCGAGCCTCGGGATCAGATCCAGCTGAGAACTGTCCAACCCGAAATGGTCCTCGGCCAGTCGATCGACCATGCTGCGCCGTAGGTAGACCAGCTGGATGTCGGGTGCGCCAGTGAGTTGCCATGACGACTGCCGATCGGCTGGCACGACGCCGAAGTGTCGCGGACGGAGCTCAACTGAATCGGTGCGGCCTTCGCCATCGATCACACGCGTCACGGCCGCTGCACGGTTGGTGCAATAGGCGATGCAGTAGTGGGGCACGGCCCGCAGCGTGCGCCGCCACGGTGCCTCCGTGGCCAGCGACGTGTAGGCGTCGTGCCAACCAAGGCCACGCGAGTCGGCCAGAAGGCGATGCTTCGGCCACAGAGCGATGCCGTGCGTCTCGTCGACGGGGAACTCGCTGGGAAGGTCGCTGGGAAGGTCGCTGGCGCGAATGTGATCAACGACGTCAGTTTCTTGAAAGACAGGCGCGGACTCAATCGTCACAATTGCTCAAATATAACTCACGTTCAACCAGGGGGCTGCAGCGATGTCACGTCCAGATCTTTCGTCAGAAATTGTCGTGCCCGTGCTCGTGGTTGGCGGCAGCCTTGTCGGTCTGGCAACAGCGATGTTCCTTGCTCAGCACGGCGTCGAGGTTCTTTCGATCGAGAAGCATCACGGCACCGCCATCCATCCGCGCGCCGGCTATTTCCAGCTGCGCACGATCGAACTGATGCGGATCGCCGGTATCGAGGATCGCGTCCGTGCCGCCGCCCTCGAGCTGTACGAGCCCGACGGTGGGCTCAACGCTGTCGAGACGCTGGCAGGCCGGGAGATCGCCAACTACATCCCGAACATCAATGGCGGCGTCGAAGACGTCAGCCCGGCGCGCCGACTGTTCATGCCGCAGCAGGTGCTCGAGCCGATCCTGTTGCAGCGAGCACGCGAGTTCGGCGCCCGGTTCCAGTATTCGACTGAACTGGTCGGCTTCGAGCAGGACGACGACGGGGTGACAGCGACGGTCCGCAACGTCAATGACGGCAGCGAGCAGTCGATCCGGTCGCGGTACATGGTGGCGTGCGACGGCAATCGCAGCCCTATCCGCGAGAGTCTCGGCATCGAAATGGCTGGTCACGGGTTGATGTCGCGCAGCGTGACGATCTACTTCCGAGCCGACTGTTCTGCAGCGCTGCGCGGCCGGAACCTCGGAGTGATCTATGTGAACAACCCGCAGGTGCGCGGGTTCTTTCGGCTGGAGAAGACCGGTCTCGGAGGGTTTCTCGTGGTTTTCACCGTCGGCGACATCAACGAGCCGGGCGCGCGTTTCGTCGCTGACATCATCACTGACGAGATGGCGGCACAATTGGTCCGCGACGCGGTCGGCGACCCGGACTTGGAGGTTGACGTCCTCGATGTCGACAAGTGGCGTGCCATCGCGGAAGCGGCGACTACCTTTCAACGCGGACGAATCCTTCTCGCCGGCGACGCTGCCCACACCATGCCTCCAACGGGCGGCTTCGGCGGCAACACGGGCATCCAGGACGCTCACAACATCGCCTGGAAGCTGGCGCTGGTGCTCGGTGGCAAGGCTGGCTCGTCACTGGTCGACACCTACGACCAGGAGCGCCAACCGGCGGGGGCGCAGGCGATCGAGCAGGCCTACAACCGCTATGTCTTGCGGTCTGATCCCGATCTCGGTACCGAAGGCATGCACGAGGCAATTCCGGACATGCACGTCGAGTTCAATCGCTACCGGTCGACGGCGGTGATCACGGATCCGGGATATGTCGATGACGGAGCATCCGACATCGATCCACGACGGTCAATGGGACTGCCGGGCACACGCGCGCCGCACGTCGCGTTGACCGGGGGCGGAACGACGCTGTCGACGCTCGACCTGTATGTTGGCGATTTCGTGCTGATCGCAGGCCCCGATGGCGGTGCGTGGGCCGAGGCCGCGGCCGCGGCCGCCGGCGAACTCGGCGTGAACGTGCTGTCGTATGCGGTCAGTCGCAGCTCGGGCAGCGGTTCGACCGCCGGCGATCTGGTGGACCAATCGACCGGGCCAGTGGCACCGTTTTGGACCACCTACGGCATCGAGTCATCGGGGGCATCGCTGATACGACCCGACGGCTACGTCGCCTGGCGAGCGGAGAGGCACACGCCTGACGCGACGGATCGGTTGACTTCGGCGCTCCGTCAGGTGCTCTCGACGGAGTGACCAGTCCCGTCCTCGACCGGACCATGGTTTTGAAACGTAAGGTTGCAGCATGTCAACGCTGACGTCTGACGAGCGAGCACAGTTCGCGGAGAACGGGTGGCTGTTGCTGGCCGATGCGGTCACCGCAGACCAGTTGGCCAGGCTGCGCGATGACATGACCGGCTGGGTGGACGAGAGCCGCCAACACAGTGCCGCCTACGGCACGACGGTGGATGGCCGTCCCCGGTTCGACGTGCAACCGGGCCACTCGGCCGAGCGACCGGCATTGCGACGGGTGCAAGCGCCGTCGGAGGTTTCGGATGCGTACTACGAGGTGTTGACCAACAGCCGCGTGGTCGACGCCGTCGCCGATCTGATCGGTCCGGATGTTCGTCACCACCACAACAAGATCAATTCCAAGCAGCCCGGCTCGACGACCGAGGTGCGTTGGCATCAAGACTTCTGCTTCACCCCGCACACGAACTGCGACCTGGTGACCGCGCTGCTTTTCGTCGATGATGTGACCAGCGACAACGGCCCGCTCGAAGTGCAGGACGGATCGCATCGCGGGCCGTTGCACGGTTTGTGGCACGACGGTGTCTTCACCGGAGCTGTCGAGCGGTCGGTCGAGGATCGGGCACGGCGCGAGGCTGTGGTGCTGACCGGTCCAGCAGGTTCGGCATGCCTGATGCACACTCGGCTGATGCACGGCTCGACGCCGAACAACTCCAACGAGCCGCGTACGTTGTTCATCGCTGTCTACGCCGCGGCTGACTCGGTTCGCTGCACGCCGAACCCGGTTCCGAACACGCACGACGGGATGATCGTGAGCGGCGCGGAGCCAGGCCGGGTGCGAAGCGAGCACTGGGAGATCGAAGTTCCCGAGTATCCGAAAGCGGTCTCGTTCTTCGCTCAGCAAGCCGCCGAAGAACGCGCTGCGACGTGAGGGCTGGTATGCCGACTGAACCACGCGGTGCCCGCTGGGTGCTGGCGACGATCGTCGGCTACATCATCGTCGCCGTCGTTGTCGTGGTGTTGTTCAACTTCATCGTCGGCACAATTTTCTGGCTGATCCGCACGCTGCTCGTCATCGTCGTGCTGCTCGTACTGCTGACGATTTATCTGAGGTTGAAGTCGCCTGACTGACCTCGGATCAACGAGCAGTTCATGTCTCGTACAGCGCGAGGACATCGGCGATCAGTGGTTGGGTGTCGGGATTTGGACAGATGGTTTCGATCGTCCGTCCCGGCACAGTCGGCATCGGGCACGGACGCCTCTCGATGAACGCCACCCACCGAGAGATGTAGTCGGCGACGCCCAACGCACCATCGATTGTCAGGTGGATGCCGTCCTGCGTGAGCCAGCCGCTGTCACCCGGTGTGTGCGGATACCACTGCGCCAGCAACACATCCGGGTACGCGCCCGAGGCAACCTTGTCGCGCAGGGTCTGATTGTTCTTGATGAAGGCTTCGTCGGCACGTTCGCCTGTCAGCAGCTTGTATTCGACGCCTTCTGGATACGTGAGCCAAATGACGTTGCGAGTGCCCTTTGCGCGTGCTGCCTCCACAACCTCGTCGAAGCTGCCGGGGAACGAGTTCCACCACTCGTCGTACCCGGCCATCACCACCAGATAGTCGAAGACTCCATCGGCCGCGGCGATCGTCTCGACGGCGTTGGGCGGCAACGGCGGGTCACCACACGACGGGATTCCGAGCGTGCGGCACGACTTTGCATCGAATGCGTACTCGAAGCCCTGCAGGGCCCGGAAGCCGTTGTACCGTTCAACGGCAAGCAGCGTCGAGTCGCCGATCAACAGCACTCGCGGCACGCCCCGCGGTGCGAGCGTCGTCGCGCTGGCGGGGATTGTCGTCGACGCGGCCGGTGCGACCGTTGCGATCGGTGCAGGGGTCGAAGTAGGCGCGGCGATGGTGCCAGCCGCGCTCTCGGTCGATCCACACGCCGCGACGACCACCAGCGCGAGTGCTACAAGTGGACCGACTCGGTTATCTCGGATGCGAAGTGGCCGCTGCATCTCGGCACTGTAGCGACGCCGCGCGACTACTTACCTCGCGCCCCACACGAACCGATGAGTGTGGATACCGAAGTACGTGAAGCTCTCCACGCTGCGCACGCCGTCGATCGATCTGATCTCGGCGTCGATCACCGTCAGTAAGCGCGCCGAGTCCTCGCACACGACCTCGACCAGAAGGTCGAAGGAGCCTGACGTGAAGACGACGTAGATGACGCCGGCGATGTCGGCAATGCGATCGGCGACCTCGCGCACGTTGTGTTCGACGCGTATGCCGAGCGCGGCCATCACGGGATAGCCGAGGGCCAGCGGGTCGGTAACACCGACGACCTTGACAACGTCGGCGTCGAGTAGTCGTTGTACGCGCAGGCGAGTTGCCGCGGGGGAGAGGCTGACCATCTCGGCGAGATCGGCATAGCTCGCCCTCCCGTCGCGCTGCAGTGCTTCGATCAGCTGGCGATCGATGTCGTCGAGTGGAATTGTCATGGTGTCTGCTTCACGTGATGCCTGCCGAGAGGCCGAAGTCGATCGAGATGTTGGCACCGGTGATCGCTGCAGCGGACGGCTGGGCGAGGAACCAGATCATCTCTGCGATCTCGGCCGGCTGGATGAACCGCGCCGACCCACCCTGGGGATACCCACGGAGCAACTTGTCGAGATATGCCAGAGGGTTGGTGCTGGCGGCTGCCTGGCCGCGCAACATGGGCGAGTCGACGTCGCCGGGGCAGACAGCGTTGACTCGCACGCCGACCGGGGCCAGCTCGAGGGCGAGCGCTCGGGTGAGATTCGAGACCCCGCCCTTGGATGCGCAGTACACGGCTGCGCCGGCATTGCCCTGCACGCCAGCATCCGAAGACATGTTGACGATGCACCCATGCGTGGCCGTGAGGTGAGGAATGGCCGCAGAGCAGACGAAGTACAGGCCCTTGAGGTTGACGTCGACGACACGGTCCCACTCGTCCTCGGTGGTTTCCGCGCTCGGCCCTTCGGTCCACAACCCTGCGGCATTGACCACAGCGTCGAGACGACCAGCCCAACCGGCTGCCTCGGAGACCGCTCGACGGCAGTCGTCGACGTTGCGCAGATCGGCCAGGATCGGAAGCACCGCGCCTGCGGATTCGGAGGCGTCGACGGCATTGATATCGACCGCGGCGACCCGCCAGCCGCCGCCGACGAAGCGCTGCACTGTTGCTCCGCCAATACCGCCGGCAGCGCCTGTGACGAATGCGACGGGGACCGTGCAGGTCACTCGAGTTCCGCCAGGATGCGAGGGATGTGGCGGCGGGCGCGACGTTCGCCGTCGGTGCGCAGTGCCCATGCCTCCCGTGTGACCTTGTTCATCCGTTTGTGGGCGCAGTACAGCTGCAGACGGGAACGATCGACCTCGCATCCGCGATCTGCAAATCCCTCGATCACAGCATCCGCGATGGTGCCGATGGATTGCTTCAGATCGCCTTCGTAGTCAAGTTCTACGAGCAGTGTGGCGATGTCGAGTTCGATCTCGCCGAGTGCGAAACGGTCGAAGTCGATCAGTCCGAGCTGCCGCTCGTCGTCGACCAGCCACTGATGCATGTGCGGTGCGCCGTGCACTGGAACCAGTCGATCGTGCGACAGCGCGTGATGCCGGGACGACAGCGCGTCGAGGATCCGCTGGAGATCGTCGGTGAGCGCCGGCACACGTCGTATCGCCTGGTCGACGGCTCGGCGCGTGCGCTGCAGTTGGTCGTCGGATGTGACGGTGGCCGAGGGGAGCACGGTCGATCTCGCTAGCGTGCCAAGCGCTGCGCCCATGTCCCTGGCGATCGATTCGCCGTCTGCACCGAGCAGTTGTGACGCGATCGGTACGCCCGGCACTATGCCCTGCCAGACCGATCGCGTCGTCTCCTCCCAACGGATCGGCTCGGCGACCCGGAACCCGAGTTCGCCGTCTTGGGCGACACGCCACAGCTCGCCGGCGTCACGATGGAACCGTTCGCCTCGATCGTCGGCCAGGACCTTGACGACGTAGTCGTGCGTGTGATCGGTGATGCGCAACGTGCAACGGCGTTGCGGCCGGTAGCGCAGCAACGTAACGGCACGAGGTCCGTCGGCGCCCGCATTGTCGGCCAGCCGGCGCAGTCCAGTGAGCTTGACGTCGTCGGCGAGTGATGTGATCACCAGATCGCCGGCAGGATGCACGACGGCTGCTGGTCCACCCGCACCCCCGTCGCACATCTCGACCATCCTCACCAGCCAGGCCGAACCGTCACCTGCGGGTTGGTCCGGTTCGTAGGCGAGTACCGCCCATGACGATGCCTCCGGCTGAAGTCGAGCGAAGATACGCCGCCAGCCGGTACTCGTCGATGGCAGGTACCCGGCAGGATCGTCGGCTTCGAGCGCGAGAATTCTGTCGTGGTAGTCCACGCCGATGGTGGTCACCGCGTCGGCCGCCACGAGCGATCCTCTGGCAGCGAGTTGCCCCCGTCGACGACGATTTGCTGGGCAGTGATGAAACTGGCCGTCGGATCGGCGAGGAACCGCACCGCGGCGGCCACCTCGTCGGGGGTGCCACTGCGGCCCAGAGGCGTGTAGCTGCCGGCCGTGTGCTCGATGGTGAGCTGCGCACCGGTGGCGATCCAACCGGGTGACACGACGTTGACGGTGATGCCCGCATCGGCGACCTCCAGCGCGATCGCTCTGGTCAATCCAAGGATTCCCGCTTTTGCAGCGTGATAGCCGGGGTCGCCGAGAAACGCTTGCACCGGGCCCGACGTCGAGGCGACGTTGACGATTCGCCCGTACCGTCGCTCGCACATCGCTGCGAGGCAGGCGCGGGTCACCGTGAAGCACGTCGTCAGATTGCGATGCAGGCTGTCCGCCCAGTCCGCGGAGCTGACTTCAGTCGTCGCCCGGCTGCGAGGCTCGATTCCCAGTGCGATCATGCCTGCGTTGTTGACGCAGATGTCGATCCGATCGGCGACGGAGAGTGCGGCCTCGACCAGCACATCGGCCACGCCCTCGATCATCAGGTCGCCCACGAAGCCGCTGGCCGAACAACCGTCGGCTCGCAGTTCGGCGACGCGCTCGTTGATACGATCCGTCGTCGACGCGATCAGCACGTGGGCGCCGTCGGCGGCGAGCGCCCTGGCACACGCGAAGCCGATCCCGGTAGCGCTACCCGCCCCGGTGACGATGGCAACCTGGTTGGTCAGTTTCATACGGCGATGCTCACGGCAGCAATGCTTCCACGGCCGCGGCGAACACCTCGGTATGAGTCTCGACATCGGCTGCGGTGTGGTGCGGCGACATCAACGCCATGTTGTGGAACGGTGTCAGCAAGATGCCGCGATTGATCGCCCAGAGATGCATGAACGCGTCGAGTTCGTCGTCGACGGCGGCGGCGGCAGCCGCACCATCGCGCGGCGGCGGGCAGAACCAGTACTCGGCCCGCCCACCGAGTTGTTGAACGTGCCACGGCAGGTGATGGCGCTCGATGGTCGCCCGAACTCCGGCGGTCCAGGCAGACGCCAGAGGAATGATGTGAGCGAAGTCTTCGTCGCGCAGCGCGGAACTCAGCGTTGCCTTGACTGCGGCGATAGCCAGCGCATTGCCGGTCAGCGTGCCACCCACGCCGCTGACGTCGACAGCACTCGAGGCGATGATCGGCCCCAATCGCTCCGCGATCGCGGCGGTCATGCCGTACGCAGCAACTGGCATGCCACCGCCGATCGTCTTGCCGATGACGAAGAAGTCGGGATCGAGGCCCCAGGCTGCGGTCGCGCCACCGGGTCCGACGCAGATCGTGTGCGTTTCGTCGATCACCAGCAACGTCTCGTACTTGCGGGTGAGTCGTCGTAGTTCACGGTGGTAGTCAGGGTCGGGTATGACGATGCCGATGTTGGTCAGCGCCGGCTCGGCGAGCACGCAGGCGATGTCGCCGGTGGCCAGGGCAGCTTCGAGCGCATCGAGGTCGTTGAAGGGCACGACGACGGTGGTCGACGACGGGTCCAGTGCCGCACCGATGTTGCCGGGTCGGCCAACGGTGTGACCCTCGCCGTCGAGCGTTGCCAGCGCCTCATCGACCGAGCCGTGATAGCACCAATCGAACACAAGCACCTTCGGTCGACCGGTGAGGTGGCGGGCGAAGCGCAGCACGAACCTGTTGGCGTCGGTGGCGGTCATCGCCATTTGCCACACGGGTAGCCCGAAGCGCCGGGCGAGTTCGGCCCCGACCCATGCAGCGTCGACCGACGGCAGCATGGTGGTGATGCCTCGCATGGCCTGGGCATACAACGCCTCGGCCACCTGCGGCAGGGCGTGACCGGTCATCGCTCCGGTGTCGCCCAGGCAGAAGTCGATGTACGTGAGGCCGTCGACATCGGTGAAATGGGCGCCGTGAGCGGTGTCGAAGAAGATCGGGAACGACCCGGCCCAGCGAGTCATCCACGCCATCGGAACACCACCGAGCAGGTTGGTCTGGGCCTCTTTGGCCAGCACCGCCGAACGCGGGTGGGTGGCGACGAAGCGTTGTTCTTCCTCGGCATGTCGAGCCCGCAGAACTTGTCGATCAATCATGATCGACAGTATTGACGATTGAATCGCTCGTTGTCGAGCGATATCACGACATTTTAGCTAGTGTGACAGCTTCGACAATCCTCGGTACGCAAACGTGAGCGTCAGCGCGCTCATTCCCACAATGGCGACCAGGCCACCCCACGTGTCGTTCCAGCTGACCTCGCCAAGCCATCCTTCGCGCGCCAGACGCAAGATGTTGGTGAACGGGTTGACCCTGGCGACTGCATGCAGCCATCCGCTCATCACATTCAGCGGTGCCTGGGCATTGCTGAGGAAGATCGCGTTGAACAGCGTCAGTTGCATCAGCGCCGCGGCGCGCATATCACCGAAGCGGTAGGCCAGCCCCAGCCCCCAGCCGGCAGCAATCGTCGCGACGCCCAGCCCGGCCACGTACAGCGTGACGAGTCCAACCAGGCCGTCGGTCAGCCGTGCGCCGAACAACAAGCCGACGATCAGGGCGCTGGTGATGACGATCAGCACACGGATCCAGGCGGTGAACAGCGGCCCGATGATCAGCGACAGTCGTGGCGACGGGGCCATCCGCAGCCGGTCGAAGAAGCCGCTCTCGATGTCGCGCACGGTGCTGAAGCCGAGGCCGACGCCGCTGAACCCCGAGCCCATGGTGCAGGCCAATGGGAGATACCAATTCACCGAGCGATCGGTAGGGAAGCCGGGGATCTTGGTGATCGCAAAGAACGTGCCACTGAACGCGATGGTCTGGAAGATCGGCATTGCCAGCGCCGGAAAGAAGGCGGATGGCAGACGGAGAATGCTGCGCAAGCCGCGCAGCGCGAGGCCGCGCGACGAGCGCAGCGTCGAGCCGCCCTGTGCCTGACCGGACGGGTGGGCAGCGGTTGCGAGACTCATCGCGATGCCAATCGTGAGTACAGGGTGCGCATCGCCAGTGCGATCGAAAAGACGCCTATCCCGGTGGGCACGAGGAGCGCCGTTGCCACGTGCCGAGCGGTGAATCCGTCGACGACGAGACCACGCATGCCTTCGACGAGATGTGATATCGGGTTGAGGTTCGCGATCACCTTGTAGGCGCCCTGCATGGTCTGGCGGGGAAAGAATGCGCTGGAGAAGAACAGGGCGATGAACAGCAGCGGGAAACTGCCCTGCACCGCCTCCGATGATCCGGTCTTCAATGCAATCGCCCCGGTGAAGCCGCCGATCGCCATCCCGGTCAGGCCGCCGCATAGCACGATCACGAGCACGCCCGGCACGCCCGCTTTGATGCTGACGCCGAACGGCAGGAGCACCATGACGAAGAAGAGGGCTTGAAAGGCACCGAACAGCGCGGCCCCGGCGAGACGGCCGACGAGGATGCTGATCCGCGAGGTCGGTGTGGCCAGCAGACGGTCGAAGAAGCCCTGCTCGATGTCGGTGGCAAGTGCAGCACCACCGGTGACGCTGCCGAACAGCACGCCCTGCACGATGCTGCCCGCCAGCGCGAAGTCGAGGAAGTTGTCGACCTTCGGAAAGTTCGGCAGGTTCACCGCCCGGCCGAACGACGATGTGCCGAGTGCGGCGAAGAACAGCGGGAAGATCAACGACGGGATGACGAGTGCCGGCTGACGCACGATGGCGATCACTGATCGCTTCGACATCGCCCGTGTCTGTGAGAACCACAAGCCCCTCGCTTGAACGGGAGGCACTGGAGTCGATGATGAGAACACGGCAGCGGTCACTTGCGACGACCCCGTTTCCCTGTTGGCACCGGGCCCCCAGCGTCGGTCATCGCCGTCGCTGCGCCCTCCAACCGATACCCGGTCGACTCTGCGAACACGTCGTCGAGGCTTGGTTCGTTGAGCTCGAGGTGTTGCACCTTGACGCCAGCTTCGTCCAACGCCCGCACGACATCGGTGACCGCGCCGGCGCCGCCTTCGAGACCGACTCCAAGGCTGCCTTCGGCAGTGGTGCGCAGTTCGCCGAATCGGGCCAGCGTGTCGCGCGCTGTCAAGGCTTGCGCGGCAGGCACCGAGATCAGCAGCGTCGGTGCGCCGACGGCGGCTTTCAGTGCGGTCGGCGTGCCTTCCTTCACGATCTTGCCGTGATCGATGATGGCCACCCGGTCGGCCAGTTGGTCGGCCTCCTCGAGGTACTGCGTCGTCAACAGCACCGTCGTTCCCTCGCTGTTCAGCCGGCGCACTTCTTCCCACAGTGTGATGCGACTCATCGGGTCGAGTCCGGTGGTCGGTTCGTCGAGAAACAGAACCGTCGGTTGGTGGATCAGGCTCAGCGCCAGGTCGAGGCGCCGGCGCATGCCCCCCGAGTACGTGCCCACTCGGCGATCTGCTGCACCGATCAGACCGACCCGCTCGAGCAATTCGTCGGCTCGTGACTTCACCTGCGCCACCGGCAAGCCGTAGAGCACGGCCTGCAGATGCAGCAGCTCGTTGCCCGTCATCAGCGGATCGATGGCCGCGTCCTGCAGAGCGACACCGATGCTGCGACGCACATCGTTGGCCTGGGTGACGACATCGAATCCGGCCACTTGGGCGCTTCCCGATGTTGGCTTCAGCAGGGTCGTGAGCATGCGGATGACCGTGCTCTTGCCTGCGCCGTTCGGCCCCAGAAAGCCGAAGATCTCGCCGTCTTGCACCTCGAGGTCGACACCATCGACTGCCTTCACCGAGCCGAAGTGCCGAACCAGGCTCTGGGCAACGATCGGTGATTGCTTGTCGTTCATATATCTTTAGCTTGTACTAAATATCTCTGTGTGTCAAACTCTTTGCGTGGACGATCTCGACGAGGCACTTGCCCTGGTGATTGCCCGGATGCGCGATATCTGGCACAAGCGGATGCGCGCCATCGACCTCACCCCTCCGCAATCGATAGCACTCCGCAAGCTGCTCGACGGCCCGTTGCCGATGGGTTCGGTTGCAGAGGTGTTGTCATGCGACGCCTCGACGTTGACCGGTATCGCCGACCGCCTCGAGGAGCGCGGGTTGATCGAACGCCGCCTCGATCCCTCTGATCGGCGCGTCAAGCTGCTGGTACTCACCGAAGCCGGCCGGGTCTTGGTGACCTCGATCGACGGACCCTTCACACCAGAGATACCGGGTCTCGCTGCACTCACGCACGACGAGCGCGCCGAACTCACGCGGCTGCTGGTGCGTTCGTTCATCTAACGGGTGCGTGCGGCCTCGATGGCGTTCCACACCCGCTCGGCGGTGCACGGCATGTCGATGTGACGCACGCCGAGGTGGGCGACGGCGTCGATCACGGCCGACTGCACGGCGGGTGTTGAACCGATGGTGCCACTCTCACCGATGCCCTTGGCGCCGAGTGGATTGACAAATGTGGGTGTCTCCATGTGCACGATCTCGAAGCTCGGCAACTCGGCGGCGCTGATGAAGGCGTAGTCGGCAAGGTTCGAGGTGATGGGGTTGCCGTCGGTGTCGTAGCGCACCTCCTCGAGCAGCGCCTGGGCCGTGCCCTGGGCGACCCCGCCGTGGATCTGTCCCTCCAGCAGCAGCGGGTTCAGCACGGTGCCGGCATCGTCGCAGGCGATGTGGCGAAGGTGACGAACCTGGCCGGTCTCGGTGTCGACCTCGACCACGGCGACGTGTGAACCGAACGGGAAGGTTGGGCTCGAGGCCTGGAAATAGGTTGCGGCTTCGAGGCCGTTCGCGAAGTCACTGTCGCTCTCGGCGGCGACCGACAACTCGGCCCACGACTTGCCGACAGCGGGGGTGCCCGCGACGTGGAAGGCCCCGTTGTCCTTGTCGAGGACGACATCGGCCTCGTTCGCTTCGAGCAGCTTGGCGGCAAGTTTGCGGGCGGTGTCGACGAGTTCGGCAGAGGCGGTCCACACTGCCGCGCCACCTTGTTGCAGCGAGCGCGATCCCATGGTGCCGACGCCCTTTGGCACCAGATCGGTATCTCCCCACACGACGTCGATCTTGTCCATCGGTATGCCGGTTTGCTCGTGCGCCAGCATGCTCCACGACGTGACGTGACCCTGGCCGTGGGGAGATGTACCCGTGTAGACGACTGCGCGCCCATCGTCGAGCACTTCGATCTTGGCGTGCTCTCCGAACGGATCGACGCCACCGGTGATCTCGACGTAGACGCTGACGCCGATGCCGAGCTGCTTGCTACTTCCGCTGGCCCGCCGAGCGGCCTGCTCGGCGCGCAACGCCGAGTAGTCGGCTGCGGCCAGCGCATTGTCGAGTGCAGCCTCGAAATCACCGACGTCGTATGTCTGGCCGATCACCGTGGTGTGTGGCTCGGTGAACTTGGGGATCAGGTTCTTACGGCGCACTTCGACCGGATCCATCCCCAGCTCGGCGGCGAACATATCCATCATGCGTTCGGCAGCCGCTGTTGCCTCTGGCCGCCCGGCGCCGCGGTAGGCGGTGACGGGCGTGGTGTTGGTGACGACGCTGGTCGCGCGACATTCGATGTTGGGGATGTCGTAGACCGCCGACGACATCGGGCGGGTCATGAATGGGGCAAGGATCGTGCCGAGCTCGACCCATCCGCCGCAATCCTGAATGGCGTGCAGGCGATAGTGGGTGACCTTGCCATCCCGGTTGCCGCCCATCGTGGCGTACTGGATCTGGGCGCGGCCGTGACCGAGCGCCATCATCGACTCGCTGCGAGTTTCGCGCCAGCGCAACGGGCGGCCAACCAGCTTGGAGAGCTGGCCGAGCAGGCTCTCTTCGGGATAGCACGTGATCTTGGCCCCGAAGCCGCCGCCGACGTCGGGCGTGATCACTCGCAGCTGCTCAGTGGTCAAACCGTTGCCGGCCATGATCACATCGCGGGCGCCCTGCGCGGCTTGGGTGCTGAGCCATTGGTACAGCCGTTCGCTGCCGTCGTCGGCCGGCACCCAGGCGACAGCCGAGCCGCGGACCTCGAGGGGGCATGGCGCCACGCGCTGGTTGACGAAGCGACCCGTGACGACAATCGGACAATCGGCGAAGTACTCGTCGCCGGTGTTGTCGGGCATGCCCAATGCCGTGGTGTCGAAGACCACGTTGCTGCCGGCGCCCTCGTAGATCAACGTGGTCGAGACCATCGCCGCTTCCGGGTCGACGAGCGCTTCAAGCACGTCGTACTCGACGACGACCTGTTCGATGGCGTCTTCGCCCTGTTGGCGATCCTCGGTAACGACCACGGCGACCGGCTCGCCCACGAAGCGGACCTTGTCGATGGCCAGCCGGCCACGGGTGACCGTTGGGTTGAACGTGGCCGGCTCGACGGCCAGGCCGAGATCGGCAGCGGTGTAGACACCGAGTACGCCTGGCAGAGCCATTGCGGCCGCAGTGTCGATGCTGACGATTCGTCCGTGGGCCACCGAGGAACGCACATAGGTCACATGGGCCGCGCCGGCGAGCAACGGCTCGTCGAGGAGATCGTCGACGTACATCCCTCCGCTGGTGAGGAATTTCGGGTCCTCCTTGCGCAGAACCCTGTTGCCGAGAATGCTGCCAGCCACGCGTGAACCCCCTAGTAGTGGTCAAATCGTTCGGTGGCCGACACTAGACGGCGCTTGCTGGTTTCCGTGATTGGCAGAGGTGCTACGGAGTCGCAACGGGAGGTGCGACTGTCGTCGGAGTTGGCGCAATCACCACGGGAGCGGCGCGTACAGCGATGATCTGAGTGAGTGCATCGTACGGCCACCCCGTCGGCAGGGTCAGGGGTGCGTTGGGCATCGACAGCACCGAGATTCGCTGCTCACCGATGCCCACCAAGCCGACCTCTTGTCGCGCTGCCTCTTTGATGCCGTCGGGAGTCTGCAGGCGATTGACATCGGCGGCCAACTGGGCGTTGGCGTTGCTCAGTACCGCCAGTTCGTTCTGCTTGCGGGCCAGATCGTCGCGCTGTTCCATCCAACTCGTCACCGGAAGCACGAACAGCGAGGCGATCAAGGCAGCGGCGATCACGACGGCCACGAGTGCAAAGACGGCCCGCTTGCCGCGTCCTTTCACCAGCCGCTTGTCCTTGGCGACCGGTCGAGTGAACTCGGCGAACCGCGACCGGTCGGATTCGCGGTCGAGCGCCGCTCGAGTGGCATCGCGCGGACGTTGAATGCAAGTGGTTCGATGCCCGTCGCTCACGGCCGACATTCTCGCAGTTCTGATGCCGTGATCGGCGTCAATGCAGCTCAGCGTGATTTCTCAGCGCAGATATCTCAGCGCGGTGCCAGAGCGGCACGACCACGATACGCGGCGGCCTCGCCGAGGCCCTGCTCGATGCGCAGCAACTGGTTGTACTTCGCAACGCGGTCGCTGCGTGCCGGCGCACCCGTCTTGATCTGCCCGCAGTTGGTGGCGACGGCGAGGTCGGCAATCGAAACGTCTTCGGTCTCGCCGCTGCGATGGCTCATCACACTCGTGTACGCGTGGCGTGTCGCCAGGTCGACCGTGTCGAGAGTCTCGCTCAAGGTGCCGATCTGGTTGACCTTGATCAGCACGCTGTTGGCGACCTTGCGGTCGATGCCCATCTGCAACCGGGTGGTGTTGGTGACGAACAGATCGTCGCCGACGATCTGGATCTTCGAGCCGAGGGCCTGTGTGAGTGTGGACCAGCCATCCCAGTCGTCCTCGGCCATCCCATCTTCGAGGCTGACGATGGGATACAGGCCGGCCAGCCGATCCCAATACGCAGCCAGATCGGATGACGAGAGGACCCTGCCTTCGCCCTGCAGGTGGTAGGCGCCGTCACGGTAGATCTCGCTGACAGCCGGGTCGAGCGCAATGGCGATCTCGTCGCCCGGTACGTAGCCGGCCTTCTCGATGGCTTCGACGAGGATCTTGATCGCATCCTCGTTGGTCGCCAGGTTGGGGGCGAACCCGCCTTCGTCGCCGACAGCGGTTGACAGCCCTCGATCGTGCAGCACCTTTTTCAGGGTGTGGTAGGTCTCCGTGCCCCACCGCAATGCCTCGGTGAAGCTGGGTGCGCCAACCGGCATGACCATGAACTCCTGGAAGTCGATCGAGTTGTCGGCGTGAACGCCGCCGTTGAGGACGTTCATCATCGGCACCGGCAGCACGTGGGCGTTTGGCCCGCCGACGTATCGGTAGAGGGGCAGGTCCAACTCAGCTGCCGATGCTTTGGCGACTGCCAGGCTGGTGCCGAGGATGGCGTTGGCGCCAAGACGGGCCTTGTTGTTGGTGCCGTCGAGGTTGCCGAGTTCGGTATCGATCAGCCGTTGTTCGAGTCCGTCGATGCCTTGTAGCGCGGTGGCGATCTCGCCGTTGACATACCCGACGGCGGTACGCACGCCCTTTCCGAGATAACGAGAGCCCCCATCGCGGAGTTCGACCGCCTCGTGCTCGCCGGTGGACGCCCCCGACGGCACCGCCGCACGCCCGACTGCCCCGCTTTCCAGTTCGACCTCTACTTCGACGGTGGGGTTGCCACGGGAATCAAGGATCTCACGGCCGACGATGCTGACGATCTCACTCATATCTGGCTAGAGGGTAGCCGCTGCTTCGTCGCTTCAAGGTTGGGTCAGGGTGTGGGTTCAGCCCTCAAGCTTGATCGGATAGTGCCGATGATGTGGACGTGGATGCGCAGCAGTGGCCCTCACCGTCGATGGCACCCCCGTCGGTAGATCCGTTCAATTCCGCCGCGGAGTCAACGTCTCGTCCGGGCATCTACAGCTCGCCGAGTCTTCCGCCATCGCTCGAACACCGCGAGGCCGAACCGGTGCAGATGCCCATCGTGACGCGGGCCTACGAGCACACCGCGCACGCCGGGCCCGAGCTCATCGGCACGGGTGCGACTCGGGTACTCGCGGCCGCTGGATGGCTTGGTAGCGCTGTCGGCTACACGGTTGCTGCGGTGGCGTTGTCGGAGTCGTACCGACACATCACCGGCGACAACTGGCGTGCGGCAGTCGACGAGATCCGTTGGCTGCTGCCCTTTGTGGTCTCGTCGTTCGGCATGGCCTACCTGGGCTGGGTGGTGTGGACGACATTGGCGGCGATCAACGGTCACCGTGTCGCACCACTGGCGTCGTCGCCGTGGCTGCCGCCGTTCGCCTATCTGGTTGGTCCGGTGGCTGCTGCCGCTGCCTCGATCTACCTGCCGGAACGCAACGGCTGGTGGGTCGCCGGCGCCGTCGGCTGGGTGTGCCTCGGGCACGGCTTCGTTCTGCTGTCGCTGCGCAGTTCGGCTCGACGGATCGGCGCTGACTCCGACGAGTTCACCAAGCTGCTGTGGTTCCCGCTGGCGTCACTCGGCTACCGGATTATCGCCACAGTGGTCTTGCCGGAGACGAGTTTCAACAACTCCACATGGTTTGCAGTGCTGGTCGCGATCGACGTGATCCTGATGATGTCGACGGCGCTCGCCGCCTGGCGGGCGATGCACTCGTTCGACCAGGCGTGCGCCCGTGATCGGTACCGCTCAGTAGAGAACCAGCTTCCGGCGTTCATGGCATCTGCGCAAAGGTAAACGCGGTTACTCGTCCCGCTTCACTTCATCCCAGAGGGCGTCGAGCACAGCAAGATCAGCGTCGATCATCGCGATACCGCGCTCGGCGGCCAGCAACTCGACGCCTTCGAACCGCCGCCGGAACTTGCGCGTGGCGGCGCGCAACGCAGCTTCGGGTTCGATACCGAGATGACGAGCGACGTTCACGACGGCGAACAGCACGTCGCCGAGTTCGTCGTCGATGCGTTTCGTGTCGCTCGCGGCCATTGCCTCGGCCAGCTCTGCGACCTCCTCGGCGATCTTCGGCAATGCCCCGCCGACGTCGGGCCAATCGAAGCCGACTTTCGCGGCCTTGCGCTGCACGTGGTAGGCGTAGCCCAGTGATGGTTGCGATGTCGCGACACCGTCGAACACGCTTGTGCGCCCCTTCTCGGCGTGCTTGATGGCGTCCCAGTTGGCGACCACCGTGTCGGCGTCATCGGCAGTAACCGAGCCGAACACATGTGGGTGGCGCCGGACCAACTTGTCGTGAATCCCATCGACGATGTCGGCCATCGTGAACCGACCGTCCTGCTCGGCGATCGTCGCGTGAAACTCGACCTGGTACAGCAGATCCCCCAGCTCCTCGATCAACGCAGCGTCGGTGTCTGGGAGATCGGGGTCGAGTGCTCGTAGCGCGTCGACGACTTCGTACGTCTCTTCGAGCAGGTACTTGACCAACGACTGGTGCGTCTGCTCCTGATCCCACGGGCATTGCTCGCGCAGCGTGCGGGCGAGTTGGTGGAAGCGAACGAGCGATCCACCAACCGGCGCGCCGAGGTGCGGGATGTAGATGCTCGTCAAGTGATCGGCCTCGACCGTACGGTCGAGCTCTGCCCAGGTTGTGCTGGTGATCAGTTCCTGTGGCGTGCCGAGTCGTTGCAGGATCACCACTGGTTCGTCACCTGTAGCCCGCTCGACCGCCAGCTTGATGTCGCTGAGCACCCAGTTGGCGTGGGTGTGGGCCACGAACAACGGCCCGTGATCGCCTGCTGCGGCAGCAGCGAAGTCGTGGCCGTCGATCAACCGCACACCGGCATCGACCGGGTCGATGCCCAGGCGGGCGAAGGCGATGTCGAGGAACGACATCGCCGGCAGGATCGTGCAGTCAACTCTGTCGTCGTCGAGCAGCAGGCGCACCGTGCGTTCGAGCACCAGGGGAGACCCAGGCACGGCGTAGAGGACGCCGCCGTACTCGTGAGCAGCAGCAACCAGGCGCTCGGTGATCTCGGCATACACATCGGCGAACGTGTCGGCCGCCTCGTAGACATCGTCGAACGAGGTCGCCGGGCCCGCGACTGATGCCGACGGATGCCGCGTCGTGCGGATGAACCGATGATCGTGCGATGCGATCGCGTCGAGCGTCTGCTGCGTCACGTACTCCGTCCCTGCCGGGCCAAGTCCGACGATGGTGATGCGCCCGACCGTGATGTGAGAGTCCCGACTCGTCACGAGGTCAGCGACACGACCGAACCGCTGCCAGGATCCCACCGGCCGTAACGGGGGTCGACGTAGACCTGGGTATCGGCGAAAATCGTGGCCAGTTGATCCGACGGGAGCACGGCGGCCGAGACAGCCGCCTGCGTCTCGAACGACAGGTCGTCGTATGGGCGCAGCAGCAACACTGCCGAGAACGTCTCGAGGTCGGCTGCAAGTGGCTGCCCGACGGGGGTCGTCGTCAGCGCCGAGGCCACGGCGGGAACGAGCGCTTCCGGAGCCATGCACTCCGTCCCGTCGGACGCCACCACGATGCCGCCGCTGTCGGCGAGTTCGGTGTTGCCGGAGAACTGTCGCGCGGCATCGGCGAACGACATGCCCGACTGCAGCGCAGCCATGATCGAAGCCGTCGCGTCGATGGAAGCAACCGGAATCGCTCTCAGACAGACGACGGGGCTTCCGGCGATGCCCTGTTCGTACACGCCTCTGCCCAGCTCGCTCAGTACGTCATGTGTGATCCACGCCGTCAATGTGGCGCGCAGTTGGTCGCCCGTCGGTTGCTGGGCGGTCGCGCCGACCAAGGCCTGCGCCTCCTCGGCGCCGAGGCTGCGATCGCCGACCTTGACGGCGACGTCGTTGCGGTCGAACGTGGCGCACGACGACAGGGCAAAGAACGCGACTAGCGCGCAGGTGGTGGCGAGAACGTTGGCGCGAATGGCCCGATGACGTCGATTCACGCCACGACTCTAATGGTCACCGTCATTCGTCGGCTGCCTCGACTGCCTGGTCATCAGCGACCCAGCCATCCGCTGCCCAGTCGTCGATCGTCCAATCATCGTCGTCCCATGACCGCTCGACTGGACGCAGCTCGCTCGGTAGTGGTGTCAGCACGTCGCGCACGTACGACGTGACGGCCTCGCCCAGACCGACATCGCCACCCGCAGCCTCCGACATGAACCACAGGTGCTCCAGCACCTGGTGGTACAGCTCGGCGGGTTCCAGCTTGCCGACCAGGTCCGGTGGCACGCCATCGATGGTCGGTTCGAACCGCTCGTCGAGCCATCGGGCAGCGGCTACGGTCTCGGGTAGCCGTCGCAACTCCTCGCGTTCCAGTACGGCGCGATATCTGCTGATGTCGTTCAGCAGGCGTCGAGCCTGGTTCTCGCCGGTTTCCAATCCGGTCAGGGTCTTCAGTCGCTGCCCGTGGAAGCCGTGCTCGACCACACGCGGGATGAGCCGCAACTTCGACCCGCCAGCGGTGGTGTACAGCTCCAGCTCCGACGCGTCGAAGCCGAGGTCGTGCAGTCGCTGCAGCCGGTGGTCGATACGGAACGTCTCGTTGACGTCGAATTCGTCGGTGCCGGTCAGTTCGATCCACAGGTGCTGATACGTCGTCTCAATGGCCTGGGCCGTGGAGATCGGGTCGATCCCGTCGGCTAACAGACCGCCCGCCTGCAGATCCTCCAGATCGCCCGCCACATTCTCGATGGCGATGTTCAAATCGTGTCGTCGTTGCCCGTCCGACAGAGTCGGGTGGCGCTCGCCAGTCTCGACGTCGATGATGTAAGCGCTCAGCGCGCCGGCGTCGCGGCGGAAAAGTGTGTTCGACAGCGAACAGTCACCCCAAAAGAACCCGGCCAGATGCAGTCTGACCAGCAAGCCCGCCAGCGCGTCGAGCAACCGCTCGCCGAGATATGGGATCTGCAGCCCGCGCCCTGAGAGCAGCACGCGATACGGGAGTGAGTAGTCGATGTTGCGCGTGATCAACAGCCCGCCCAACTCGGCGTCGCGTTCGGTGACCACACCGACCACCTCGGCGGTCGGCAAGCCAGCGTCGCCGAGCTCGCGTAGGAGCCGCCATTCGCGCTCGGCAAGATGGTCGGGTATCTCTTTGACGACGTAGCTCATGTCGCCGCACTCGACCAGGCGAACGACGTGTCGATGCAGACCGGCGACGTCGTGCAGTCCCTCGATGGTCCATTCGTCGAGACGCTGATGGAATGGCCATCCGACCAACGCAACGTGTTCGCCAGGCTTGGCGATCTGCAGTCTCATGCCGGTACCAGCTCGCGAAGAAAAGCAACCAGGAACTCGGCAGGCTCGGCGCCGCGCTTGATCGGGATGACGAGCTGCTGCGAGTCGTGCTTGAAGATTGCGTCGCGGGCCAGGCGCTGCAGGCGCATCTCGGCACTGGTCTTCAGCGAAAGCGGCGCCAGCCGCGCCTGGCTCGCGGCGATCGACACGTCGCGCAAACCCAACCGATGGCATTCGGCGCGCAGGTAGCCGACGTTCAGCAACGCGTCGGCCGGCGGGGGCACAGGGCCGTATCTGTCTTCCCATTCGCTGCGGATGTCGTCGACCTCCGCAGCCGTCGTGACCGCGGCCAAGCGACGGTACGCCTCGAGTCGCAACTCCTCCTTGGTGACGTAGTCGACCGGCAGGTAGGCATCGGTGGGCACGTCGAGTTTCAGTTCGCTCGGCTCCTTTTGCGGCTCACCTTTCATTTCGCCCACGGCCTCGGTCACCATCTGGCAGTAGAGGTCGTAGCCAACTGCTGCAATGTGACCGCTCTGCGACTCGCCGAGCAGGTTGCCGGCGCCACGTATCTCGAGGTCGCGCATGGCGATCTTGAACCCGCTACCGAGGTCGGTGGCCTCACCGATGGTACGCAGCCGCTCGTAGGCCTCTTCGGTCAGCCGAGCGTCGCGCGGGTGGAAGAGATAGGCATAGGCGCGCGACCCGCTGCGGCCCACTCGCCCGCGGAGCTGGTGCATCTGCCCCAACCCCAGCAAGTCGGCGCGCTCGACCACGAGTGTGTTGACCGTCGGCATGTCAATGCCGCTCTCGATGATGGTGGTGCACACCAGCACGTCGTAACGACCTTCCCAGAAGTCGACGACGATCTGCTCGAGCGATCCTTCATCCATCTGCCCGTGGGCAACGGCGATGCGTGCCTCTGGCACCAGCTCGCGCAACCGCTCGGCGCACTGCGAGATCGTCTTGACCCGGTTGTGCACCCAGAACACCTGTCCCTCGCGCAGCAGCTCACGTCGCAATGCCTCGACTGCGACGCGTTCGTCGTACTCGCCGACGAACGTGAGGATCGGTTGGCGATCAGCAGGTGGCGTTTGCAGCAGCGACAGGTCGCGGATACCGACCAAACTCATCTCCAACGTACGCGGTATCGGCGTCGCGCTCAGCGTCAGCACATCGACGTTGATCTTCAGCTTCTTCATCGTCTCCTTGGCCTGCACTCCGAATCGCTGCTCCTCGTCGACGATCAGGAGACCGAGGTCTTTGAACGTAACGCCCTCCTGCAAGAGGCGATGCGTACCGATGACGCAGTCGACCTCGCCGGTGGCCAACCCGTCGATCACACGCTTGGCCTCTTTGTTGGTCAGGAAGCGGCTCAGCGTTTCGACCCGGATCGGGTAGCCGGCGAAGCGGTCGGCGAATGTGTTGCCGTGCTGGGTGACGAGCAGGGTGGTCGGCGCCAGCACGGCGACCTGCTTGCCGTCTTGAATCGCCTTGAACGCGGCGCGAATGGCCACCTCGGTCTTGCCGAACCCGACATCACCGCACAGCAACCGGTCCATCGGGTACGGGCGCTCCATGTCGACCTTCACGTCGTCGATGGCAACGCGCTGGTCGGGAGTCTCCACGAACGGAAATCCGTCCTCCATCTCTGCCTGCCAAGGCGTGTCGCTGCCGAAGGCATGTCCCGCCGCATTGATCCGCTTCTGGTACAGCACCACGAGTTCCTGGGCGATCTCGCGAACTGCGCTGCGAACTCGGGACTTGGCCTTGGCGAAGTCGGCGCCACCAAGTCGATGCAGCGTTGGAGCCTCGCCTCCGACATATTGACGCAGCGAGTCGATCTGGTCGCTGGGCACGTACAACTTGTCGCCGCCCTTGTAACCCAGCAACAGGTAGTCGCGCTCGGTCCCGCCGATCGTGCGCTTGACCATGCCCTCGTAGTGGCCCACGCCGTGCTGGTAGTGCACCACGTAGTTGCCGGGCTTCAGGTCCTCGAAGAAGCCCGTGCCCTGCCGCTTGCGAGGGCGCGGCTGGCGATGGGTTCGTCGACGGCCGGTGAGGTCGCCCTCAGCGAGAATCGCCAGCTTGGCTTCGGGCAGGGAGCAACCGCGGTGCAGGGGAGCGGTGACCACGTAGCCGCCGGGCTTGGTGAGGTCGGTCGTCGCCGTGGCGATGGTGAAGTCGAGTCCGCGATCGCGCAGGAGCTCGGCGAGGCGGGTTGCACTGCCGGTGCCATCGGCGGCGACCACGACGCGGTACTCGTCGGCGAGCATCTCACTCAGGCGCTTCGCCAGACCCTCGCCGTCGCCAACCACTGGCCCCCACCCGATCGCCTGCACCATCGGCGCGTCGGGGTGTTCGGGAGTGGAGCTCAGCGTCCACATCGACTGGGCAATGCCCAACAACCGGTCGGTGTCGGCATGCAGACGGGGAAACTTGCGGTCGGCGTCGCGGGCCCAGGTCGAGGCGAGCGTTCGGGCCAGGTCGTCTTCCTCGGCGAGCAGGTCGTTGGCCCTGTCGCGCATGCGCCGTGGTTCGAGCAGGGCGACCTTGCCGGACGCCGGCAGCAGGTCGGTGATCAGCGTGTCGCCGTCGACCAGCCACGGCAGCCAACTCTCCATGCCGTCGAAGACTGTGCCCTCGGCCAGGCGTTCCCACTGCTCGCGACCCCACGGCTCCTCGGCCACCAACGCTGCGGCACGGGCGCGCACTGCGTCGCTGGGCAGCAACTCGCGGGCGGGGAAGATGCGCACCTCGGCGAGATCGTCGGTGCTGCGCTGGTCGTTGACGGTGAACTCGGTCAGGCGATCGACCTCGTCACCCCACAGGTCGATACGGATCGGCGAGTCTGCGGTCGAGGGGAACACGTCGATGATCGCTCCACGGCGGGCCACCTCGCCGCGGTGCTCGACCAGATCTTCGCGGCGGTAGCCGAAGCCGATCAGTGTGTCGAGCAGCGCATCGGGATCGATCACGTCGTTCGGGCAGATGTGAATCGGCTCGACGTTGATGGCCTCCGGGCTCAACCGCTGCAGCAACGCACGAACCCCGGCAACGATGATGCGGGGCATCGGAGTGTTTGACGCGCCTCCGGGTGGGACGGAAACACTCGTCTGGTCGCTCGGTTCATTGCGCAAGCGCCACAGCACATCCATGCGCCGGCCCATGGTCTCGACGCTGGGGCTGATGCGCTCGAACGGCAGGGTCTCCCACGCAGGGAACAGCACGACCGAATCAGGCGGCATGAACTGGCAGAGGTCGTCGTACAGCTGGCCGGCGTCGGTCCCGGTTGGTGTCGCGACCAACAGCGGGCGGCGATCGCCGAGTTGTGCGAGCGCAGCTACCGTGACGGCGCGCGCCGATTCGGGCACGGCGACCAGCGCCGCGGGATTGCCGAAGGCCTGGGTCAACCCGGTGTCATCACGAAGCAGACGTGGAAGCGAGGCGAGCGACATCTCGCTGTTGAGGGTAGCGGTGCCCGCAAGTGCCTCCGGTGCGTCATCCGACACCCTCACCCCGCCCAAACCCGGGGTTTGATGACTCGGGCCCGGTCGCCGGGCCGAAGTCATCAGACGCTCAGATGCCGTTGAACCGGCGCATCGCCACGTCGGCGCCCTCGGCCAGCAGCACCTCGACTGCGTCAGCGGCGCAGACAACGGCAACATCCAGCAGCTCGCGTTCGGCCTTCGGTAGCCGCGACAGCACGTGATCGGCGCCCCGTTCCTTCGACGGTGGTTTGCCGATCCCGATCCGTACACGCGTGTAGTCCTGAGTCTTCAGGTGCTGGGTGATGCTGCGCAGACCGTTGTTGCCGGCCAAACCTCCGCCGACCTTGACGCGCACCACGCCGGGCGGCAGGTCGAGTTCGTCGTGGACGACGATCAGCTGAGCGGGATCGGACAGCTTGTGGCGACGCATCAACGCTCCGACTGCCTGACCACTCTCGTTCATGTAGGTCGTCGGGAACGCCAGGATGACTCGTCGACCCGAGATCTTGGCGTCTGCCACGAGCGCCTTGTTACGGCCAGCCTTGAGCTTCTCGCCGGCTCGTTCGACCAGCAGGCGCACGGCTTCCGCACCGACGTTGTGGCGCGTGTGGGCGTATTCCTTGCCGGGGTTTCCCAACCCGACGATCAGCGCGTCGATCACGCCACGTCAGGTCATTCTGGGCTGGCAGCGGCAGAGTCGCCGGCGGCTGCAGCCGGGGCCGCGCCTTCCTCGCCCTCGCCTTCGCCTTCTTCAGCCTCGGCAACCGGCTCTTCGATCTCGGCGGCGGTGGTCAACACGGTGACGACTGGCATATCGGGATCGCCGAGCGCGGTGACGCCCTTGGGCATCGGGATGTCGGACAGGCGAATGACCGTGTCGGGCTGCATCTCGGTGATGTCGATGACGAACTCGTTGGGCATGTCGGTCGGTGTACAGCTGACTTCCAGCGAGTCGACGGCGGCGTCGACGAGACCACCAGCCACGGAGACGGCTTTGGACTCGCCCTCGAGGCGCACGGCGATGTGCACCGTGATTTCCTCGTTCATGTTGACCTGCAGGAAGTCGATGTGGTTGACGGTGCGCCGGATTGGGTGGCGTTGCATCTCCTTGACGACGGCCGGATAGCTGGTGCCGCCGACCTGCAACGCCAGCACCGTGTTGGCGCCGGCAGGGCCGCTGAGTGCCAAGCGGAACTCGCGGCGCTCGACCGTGACGCTGATCGGATCCATACCGCGGCCATACAGCACACCGGGAATGTGTCCTTCGGCCCGCAGACGGCGAGCAGTAGGCGACCCCGAACCGGTGCGGGGCGTAGCGGTGAGTGTGGTTTGCG
>JANPBZ010000079.1:0-1514 GCA_031430695.1 Ilumatobacteraceae bacterium
GTGTCGCGCTTGCGTCCGGTGACCCCGACGACGTGATTCGCATTCGCGGCCGATCGCTGCGGACCCCCGACGACTACCTCGAGATCGTCCGGGTGCTCACCGACGCGGGACGGCCGGTCGAGGCCATCGACTGGGCGCAGCTCGGTCTGACAGCGATGGCCGAGCGAACCTCGCAGACCCCACCTCTGCGCGAGGCACTCGCAGCGCTTGCTCCGCGAAGCGGGTGACACGGTCGGGTCGATCGCACTGTTCGACGACGAATACCGGCGCACTCCTTCGTTGACGTCGTACCGCCGTCTGCTCGACGAGGCCGACTTGCTCGGCGAGCGGGCGAAGTTCCGGACGAAGGCCCTCGAGCAGCTGCGCCGCACGGTCGCAACGCAACCATCAACCGGTCGTGCCCGTCCGTCAGTCGTGCTGATCGAGATCCTCTTCGACGGTGAGATCGACGACGCCTGGGTGGTCGCCAGTGAACATGGATGCGACGAACGGCTCTGGCTCACACTCGCCGCAGCCCGCCAGCAAGACCATCCACTCGACACGATCCCGATCTACGAGCGAGCTGCGCTCGCCGCGATCAACACCAAGAACAACAAGGGCTACGCCATCGCTGTCGACCACCTCGGCCGCGTCCGCCAACTGGCGGAGCGAACCGGCGAGCCGTCGCTGTTCGTTGGGCTGATCGCCGAGATCCGCACGAAGCACAAGCCGAAACGGAACCTGATGGCACTCCTCGATCGCAACCGGTGGTGAGCGATCGAACCGCGCTGGACCGGACTCGCAATGTGGTGACCGACGCCCGAGGGCCAGTCGTCGACAGCAGCTCCTTCGGCCGCCCGGAGGACGGGGACCGGTCAGGTCATCCGTCTATCGAACATGACTGACCACGCGACTGTCGACGGACCGCAGTGAGGCCTGACCTGAGCCAGCTGCAATCGCAGACCACTTGCGCAAGACAACGACCTTCGAGTTGGCACCGATGTGTTGGCACCGATGTTGGCACCGATGCACCCAGAAGCCTTGTCACCCATAGGCCCTCCGGTAGAAGTCGGGGTGAGTTCGACAACGAGGAAAACCCCTGTTGAGCTGGGGTCTTACCGTGGGCGAGGGGGGACTTGAACCCCCACATCCTTTCGAATACTAGCACCTGAAGCTAGCGCGTCTGCCATTTCGCCACTCGCCCGAGTAGAGGTCCACACGCTAGCAATCGCCACCCTCACCCCCAACCCGATTCCTCGGGTGCAAATTGGGAATGGCCGGTACCGAAATCGCGCCCACGGGAGCGAATGAGGACGTGGGAGTTCCCGTATCGCGCCCAATGGGGACTGGCGAAGGACATGTGAGGTGGGTGGGCACTCCCGGGGCCCGAACGCGAACAGGCGCTGAACACCACTACCCTTTCGCCAAGTTATGGGATTGCAATCGTTCGAGCGGTCGCTAGAGCGTATGGTCGAGGGCGTGTTCTCACGTGGTTCTCATTCCAGCATTCGTCCGGTCGAGCTCGGCCGGCGTCT
>JANPBZ010000080.1:0-7348 GCA_031430695.1 Ilumatobacteraceae bacterium
CCACGTCGTCGTCGGCAAGGCCCTCGCCGACGCCGTGCGCAAGGACATCACCTCGCGCAACGTCGCACGACTGGCCACGCCGCCGGCGGCCTCGGCGTCGAAGGCACCCGAAATGAAGTACTGGACACCAATACAGCTGCGAACTTTCCTGGCCGGCATCGAGGGCCATCACCACTACCCGGTGATTCGTACCGCAGCAATGACCGGACTCCGACGTGGGGAGCTCTGCGGTCTGCGATGGGTCGATGTCGACCTCGACGCCCGCACCGTCTCCATTCGCCACACGGTCATCTCCGTTTGCGGCAAGCCGGTACATGGTGACGTGAAGACGTCGCGGTCGCGCCGTGTCGTCGACCTCGATCCAACCACAGTGGCGGTTCTGAGGGCTTGGCGCAGGACTCAGCTCGAGCAGCGGATGCTGGTGGGCGCCGGATGGACGGAGACCGGACTCGTTTTCACGATGCCGAGCGGCGAAGGTTGGCATCCGAACTCGATCTCGCAAGCATTCGATCGATTGGTCAGCCCCGTCAGAAGGACAACACGGGACGAACTCGACCGGCGTCCGCCACGCATCCGCTTCCACGACTTGAGGCACACACACGCCACCCAACTCCTCGCAGCAGGCGTCAACATCAAGGTCGTGAGTGAACGCCTTGGACATGCCTCGGTGGCCTTCACGCTGGACACGTACGCGCACGTGATGCCGGGTCAGCAGGCCGACGCTGCGGCCGCCGTCTCGGCGCTCGTTGACGTCGTGTGAAGTCCGAATCAGGGAGGAGCTCAAACACGGTCAATGTGTTGGCCGACGGCGGAGAAGTCGCGTCGATCCAGCGTGACGAGCGCCAGCGTGAGCCGTCCGCGATGGCGACCACGATGCGGTGCCTCGGCTCTTTGCGCCGGGGTACGATTGCGACGTGACCGACGCAGCCGAGACACTCCTGGAGCAGGCACTGACGCTTCCAGCCGAGGACCGAGTGCTGCTCGCCTCAGGCCTGCTCGCGAGTCTCGATTCGGAGGTCCTCGACGAGCCCGAAGTTGAGCGGCTGTGGTCAGCCGAGACCGAACGCCGAGCGGCGCAGCCGAAGTCAGGTGACGCCGAACTTGTGACGAGGGAGCAGCTCCTTCAGCGCATCGACGAACGTCGCTCGTAGCCACATCGACAGCAACGTCACCCAACAGACCTCGACGACGGCCGCTCCTCGACGCCGCCGGCAGGCGAGCGGCCTGGCAGAGGGGTTGTCATTTTGTATCCGTTTGTATTACAATTGCGCTGATGGCCGGGCTGTTCGATCTCGATCAACTCGACGATAACGACCCGTTCGAGATCGACAGGCAAGCAGCCCACTTGTTCAAGCACGCCGGACTGGGAATCGACGATATTCACGATGTCTGGCAATCCGACCCGCTTTTCTACCCAGCCAAACCGCCAGCAGACTGGTTGATGGTGGCCGAAGTCCACGGCGAGATCTTGGTGGTCCCGCTCGCCCCATCCAACTCGAATGACCAGACCCGCTGTCGCCCGATTGGCTGCTACGTCGCTGCCAAGCACCTCGCCGACCGATATCTGGAGGACCGATGACCAAGAAGATGACTCGAACCGAAGAACACGACTTCTACGCCGACCCGGAGAACCAAACTCCCCAAGGCCCGGCCCGACGGCGCAATCCGAAACTGACCGAACTCGTGCCGGTCCGTTTCCCACCCGAAACCCTCGACAGGATCCGCAACGCCGCCGACGCTGACGATCGGTCGATCTCATCGTGGATTCGCCGAGCCGTCGAACATGAACTCGAACACAACGCATCTTGACATCGGACCCGCAGTCGCGGTCACGGACTACCGCTCGCTTGTCCGGCGAGTTGCCGTGGCGGCGAGTCAGGGTCACCGACGCCGTGGACTCGAAGTCCGTCGGACACGGCCCGGAAACCCACTGACCGACCGCACGTTCACTGACGCAGGGCAGTGAAGTCGAGTACGGCAGAACTAGCACATGTCGATCGATGTCATCATCGGAGTTGGTGGTTCCAGCGCGAAAGGCGGGAGATCGCCGGCAGTCATGGAACGGCATGCGTCGTTCACAGTCGACGGTGGGCTGCGCGAGTCCCCACACGACGAACGCAAATAGCCGATGGCGACCACGGCAAACATCCCGAGGCGACACGTTTTCGAGGTTGAACGCTGGGCGACAGGCAAGAGTTGGTGCGACGCTCGGAGATTTTCCGTGACCAAAATGTGACCAAACAGCGATTTCGCCTGCTGTACCCTGGGCCGAAAATCTGTATAACACCTGGTCAGAGTGGAGCCCAAGGTGGGAATCGAACCCACGACCTACGCATTACGAGTGCGTTGCTCTACCGACTGAGCTACCTGGGCGCGGCGTGCATCGTAGCGGGGGGCAGCGAGCGATGACATGCCATATCCACACTGGTCGGCAGCGCGAGTACGGCGACAAACTACGCCGGTGTGACTTGCTCAACCTTGAGGAGATCTTGCCGATCATCTCCTCGTGAAGTGGTGGCGGGTCGGACTGTTGGTGGGCGTCGGCATTGGCCTTGCCGTCTACGGCTGGCAGGTCCGCGGCGCCTGGGTCCCAGGAAATCGTTGGATGATCGGCCCACCCGTGATTGCCGCGGTGGCCGCAATCTTCGGATCGCGCTGGCGGCAACACGGCGACCGGGTTGCCTGGATCGCCATCGCCGGCTCGTGTGCGATGACAGCCTCGTCATACGCGCTGATGTTGTGGCAGTCCTCGTTTGGTTTGGACAATGTGGCCGAACTGTCCAGTGTGATGCGGGCGCCCGATCGAACCCTCGTGGCGCTCGCGCTGCTGGCGATGATCGCCGATCGCTCCCCGATCCGCGATCGATACCTGGCGATCGAGGCCAGCATCGTCGCACTCGCGACCGCCTTGGTGATGTGGGTCGCCGTCGTCGAGCCGGCACTGACCAGATCACCACTCGACTCGTCCGGCCGCTTGCTTTCGCTCAGCCTTCCTGCCTCTGACCTGGTCCTCGTGGCCCTCGGAGCGCGGCTGTCGCTCGGCTACCGGGCCCGCAGTCGGTCGTTCGTCGCGTTGCAGTTGGCCCTCGTCAGCCGGTTCGGGGCGAACATGATGAACTACTGGGGCGAGGTCGGCAACGGTCGGATACCGACCGCCGTCACCAACGCCATCACCGCGCTCTCCTTTGGATTCCTCGTGTGGGCCGCTCTCGACAGGCACCACAACGAGCCGGCTCACGTTGCCCACCACGCGGTGCGTCTGAGCCGGGTTCGCCTGCTGTCGATCGTGCTGTCGGCGGTTGCTCCCCAGATCGTGCTGATTGCGGTGTTGATGAACGACTCGGCCAAGCGTTCCACGGTGCTGTTCGCCGCGGGCATTGCGACCGTTGTGTCGCTGCTCGCGCTGACCCGATTGTGGGGACTAGCCGTCAGCGTCCGCAACCTCACCGAGCGCCGCGGCAACGATCGCCTGGCATCCCTGGTCGAGCGATCCTCAGATGTCGTCGTGCTGGTCGACATCGACGGCCGGATCTCGTACACCAGTCCGGCGTTGCAGACCGTGCTTGGATACGGAGCCGATGAGTGGGTCGGTATGCAGATCGAAGCCCTCGACATTCGATCCAACAGCGAACTGTGGACCGATGTCAAGCGTTTGCCACAGGAGGACTCGCTGACCGTAGAAGTGTCCGCACTGCACGCCGACGGTGAGCGCCGCACGATGGAGCTGTCGGCGGTCAACTTGATGGCGAACATCGCAGTCGCCGGCATCGTGTTGACCCTGCGAGACGTCACAGCCAACCGCACCCTGGAGCGACAGCTGAGCTACCGCGCCGATCACGATTCGTTGACGGGCCTCGCCAACCGCGCCAATTTCCTCACGAGGGTGTCCGACGAACTGCAACGTGGTCATCTTCCTACGGTGATGTTCCTCGACCTGGACGATTTCAAGGCGATCAACGATGGCCTTGGCCATTCCGCCGGCGACGTGTTGCTGCGCACCGTCGCCGATCGTCTGAAGGTTCGCTTCACCCATGCATCGAATCTGGTTGCCCGCCTCGGTGGCGACGAGTTCGGGATCCTGCTGCTCGACTCATCGACCGCTGAGGCAAGTGTGTTGGCGCAACAGGCGATCGCCGACCTCAAGGACTCGATGCCGGTCAACGACTTCCAGTCCGTGTCGGTCAGCGGATGCATCGGCATCGCCGTGGCCGAGCCGAAGAACAGTGCCTCCGATCTCATGCGACACGCTGATCTGGCGATGTACCGCGCCAAGCAGCTGGGCAAGGGTCAGGTCGAAGGGTTCGACGCCGATCTTGGTCGTCAGACCGAACGCCGCAACGAGTACAAGCGCGACCTCATGGCTTCGCTCGGCCGCGACCAGCTCTACCTCGTCTATCAACCGATCGTGCGGTTGTCGGATGGCCGGACCGTTGGCGCCGAGGCGTTGATGCGTTGGGATCACCACATCTACGGAAACGTTCCCCCGAACGACTTCATCCCGCTCGCCGAGCAGACCGGTGTGATCATCCCGATCGGTGCGTGGGCCATCGAGCAGGCATGTATGTCGGCCGTCGGTTGGGCCGACGAGTCGATGTTCGTCACGGTCAACGTGTCGGGCGTGCAACTTCGAGAGCCAACCTTCGTCGAAGGTGTGCTTCGCAGCCTGCGTCTGAGCGGCTTGGCGGCCGATCGCCTGGTGCTGGAGCTCACCGAATCGACGCTGATCGACGACAGCGACGTTGCCACGGATCAGCTCAGGGAGCTGCGCGCCTGCGGTGTTCGCACAGCACTGGACGATTTCGGAACCGGCTACAGCTCGCTCGCATATGTGCAACGGCTTCCGCTCGACATCATCAAGATCGACCGGGAGTTCGTGCAATCGGTCGACGAGCTTCGCAGTCAGGCATTGGCCAACACGATCGTCAACATGGCTCGTAACCTCGGCCTGCGGACGGTGGCCGAGGGTATCGAGACCGAAAGCCAAGCGCTCGAACTGGCCAGACTGGGGTGCGAGTTCGCGCAGGGCTACCTGTTCTTCAAGCCACTGTCGGCCGTGGCGATGACGGCGCTCGCCGAGTTCGAGTTCCAGCCGTTGGCGGAGGTCGCCGTCGAGGTCGATGTCGAGGTCGCCGAGGCAGTCGACGTCGCCGAACTGGAAGCGGAACCGGCGCTCGCCGCTGTGTCCGTGCAGCCACCGATGCCCATGCCTCTACCACCTCCGACTGGTCAGCAGCATGTTCTCGAGGCCCACCCGGTGTCGGAACCCACCGGCGAGATCAACCATCTGCTGCGTCCACTGCTCTCGAACTGAGCGCCGACCTAGAGCGACGGAAGGTCGAGCAGCAAGGCTTGCAACAACAGCGTCTCGTTGGGGTTGCGTTCCATTGACTCGAGCGCAGTGTGAATGCGGGTGACTGCGGTAACGGCCGCGTCGGGGCGTGGTAGCCGGCCACGGACCAACGCGTCGCGATAGCTGCCTGCCAGCACGCCGAGCCCGCTGCGCAGTTCGTCGACGCGATGACGGCGAAGTTCACGCTTGTGATGGTCTTCCATCTGCTTGCGACCGCTGCCCCGTTCGCCCGTGGCAGCGACCCGGGATTCGAGCACGGCGAGTTGCTCGGCCTGGCGCACCGCGAGGGGTGCGGCCGCAGCGTCGATGAGGCCGAGCAACTCGCCGCACAACTTCACCACGGTCGTCCCGGTTCCATCGAGGCGTGTCGCCAGTTCTGCGAACGCGTCGCGGCGACTCATCAAACCCGTATCGGTCGCCAGCACTCGCGCCCTGGTGAGGTTGCCCTCAGCAGCCTGTGCTGCCACCTCGGCGGTCTCGGAATCGATGCCCGACTCGACAAGGCGCGCCGCGACTGCCTCATTCGACAGCGCGGCAAACACGATCCGCACGCATCTGGAAGCGAGTGTCACCAACTCGGGTGTGACCTGATCGGCAAGGACGATGAAGATCGTGCTGGCCGGTGGCTCCTCGAGGGTCTTCAGCAGTCGCGCCGCTGCCGGGGCGTCGAGCAGGTGAAAGTCGTGGAGGATCATCACCTTGCGGCTGCCCTCCACCGGAGCGAGCGATGCGTTGCGAATGATGTCGGCGACCTGTTCGGCCGAGATGTGTGCGCCCAAGCGCTCGACTTCGCGCACGTCAGGGTGTTCTCCGGCAAGGGCCAACCTGGCGTCACGATGTGAAGGATCGTCGTATCCGGCCATCAACAGTGCCGCGAACGACCGACTTGCCTCGTCCTTGGTGGATCCTGGAGGCCCGACGAAGAGGTAGGCGTGGACCGGATCCTTGGCTGCATGCGACAGCCTGCCGATGGCCTGGGTCTGGCCGACGACGTCACTCCATACTGATGCGCTCACAACTGCAGCCGCTCGGCAACTGATCGGCGGATGTTGGCGCCGACCTCTTCCATGCCTGCCGCGCCGTCGATGACCACCCAGTGCTGCGGGTCCGCGGCGGCCATCTCACGGAAGCCCTCGCGAACACGGGCGTGGAAGGCGTCGTCCTCGCGTTCGAAGCGATCGAGTTGGCGACCACGCATTCGCCGTTCGAGCACATCGGTCGGTGTGTCGATCAGCACGACCAGATCTGGCCACCACGAATGCAGTGCCCACTGATTGATCTGGCGGATCTCGTCCATCGGCAGGCAGCGGCCGTATCCCTGATAGGCGAGCGTCGAATACACGCTGCGATCGCTGACGACGTGACGTCCCGCGGCAAGTGCCGGGGCGACGACCTCGTCGATGTGTTGGGCGCGATCGGCAGCGATCAAGAGCGCCTCGGCTCGATGCGAGAGATGGGTCAGCGAGGTGTCGTGCAGGATGGCACGGATGCGCGCGCCGATGTCGGTGCCGCCCGTCTCGCGGGTCAGAACGGCATCGAGGTACGTCGCCAGCCGGGCGGCGTGCGTGCTCTTCCCTGTGCCCTCGGCACCCTCGAGGGCGATGTAGCGACCCGTACTCATACTCGGCGCACCATATCGAGCCGGATGGGTTAGGCTGTGTTTGAGAAGTGTATCTTGAATAGTGAGAATCGATAGACCGCGATGTGGATGACGGTGACGGTCGCTGCGGCGATCTTTCAAACCTGGCGAACGGCCATGCAGCAACGGCTACGCGCCCTGCTGTCGGTCAGCGGCGCCGGCTTCGTCCGCTATGTGTGGGGCGCCCCGATCGCCCTTACGGCCGTGGCCGTGTTGGCCCTCAGTGGTCAGCGGCTGCCGACTCCACCTGCGCGGTTCTGGCCGCTGATCGCGGGAGGTGGTGTGGCCCAGATCGTGGCGACGATCCTGTTGATCAGCGCCTTCGATGCCCGTGGTTTCGCGGTCGGCACGGTCTATTC
>JANPBZ010000081.1:0-6849 GCA_031430695.1 Ilumatobacteraceae bacterium
CACTGCGATCAGATCGGGCAGCTCCAACGGCTCAGACAGGTTGGCGAACGAATAACGCTCGCGGGACGTGGATCGAGAGACCACAATTACTCCTTGACGGCAGATGGGGCAGCAGGCGGTGAGACGGCGAACAGCAGAACTTGGGCGCGCAAGGTCATGTGGGCATAGCGATAGCAAGAGACAAGACGCACGGCAACGTTCGATACTATCCGCAACGCACGGCAACGTCAACCGCAGCTGGCACTTCTGCCAGACGGTTTTCGTGAGGGCGAACGGTAAGCCTGAAACACGTTCTTGTCAAGGTTATCTCACGAAACCGCAGGTCACGGCGGGGCCTGGTCACTTGACCGCGCTCGAGACCGACGGCAAGGATGTCGGCACCTGATCGAGGGGATGTATTCCGTGACCGTCACAAGCACAGACGAGGCCAGCGCTTCCACCATCGAGGCAGGTCGCCTGTTCCCAACCGACTTCTTGTGGGGCTCCGCCACATCGTCATATCAGATCGAAGGTGCGATCGCCGCCGACGGTCGCGGGGAAAGCATCTGGGATCGCTTCTGCACGATCCCGGGCGCGATCAAGGACGGCACCGACGGCGCCGTTGCCTGCGATCACTACCACCGCTTAGACGAAGACGTCGAGTTGATGAAGCGGTTGCACCTCAACGCCTACCGGTTCTCCATTGCCTGGCCGAGGGTGCTGCCGAATGGCACAGGCCAGGTCAATTCGCGCGGCCTCGACTTCTACGACCGGCTGGTCGACTCCCTGCTCGCCGCCCATATCCGGCCGTTCCCCACGCTCTACCACTGGGATCTTCCCCAGACGTTGGAGGATGCAGGAGGATGGCCCGTCCGGGAAACGGCGGAGGCGTTCGCGGAGTATGCCGAGATCGTCGCCAACCGGCTCGGCGACCGAGTGAGCGATTGGATGACGCTGAACGAGCCGTTCGTCAGCGCCAACCACGGCTACCTCACGGGCGAGCATGCGCCGGGACGCAGCTCATTGGCCGACGGTCTCGCCGCGGCGCATCACCTGTTGGTGGGTCACGGCCTGGCAATGGAACGGGTCCGGGCCGCGAGTCCGGGTGCACACGTCGGCATCGTGTTGAACTTCACCCCGGTCACACCGATCGGGACATCGCCGGCAGCGCTCGACCGCCAACAGATCGTCAATGACATCGAGAACTGCTGGTACGTCGACCCGATTGGCGGCCGCGGCTATCCGCAGTACACGGTCGAGCGACTCGGATGGGCGCAGTCGGAGGTTCGCGACGGCGATATGGATCTGATCTCCAGGCCGATCGATGCGCTCGGTGTCAACTTCTACACCCGCCAGATGGTGGGCGCCCTTGCTGGCGAGCGCGAGCCTCGCGGTGCGTTGACGGCGATGGGCTGGGAGGTGCACCCACCGGCGCTGGGTAACTTGCTGCGCGGGCTGCACAAGACCTACAGCTTCCCTCGATATCTGATCACCGAGAACGGTGCCGCCATGCCCGACACCGACGTCGTCGACGACCGGGTCATCGACAACGATCGGCTCGACTACATCGCCGCACACCTCGGACAGGTGCACCAGGCCATGGAGGCCGGAGTGCCGGTCGAGGGATACTTCGCCTGGTCGCTGCTCGACAACTTCGAGTGGGCCCACGGTTACGGTCCGAAGTTCGGCCTGGTCGCGGTGGATATGGATACCCAGCGCCGCACGCCGAAAGAGAGCGCCCTGTGGTACGCCGCGGTGGCCAAGTCTGGCGAGATCTACCCAAGGCGAGAACTCTGACCGAGTGTTTCCCGCCCGCGCTGGCCAACGGAGTGTTTCGAGCCACCCCGGGGTGCCTCAAGACACTCGTTCAGATGCGGTGCTCGTCAACCTTCGCCGAGGCTGATGAGTGCAGCGATGCTCTCGCGACGACCGGGCAACACGTCGATGTTTCGGCGCATGTGACGAAGTTCGCGGCGTGTCTCGAAACCAAGGCGCTGCAAGGTGGCCAGATGGCCGCTTTCCGGTGGCACGTTGATGCGCGGTGGCGTCGCCCAGTCGAAGCGGAGCGCCGCCGCGATCAGGCTCGTCAGTGTCTCGGAGGTGTCGGCGACGACTGGCCCCAATGTCGAGTCTTGGGCGACGAGAAACCCGGCGACCTTGCCTCGACGGCGCAGCACCAGGGCCCGGCCCGGATGCTGTTCGATCACCTTGGACAACAGGTCACGACGCGACGCTCCGAACCGTGGAGCGTCGAAGCGGACGATCTCGTCGAAGTCGTCGGCCGCCAACTGCTGACATTCATCCTCGATGACCGGCGCCGGCTCGCCGGCACCTACGTACCCCATCACCCTGGTCAGCCCACGGTCAGCGAAGCCCATCCGCTGATACACCGGCCCACCGGCTGCCGACGCGTCGAGCACCGGGGAACAGCCATGGTCCTCGAGCACGCCGCTGAGATACTCCGTGATCGCCGTGGCAATCCCCCGGCGTTCGAATGCCGGCGCCGTGGCGACCAGTCCGACCCAACCGAAGCCGCCACCGGGGTAGGCCAGACAGCAACCGGTACCAACGACAACGCCGTCGTGTTCGGCCACGGCCAAGCCATCGGGTTGCACGGCCACGAAGCGATCAAGAGCGGCACGAAACGACGACACTCCGTACGCCTGCTGCATGACGGCATCCATGGCGTCGAGCGTCGCCGGTTCGCCCGCGGGGTCGACTCGTCGGGGCGTCACGGCGCCAGATCGTAGTAGCGGGGCGCGCAAACGGCCCGGGACAAGCCCGGGCCGTTGGTTACATCAGCGCGTGAGTTACTTGACTTCGACCGTGGCGCCGGCTTCGGCGAGCTTGGTCTTGGCAGCCTCTGCAGCTTCCTTGGTGGCCTTCTCGAGAACGGGCTTCGGGGCGCCGTCGACGAGATCCTTGGCTTCTTTCAGGCCCAGGCTGGTCAGCTCGCGCACGACCTTGATGACCTGGATCTTCTGAGCTCCGGCTTCGGTGAGAATGACGTCGAATTCGTCCTTCTCCTCTTCGACTGGCGCAGCGGCGGCTCCGCCACCACCGGCGGCGGCTACGGCCACGGGAGCGGCGGCGGTCACGCCGAACTTCTCTTCGAACGCATCGAGCAGTTCCTTGAGCTCGATAACGGTCATGCTGGAAATGGCGTCGAGGACGTCGTCCTTGCTGAGTGCCATGGTGTTGTTCTCCTTACGAATGTTTGTACGAATGTGGTTGTTGGTGGAAGCGCTGCCTAGGCAGCGTTCTCTTTCTGATCAATGAGGGCTTTGAGGCCGTATGCGAAGTTGCGAGGCAGGGCCTGCAACAGGCCTGCGGTCTTCACCAGCGGGGCTTGGAAGGCTCCAGCGAGCATCGCCAGCAGCACGTCGCGGCTGGGCAGATCGGCGAGGCTTTCGATGTCTTTCACCGACATCGCCTTGCCACCCATCGCTCCACCCTTGATGATCAGGAATGGATTGGTCTTGGCGGCATCCTTCAACGCTTTGGCCACGCCGGCGGCATCGCCGCTGACGAAGGTGATGGCGCTTGGTCCGACCAGCAGCTCGGCGAGACCGTCGATGCCTGCCTTCTCGGCGCCAAAGCGAGCCAACGTGTTCTTGTACACCTTGTATTCGCCGCCGCTATTGCGGAGCTGGCGGCGCAGTGTCGCTAACTGGCCGACGCTCATGCCGCGGTACTCGGTGATGATCGCCGCCTGCGCTGCAGTGAGCTTGGCGGAAACCTCGTCGACCACAGCGACCTTCTCGGCACGGGGGTTCTCAGTTGTCATGTACACCTCCTCTCGCTTCGACTCTTGGTGCCCGCTTTGCAGCGAACACCGCGAGGAGCGAGAGCACGAGTCCCTGACGATCCGATCACGAGTTCACCTCGGCTGGTGGGCGAGCCCATTATCCCGGAGGACCAGCGGTCTTTGGCGAGCGATTGCTTTGGTTGTGCGGCAACGTTATCGGCGACAGCCGATAACGACACGCCTCACAGTTCGACGCTTACTCCACGGGGCGCAAGCGGTTGGTGTCGACCTTGATGCCTGGGCCCATGGTCGACGAGATCGAGATCTTGCGCAGATACCGGCCCTTGGCCGACGCCGGCTTGGCGTGCTGCAGTTCGTCGAGCACGGCCCGGAAGTTGGACTCGAGCGCGGCGGGTTCGAAGCTGGCCTTGCCGATCGTGACGTGCACATTGCCGTACCGATCGGTGCGGTATTCGACCTTGCCGCCTTTGAACTCGGCAACGGCGCGCCCGACATCTTGGGTGACAGTGCCAGTCTTCGGGTTCGGCATGAGACCACGCGGACCAAGTACACGGCCGAGACGACCGACGAGCGGCATCATGTCAGGCGTGGCGATGGCCAGATCGAAGTCCATGTTGCCCTTCTGGATCTCTTCGGCCAGATCGTCGGCTCCGACGATGTCGGCGCCGGCGTCGCGTGCCTCCTGAGCTGCCTCGCCGGAAGCGAACACTGCGACCCTGATGTTCTTGCCGGTGCCCTCGGGCAGGGCGACGGTGCCGCGCACCATCTGATCCGCCTTGCGCGGGTCGACACCGAGACGAATAGCGACGTCGACACCCTCGTCGAACGTTGCTTTGGCCATCGTCTTGGCCAGCGTCACCGCCTCGGTTGGCGTAAACAGCTGGTCACGGTCGAATGCTTTGACCGAATCTGCGAACTTCTTTCCTGACATTGTCTGTCTCCCTCAGTGGTAGCGCCGCCGGGCGAGGTCGTCCCGGTCGAGCGGTGTGCTTGTATCGATTGACTACTTAGGAAACTTTCAAGCCCATGGAACGGGCGGTGCCACGGATTTGCTGCTTGGCGGCCTCGAGGTCATAGGCGTTGAGGTCGGGCATCTTGATCTTGGCGACCTCTTCGATGTCGGCCTCGGTCACCGAACCGGCAACGGTCTTGCCCGGCTCGGTCGAGCCCTTGGCAAGGCCGGCCTTCTGGCGCAACAACACTGCGGCCGGCGGGGTCTTGAGGATGAATGTGAACGTGCGGTCCTCGAAGATGGTGATCTCGACCGGAATGATCGTGCCGACCTGTGACTCGGTGGCTGCGTTGTACTGCTTGACGAAGTCCATGATGCCCACGCCGTGCGGCCCGAGCGCGGTGCCCACCGGCGGGGCCGGGGTGGCCTTGCCTGCGGGGATCTGGATCTTGACGATCGCACTGACCTTCTTCTTTGCCATGACTGATTTCCCTACCTAATTCTTTGGGCCTAATTCTTGGGTGTTTGCGAACGTCTGCTGCGATTACAGCTTGGAGACTTGACTGAAGTCCATCTCCACCAAGGTCTCGCGACCGAAGATGTTGACGAGGACCTTCAGTTTCATGTGATCGGCGTTGATCTCGGCGATCGTGCCGGCGAAATCGGCGAATGGGCCTTCCTTCACGCGCACGCTCTCGCCGACTTCGTAGTCGAGCTTTGGCTTCTTGCGGTTCGGCAACCCACCAGTACCGTCGCCCTTGGCCGCAAGGAACGTCTGCACCTCGCGGCGCGACAGCGGCGTGGGCTTTTGGCCCTGCTTGTTCTGACCGACGAACCCAGTAACTCCAGGGGTGTTTCGGATGCAGTACCAACTGTTGTCGTCCATCTGACAACGGACCAGCAGATAGCCGGGGAAGACCTTCTTCTGCACGGTCTGCTTGCGACCGTTCTTGAACTCGTCGACTTCCTCCATGGGAATGACGACTTCGTAGATCTTCTCCTCCATGTTCATGCTCTGGATGCGAGCATGCAGGTTGGCGGTGACCTTCTTTTCGTAACCCGACTGGGTGTGCACGACGTACCAGGCACCCGGACGGGTCCACGGATCGTCGACAATCTCTTCCTCGACGACTGCGTCGTCGCCGGGCTCGGCATCGGCGTCGGCGGACAGATCGAACGAAGCGTCGACGGTGTCGTCGACATCCTCGGTCTCGACCGTCTCGGAGTCAGTCGAATCGGGGGTTGGTTCTTCGAACGCCCGTTCCTCGAGTGGAGTGGCTTCTGGGTCTGTTTCGGTGAGCAGTTCGTCGTTCATGATCAGTTGTCGTACAACCAGCCCGACAGCACGCCGAACAGCGAGTCGAGGCCGAAGACGTAGGCGGTGTAGATGATGACCGTGGTGAGCACGATAAGCGAGAAACGGCGTACTTCCGGCCACTTCGGCCAGGCAACCTTGCGCATTTCATCGCGTACCTCGCGGAGATACATCGCCGGAGTCGTGCGCTCTTTGCGCTGACGAGCTTGCGGCGCCGGGGCGCGCGTCGGCCTGCCCTGGTCGTCAAGCGCGCCCATCTTCTTCAGCGAACGCTTTTGCTCTCGGTTGAGGTCATCCAGTGACATTGGTTGCTCCCATAGGGATGTGGGCAGGGCAGGAGGGACTCGAACCCCCGACCGTCGGTTTTGGAGACCGATGCTCTACCAACTGAGCTACTGCCCTCGGAAGGGCGACTGGTAACGCTACCAGCCGCCTATAGAGGTTCGGCCTGCGGGTTGCCATGGCCGATATCAATTCGTGCGACTCGTTACCGAGTCTCTTTGTGCGTCGTGTGCCGACGATCGTGTGAGCAGTACTTCTTCATCTCCAGGCGCTCACGATCGTTCACCTTTGACTTCATGGTGATGTAGTTGCGCCGCTTGCACTCGGTGCACTCGAGGGTGATCTTCACCCGCTTATCGTTTCTGGCCATTGGGCCGACTCCCTTGTTCTGATCGCTATTTGGTGATCGCTACTTCGTGATCTTGGTGACGCGGCCGGCGCCCACGGTACGGCCGCCCTCGCGGATTGCGAAGCGCAAGCCCTCGTCCATCGCGATCGGCTTGCCCAACTCGACACTGATCGCCACGTTGTCACCAGGCATGACCATCTCGG
>JANPBZ010000082.1:0-33758 GCA_031430695.1 Ilumatobacteraceae bacterium
CGGCTCCATCGCGGCCTTGACCGCTGGGTCGTCGGTGCCGTCGGGCGACGTGAAGACGATCTGGGCGATGAAGCCGGCGTCTTCCTCGCTGCCGATGTCCGACAGCGCCTCCTGCACAAGCTTGGAATCGCTGTTCGGCAGGTTGAAGTCGGTGTGATAGTCGGTGCCGACAGCGCCACTGACGCCGTTGAGCACGACCAAGAGCGGCAGCCAGATGGCGAACACCATGATCCAGCGTTTGCGAAAGCTGAAGCGAGCAAGACGAGCGAGCACGTTTGGACCCCTCCAATATCGATCGACGGCCTACGAGGTGGCGGTCGGCGGTTGCGTCGTGCGCGACGCTACCCTCAGCGGTATCGACGAACGATGTGACATTCGACTCGGCTGGAGCGAGGAGTTGGAATCGTCGTGGCGTGCTCTCGGACTTGCCGAAGTGCCAGGCAGGGTCACCCGCCTCGATCGCGGCTGGAGCACGGTCCTGCGCGATCTCGACGCTGCGCCATTGCGGATTCGAAACATCGGCGCCGATGTTGCTGTCGGCGACTGGGTCGTGCCATCGGTCGAGCTTGATCGTGTAGAGGCAGTGCTGCCGCGTCGGAGCGCGTTCGTGCGCCGCGCTTCGTTCGAGGGCAACCGGGCCGAGTCACAAACAATTGCCGCCAACATCGACGTCGTGATGTTGGTGCATGCGTTGACCTCGCCACCCAATCAGCGCCGGCTGGAGCGAGAGTTGGTGCTGGCCTGGGACAGCGGAGCCCGGCCGGTCGTGGTGCTGACGAAGCGCGATCTGGTCGACGACCCGGCCGAATCGGTGGTTTCGCTGCATGCCGCCGCACCCGGGGTTGCAATCCTGACAGCCAGTGGAATCAGTGGAGAGGGTGTCGATGCCCTGGCCGCCTTTGCCGCCGGCAATGCAACGATCGCATTGCTCGGAGCCAGCGGAGTGGGCAAGAGCACGTTGATCAACGCGCTCGTCGGCAGCCGTGCTCAGGCCACAGCAGCGGTGCGCGAGGGCGATGGTCGGGGTCGGCACACCACGGTGGCGACGGAGTTGGTTCGCCTACCCGGTGGAGGCTGGTTGATCGATACGCCGGGCGTGCGCGCGGTTACGTTGTGGAGCAGCGGGCGGGGCATCGAGCGCGCCTTTTCCGACGTCTTCGACGTGATGGATGACTGCCGGTTCCGTGACTGCAAACACGAGGACGAGCCGGGCTGTGCGGTGCAGGTGGCGATCGCCGACGGCCGGCTCGACCCGCTGCGGTTGGCCAGCATGAAGAGGCTTGTTGCCGAGGAGCTTGCACTGGAAGAAGAGCAGCGAGCGCAGCTGAAGGCGCAGGACAAACGCGGCGTTCGAAAGATCCGGGTGAAGTAGGGCGATGGAGATCCCGGTCATCAACCTCGAGCCCTGGTGGGGCACCGAGGCCGATCGTCTCGCTGTCGGCCGACACGTCGATGCCGCTGCCCGCGCGTTCGGGTTCTTCCAGATCGTTGGCCACCGACTGCCGCAACAACGGATTGACGCGATGGTTGCAGCCAGTACCGAGTTCTTTGCGTTGCCGACAGAGGGCAAGCAACGCTGCACGCCGGAAGACCCGGCGATCAATCGCGGTTATGCAGCCCGTGGCACCGAGGCCCTGTCGTACAGCATCGGTCGCGACACTCCCCCCGACTTGTTCGAGGCCTTCAACATCGGCGAGGACGATGTCGACTACGACGATCCGTTCTATGCCGCGCAACGGCGCGGCGCGTTTGCTCCCAACATCTGGCCCGACACGCCGCGGCAACTCCGTCCATCACTCGTCCGTTACTTCCAGTCGACGCGACAACTGGCCCTGACGTTGACCGAGGTGTTCGCCGTCGCCCTCGGTCTAGCCCCTGGTTGGTTCGTTCCATTCGTGGATCGCTCGACCACCACGATGCGAGCGATTCGCTACGAACACCGCGCCGGCGACAGCGACCCACTTCCGGGGCAGCAGCGCATGGGTGCGCACACCGACTACGGAATCGTCACGGTGTTGTGGGCCGAGCCCGTTGCCGGACTGCAGATCGTCGCCCCCAACGGCGAGTGGATCGACGTCATCCCCGCGGACGATGCGTTGGTGATCAACCTCGGTGACCTGACCGCGCAGTGGACCAACGATCAATGGCGCTCGACAGTCCATCGGGTTGTCCCTCCCACCGCGGTCGATGGACCCGCAGTTCGCCGTAGCGCGGCGTTCTTTCTCGACGGCAACTGGGATGCCCGGATCGAGTGCTTGCCCACATGCTGCAGTGCAGTCGATCCGCCGCGCTATCCGCCGGTGACCGCCGGCGAACATCTGATGGCCAAGTTGATGGGACCACGTCTACTGCGGGCCAGCGATGCGGTCGATACCTCCGGCGACCGGGGTCGTTGAAGCAGCAACGGTCTACCTTTGCCGTATGGAATTCGCATTCACCGACCGCTGCAACGAGTACCGGGCCACCCTGCTGGCCTTCATGGACGAATGCATCTACCCCAACGAGCATGTGTATCACCAGCAACTGGTGGAGAGTGGAGACCCGCATCATCATCCTGCGGTGATGGAGGAGTTGAAGGCCGAGGCCCACAAACGCGGGCTGTGGAACCTGTTCTTGCCCCACGACGACTGGGGGCCCGGTCTCAGCAATGCGGAGTACGCGCCGCTGGCCGAGATCATGGGTCGCAGCACGATCGCCAGCGAGGCCTGCAATTGCTCGGCGCCCGACACCGGCAACATGGAGGTGCTGACGATGTTCGGCACGCCGGAGCAGAAAGACATGTGGCTGCGACCCCTGCTCGATGGCCAGATCCGTTCGGCGTTCGCGATGACCGAGCCCGACGTTGCGTCGAGCGACGCCACCAACATCGAGATGAGCATCGAGCTCGACGGCGATCACTACGTGTTGAACGGCCGCAAGTGGTGGATCACCGGCGCCATGCACCCCAACTGCAAGATCTTCATCGTGATGGGCAAGACCAATCCGTCGGCTCCTCCTCACCGCCAGCAGAGCCAGGTCCTGGTGCCGATGGGTACCCCCGGTCTCACGGTCGTGCGTGCCCTGCCGGTGTTCGGATACGTCGATCCCGAGGGCCATGTCGAGCTGCGCTTCGAGAACTGCCGCGTGCCGGTCAGCAACATCATCGCCCACGACGGCGATGGCTTTGCGATCAGCCAAGCACGACTCGGGCCCGGCCGCATCCACCACTGCATGCGCTCGATCGGTGCAGCCGAGCGGGCGCTGGAGCTGCTGTGCAAGCGGGCGCTGACTCGCACGACCTTCGGCAAGCGACTGGCCGAGCGCAGCAACATCATGGACTGGATCGCCGAGTCGCGCATCGACCTGGAGATGGTCCGACTGTTGACGTTGAAGACGGCGTGGATGATGGACACGGTCGGCAACAAGGCCGCCGCGGTCGAGATCAGCGCCATCAAAGTGGCCGCCCCCAACGTTGCGTTGCGGATCATCGACCGGGCAATGCAGGTGCACGGTGCCGGTGGTCTGAGCAATGACTGGCCGTTGGCGCAGATGTACGCCCACCAACGAACGCTGCGCTTGGCCGACGGGCCTGATGAGGTGCACAAGATGACGATCGCTCGTCGCGAGCTGCGACGTCACGATCCCGACTTCCGGATGTAAAGCTCCGGGCATGGATGACTCTGCACGGCCGCGGTTCCACCTGGCGATGCCGGTCGACGATCTCGATGCAGCGCGGCGGTTCTATGGCGGCACCCTCGGGTGCGATCAGGGTCGCAGCGCCGACACGTGGGTCGACTGGGATTTTCGCGGCCACCAGATCGTCACCCACCTCGCGCCATCACCGGCGGATCGAATCCACAATCCGGTCGATGGCCACGACGTACCGGTGCCGCACTTCGGCCTCATCTTGGCCGTCGAGGAGTTTCATCAACTCGCCGAGCGTCTCCGTGCGGCCGGCACCGCATTCGTGATCGAACCCTATGTGCGCTTTGCCGGTGAAGCCGGCGAGCAATGGACGATGTTCTTCTACGACCCCGCCGGCAACGCGCTGGAGTTCAAGGCCTTTGCGGACGAAGGGCAGATCTTCGCCGTCTGAGGGTGTGACTACCTCCTTCCCGCCGCCACCGTCGGGCGCGATTCGGGTACTCCCATTGCTCACGCTGGACCCACGGGCGGGATTTCGGTACTGGCGCTACCGGTACTGGCGCTACCGGTTTCGCGCCCGACCAAGTTCGGTTGTGGTGGAGACGCGGCTTTCATCCAGGGTCACGGTCGTGGCCTCTCAGGCGGTCTCGAACGTCGACGGCGCGACTGAAACCAGTTCGATCGAGCCGTTCTCGTAGGCGCATGTTGTTGCACACCACGACGAGGTCTGCGCCAGCCTGACGTGCCGAGCCGGCTGCACCCATCAGCACGCCGAGACCGATGTCGTCGAGCACAGTGACGCCATCGAGGTCGATGACCAACATGCGGCCGGGGTGATGAGCAAGGGCCTTGGTCAACGCGTCGTGGAGCAACGGGATGGTGGCCATGTCGACCTCGCCCGAGAGGCTGATGACGGCATCGCCGCCGACCACAATGGTGCTCGTCGACAGGTTCGTCATGCCGCAGGATACGGCTTACGGAGGTTCGAGCGCCATGGTCGCCGCGGCTGCAACGGTGATATCTGGCAGCAGCGAACCGATCAGGGGCACGTCGGTATGTGTCACATGGGAGACGGTGACAGTAACGGTGTCGCCAGACGAGCTCGTCGACACGACCAGCGGTCGCAGGGTGACGGCTCGGGCTGCGGCAGCGTCGGCAGAGGCAGCCATTGGAGCGGCCACGGCGGCGGCACGCGCTGCCTCGCGCGCCGCCAGCTGCACGGCGAGCTGATCGCGCACGATCACCACGAGCTGCACGATCCCGAGCAGGAACACGAACAGCAGGGGCAGGCAGAGTGCCAGCTCGACCGTGGCCTGTCCGTGGTCACGACGATCACAGCTTGCCGGTGACCGCATCGATCACTCGATCGAAGAGATTGCCGATCTTGCCGGCACCCCCGCCACTGGTGGCCCAGCTGACCACGAGCAGGGCAATGACGGCCGCCCCGAGCATGACGAGCGCGTATTCAGTGGTCGCTTGGCCGCGGTCCTCGCCGGCGAGATGCCAGGCATGCAGCCGTGCACACAGTGTTCTCATGGTGAGCTCCGATCGTGAAGGCTTGGATGTGGTCGCCTACATGTGCAACGACGACAGGGCTCCGAGGAGCAAGGGCACAATCGACAGCAGTACGAACGAGGGCAGGGTGCAGAGCACCAATGGCATGGCCAATCGCACTGGCAACTCTCGAGCAGTGGCGTCGGCATCGCGTCGGCGTTGCTGACGAGCCTCGAATGCCAGGCGCTCGAGCACCGGTGCGAGTGGAAGCCCGTACCGGTCGGCGGCTGACAACGAATCGACGAGCGGCTGGGCGATCGGGCCGAGCCGCGTCCGAAGCTGTGTGAGTGCGTCCGCGAAGCGGTCTCCGCGCTGCATTGCCTCGCTGACCGCCGCGAACGACTGGCGAAGTGGTTCCGGTAGGTACGCAGCGATCTCACCGACGGCTTGTGCCGGCAGGTAGCCGGCACGGATCGACAGCACGAGCAGATCGAGCGCGTCGGGGAAGTGCGTGGAGATCCGACGCTTGGCGAGCGTCGCCCGCCGTGCGCCTGACCACTGCCGCCACGCGGCGGCACAGATCACGGCGACGGCGCCGAGCACGGGAGAGACAACGATGGCGAGCGCGCAGGCAACCGTTGTCCACAGCACGCGACGCGGGGGTGCCTGCGCCGTGGTGGCGCGCCCGGTGGGCTTCGGTCGCAGCAGCAGTGCGACGAGGACGACCACGATCGACGCGCCAAGAGCCGTGATCATGTCGGGCCGATGATCCGCTTGATCCAACGCCAGCCGACAAGGTTCAGTGCGAGACCGCACACCGCGCACACACCACCGGCCACGGTCGTGACATAGATGTCGCGCGTGCGCTGGCTCACGAGCGCGCTCCACATCGCGAAGGCCAATGGAACGATCGTCAGTACGCGGGCGCTGAGTCTCGCTTGCGATGCCTGCGCCCGGCGCTCGGCGCGGGCTGCGGCGCGCTCGCGCAGCACCGCGGCACCCTCGTCGAGCGTCGCGGCGATCGGACCGCCGAGATGGGCGGTCGCCGACAGCGCCTGCACCGTGAGGGCGAGGTCGGCTTGGCCCGGGGCCATTGCGGCCAACGCATCGGCGAACGAACTGCCCGAGGCCACTCGATCGACCACGTCGGCGAGTGGTGAGCCTCGGTCGATCTCGTCGATCGCCGCATTGGTCAGACTGGACCCGCTACGCACCTGGCGGGCGATGGCATCGAGTAGCGATGCGTAGTCGGGTGGCGGCAGGCGCAAGCGCTGATGGTGACGGCGGTCGCCTGCGCCAGCGACGCGTGGCGCGCGACGCAACCGAGCGGCAGCGGGCGTCATCATCAGAACGACGAGCACGCCAGCCATGACGCCAGCCAAGACCGCCGTCGTCATCGGCGGCCGCGCTGGAGCGATGCGATCACGACTGCCCGCTCGGCCAGTCGGCGCAACTGCACACCGCCGGCGCCCGGGTCGGACTCGCAGACCTCGATGACGTGTCGTTGGTTGTCGATGGATCTGCCGACGTGAACAACGACATCGATCGATCGACGAACCTGGTCGTGGATCGCGTCGAGGGGCCAGCCGGGAACCTCCTGCAACACCAGCGAGCAGACTCTGGCCACGGCGTCGACGGCCGAGTTGGCGTGCACGGTCGCCATCGAACCGTCGTGACCGGTGTTCATCGCTTGCACGAGTTGCACTGCTTCGGCGCCGCGTACTTCGCCCAGAACGATTCGGTCGGGACGCATTCGCAGGGCCGTGCGCAGCAAGTGCGACAGGGTGATCTCGCCCGTCACTTCTGCGCTCGGTGGACGGGTCTCGAGCCGCACGACGTGCGGGTGCGGCAGGCGCAGTTCGGCGATGTCCTCGAGCGTGATGATCCGCTCGGTCGTGGGCACCAGTGCGGCCAGGGCGTTGAGCAACGTGGTCTTGCCCGACGAAGTAGCACCACTGACCAAGAGGTTGCAGCGGGCGGCGACGATGGTCTGCAGCAACCCGGCGACCGCTGGTGTGGCGAACGCCGACAGCGGAAGTGGTCGCAACGCGAAGCGGCGAATGGTCAGGCACGGGCCGTCGACGGCGATCGGCTCGAGTACGGCGCACACGCGCGAGCCGTCGGGTAGGCGAGCATCGACTGTGGGATTCGAGCGGTCGAGCCGGCGGCCGATGGGACGCAGGATGTGTTCGAGCGCGGTCGACACAGCAGTTGCGCTCATGGTCGCGACGCGCACCAACGTGCCGGCTCTCTCGACCCACACGTCGCCCCGCCCGTTGACGATCACCTCGTCGATGGCTGGATCCCCGAGCCATCGCTCGAGTCCGCCCAATGGCGATCGCTCGGCGATGACGTCGATCACGCTGCACTTCGCAACGAGACGATCAGCGATCTCGGCAGTCTGGCGATCAGCAACCCGGCGTCGACAGCGCGGGCAACTGCCGGATCGAAACGCACCTCGGCGACCACGGGAACACCGAGGGCGTGCTCGACGTCGCTCGACGTCAGTGCCCTGCCCGGCTCGTCGACCAGCACGACCCCCGTTGGTCGGATGGTGAGGCGTCGGGCGCGATGTATCGCGATGAAGCACGGCCGGGTGACGAGGAGCGATTGCTCGGCTGCATCGAGCAGCACCTGAGGCGGGCAGCCGGTGCCGGCATCGATTATCACGTTGGTCGATTCACACAATGCGGTCGCGAGACGTGCCCACTGATCGTCGGGCTGGGGGGCATCGCCTCGGGGAATCAAGCGCACCTCGTCGCGGATGGTGACGGCCAACCGAACGAGATCGGCGGGCCCGGCGGTCGGCGACGCCAGCCAGTCGACAACGCCAGGCCCCGTGGGGTCTTGCAACCCGAGTGCGGTCGCGCAGTCGCCACTGAGATCGACGAGCAACGATGGTTGAGTTCGTGCCGCGCCCAACGCCAACGCACAGGCGACCACCGTGGTACCGCTGCCGCCTTTGGCAGCCCAACAAACAATCACGTGACTCCACCCCCAACAAACCGAGAGCTACCAATTGGGGGAAGTCGAGGCGGAACCTATCGACGGCCACGCCACATGCCAACGCGTGGGCGACAACTTCGTGCGCTAGCGTCGCCACCGGAGGTGTCTGGGCACCTGGTGGGCTCCACCGCCTTCAAAGCGGCCGAGACGAGCGATCCTCGTCTGGCGGGTTCGATTCCCGTCCACCTCCGCCAAACAACCTGGAGTTATGCGGTCGTTCGAGGCGCTTTGATCACGGATTGATCACACAACAGGAAAGGGCAGCTCCAGAACAGTCGCTACGGTGTCGCTGTCAGCTTCGGCTGCCGACAAAGCGGTGAATTGGTCGGGGTGCTTGCGTCGGCTGTCGCATGGGGGACAATGGCACCGTCCCGAAGCGAAATCGCGCGTGTAGTGCATGAGTCCATGCATCACTCCGCCGTGATTATCGAATCCATCTACCAACGTATCGAGGAGCTTGGAATCGTTCGATGGGCCGTAACGCCGCCAGAGCGAATAGCAGACGAGATCCGCAGCCTGGATGAGTCTGGTCGCCTGCGAGTCCACAAAGAGCGGAATGTCAGCGAAGTTTCGCAGCTGCCCCACCTTTTCGGCGGCGACACGCCAGTCCCTCGTCCACTCCTGTATCGCTCTTTCGTCGGTCCAGACGCGCTGACCTCCGTGGACTACGCGTTGGTCGTGTACGACCAGGCCATGCTGGCGAGCCTTGTGTTCCCGATTGATCCGCCCGAGCATCGCATCGAACTTGTTGAGGATCAGCTCGTAACACAGACGTTCGCGGGCCTTCCGATCCGGAACCTTGGCGTACTCGACGACAACGCCGAAGAAAGCCACCGGGAAGGGTTTATAAGATGGCTCGAAGGTGGCCAAGGTGCGAAATGCCCCGCGAAGCACACTGAATCTGACGTCTGCACCAACGTTTGACCAGTCACGATTGCCGTTCTTGATATCTGTCGCATGAAGCTCAAAGTTGAACGCGTTCAGCCCCAGGCTATTGAGTCGGCCATGAAGGTAGGACTCGAGTTTCTGCTGGAAATGGGGCGCGTCCTCTTCGTGCACAGCAACGCCACCCACAATGAAAACTGGGCTTCCGCCGTGAGTCCCGGATTCGTCGAGGAATAACAGGTACACGCGGGGAGGTTAACCGACCACGCGAAGATGCCCGTCCGAGATTCGAACGGGCATCTTGCTCAGATTCTGTAACCCGGTGTTGGAATGAGCACCGCAACGCAGTCTCACCGTCCAAACAGTCGGAACCGACACGCAGTCCTACCCGGGATAACTGGCATTATATAACGAAGGTATAAGGCACGCAACGGTTCTGAGCTGGTCTTCATGAGCAATGAAGCCGCTAATCACGTGAACAACTGTACACACTACCCAAGTAGTGCGTCTGCCCGAATAGCCGCATCTGCATCATCGCCAGGCATGACGTGTGCGTAGACCTTCAACGTCACTCCCACATCCGCATGCCCGATTCGTTGCGACACAACCTTCACTGGAACGCCCGATGCCAGCGCAGCGGCCGCATAGCTGTGCCGGACGTCATGCAGCCGAATCATGGGTAGTCCTGCAGCCTTGACGAGCTTGCCGAACAGATTGGAGAACGCTTCGGGATTCGGTGCGGAGCCGTCAGCAATCGTCACGACGAGGTTCTGTCCATTCCGCCAGCCAGCGCCCATCAGTAGCTGATCCGCGGCCTGCTGCCGGCGCCATGCGCGCAGTCCGGTCACAACCGCTGGTCCGATTGCGACGGTGCGGTTGCCCCGCGCTGTCTTCGGCGTTGATGTTGCGATCGTCTTGCCGAACCGGACTCGCGTCGACCTGATCGTGACCGTGCCCGCTTCGAGGTCGACGTCAGGCCAGCGGAGTCCGAGCACCTCGCCACGCCGCATGCCGGTCGTTGCCATCAAGGCCCAAATCCCGGCCCATCGATGCGTGCCCGCCGACGCGACGAACGCGCAGAGTTCGTCAGCGGATCATGCCTTCATCTCGGGCGACACACCACGAGGCGGGTCCGCGGCGTCACACGGGTTGCGGTGCACACGACCCCACCGCACGGCGTCGCGGAACGCTCGACTGAGTAGTCCGTGCACGTTGCGCACGGTCTTCGGGGACAGCCCAGCGCCGAGGTCTCGTCGAGATTCCGTGCGTCCCTCTTTGATCAGTCGACCGTAGAACGCGTTGAGCGTCGCCCCATCGATCGCCTGCAGCTTGGCAGTGCCGATGGTTGGCGTGATGTACGTGCGGGTCATCTGCTCGTAGCTCGCCGCCGTCGAGTCACGCAACGACGGCCGGCGTGCGGGTAGCCGCTCGTCGAGTATGAACTGTCCGAGCGTCGAACGCGTCGGCGCCACGTAGACACCGCGCTGCTGCTCGCCGAGCAGTTTGGTCAACGCTTCCTGGGCGGCTTTCTTCGTCGCGAAGCCACGCCGGAACGCCTGCTTCCGCTTGCCAGCGACGCCGACGAGGTCGACGACGAATGTCCAGTTCCCCGATGCGTCTTTTCTTGATCGATCCTTGTGTGCTCACGAGTTTCTCCTTTGTCGACGTCGGTATTCGCGTTGGGTTTGTGCCTTGGCGCACTCCGGCGAACAGAACCGAACCCCCTCGGTGCGATGGATGCCCTTGCGTGCCCTGCCTTGCTGACACACGAATCGCCGCGCGCAGGTTTCGTTGGCGCAGCGCAGAATGGGGAGGTCGTCGGCAATGAGATTGAACAACTTAACACACATGCCCGAGTACAGGTTGACCACAGGCTCGAACAATGTGTCGCCCCCGATCTCGATCTCGATTCGCGGACCTAAAGGCTCGAGCGTCAGCACCTATCGACGCCGCTACCCCGACTTCCCGGCCCCGGTTGTCGACATGGGCGCCGGCCGCTGCCTGCTCTGGTTGCGCGCCGACGTCGAGGCGTGGGCGAAAGGGCGGCAGTGATCACAGATTGATCACGGATTGCTCACAATAGGGCAGGACTAGGCGGCACAAACAGACCAACGGCCCTCATCGATCTAAGCCGCTAGCAGGACTGACGCATACTGGCCGGCACCGGCCAGCATGGCCAGACTCGGGTTCGATTCCCGTCCACCTCCGCCAACAACATGCAGGTCAGAGCCTATTTCGGTCAGCGAAGTCCGCCGGTTGGTCACAGAATGGTCACAGCGGAGCAACGTCAGCGGCGGACAGGCGGACAGGCGCGTGCGATCGGTCGATGAAGCGCTTCATTTCCGGTTGACATCGCTCGTTTGTCGAGCGATGCGCGAGCGCGTCGCGGATGCGCTGTTGGGCTCATCCGGCGAGTGAATCGCCGATCTCGTCGCGCCAGGCGTGGAACTCAGTTCGTAGGAGGTCGAAGGTCGCGTCGTCAACCTCGAACGCGCTGCGCGGCAGATCGTCGAGCACACCGAACGCATCGCGCAGCACGGCGAGGTTGAAGCCGAGGTCCTTCGCGGCTGCGAGCGACTCGAGCGTGCGCCGGGTGAAGCGGGCGCGCAGCGCATGCACGTCGACGAAGTCCCTGGGCGCTGCTCTGCCGAACAAGGCGAGGAGCTTGTCGCCGCCAGGTCGTCCAGAGCCCGGACGGGGCCGATGGGCATCGCGATTGCCGCGTGGGTTGCCGCATCGAAGCCGACGTCAACCTGGGTGAATTCTCCCGTGACACGGTCGGTCACCGACATCTTGGCGAATCCGTGATCAGACAGCGACATGTACGCGGTGTTCTTGGATCCATCCGTCCCACGCGTCGTGGACGGCTGATGGCAACCAAAGCGAGTCCCAGATGGCCAGCAGGGTTGGCTGATGGAGCCAAGTGAGGACATCGTCCTGTGAACCCTCGCGCAGCACGGTCGCATAAACGACGCGCAGTTCGGCAGGGTCATCGAGATCGAAGGTCGAACTCGGACCGGACCATGAAAGATGCTCGGGCAAGGTGACACGCCCGCGCCACTTCCCGCCTGCAGTCGGCCAGTTCACAGGCGGCGTCGCTGATCGCCACCACGACGGTTTCTCGAAATCGGACATCTCGTCACCTCCTTGCTCCGCGAGCCTACGGGTCCAACGCCGACACAGACGTCAACCGGGTGGCGAAGCCCTTGGCGGGAACCCTCGAGCTATACCACGTCAGGGCGCCAGCAGAGAGTCGGCTCGCAATGCGGCGTCCTCGTCGTCGCCCGGCAGGACGTGCGCGTACACCTTCAAGGTGACGCCGACGTCTGCGTGGCCGATTCGCTGCGACACGACCTTCACCGGCACGCCGCTGGCGAGTGCGGCGGTTGCGTAGCTGTGGTTGGATCGTGCAGTCGGATCTGCGGCAGTCCGGCGCGCTTGGCGAGATCGACGAAGAGGTTGGAGAACGCCTCCGGATTGGGCAGAGAGCCGTTGACGTTCGTTACGACGAACCCGCTCCGATCGGCCCACGACGCGCCAGCGAGGAGATGATCGGCGCTCTGTTGGCGCTGCCACGCGCGGAGCGCCGCAGCAGTCGCGGGGCCGATCGCGATGGTTCGGTTGCCACGGGCGTCTTCGGTGTCGAGGTCGTGATGGTCATCCCGTATCGCCCCGACGACGTTGACACTGCTGGCGTCGCACCGTGATCGCTGGCAACGCATGCGCGACGATCCGGTTGTTCCGTGGCCGGAGGTGTCATATCAGGGCGAGGTGATCGATCTCGTCTTCGTGAACCCCCACGGGCGTCCGATGCCCCGCCAGCACGTCGACAGAGCGGTCCGCAAGGCTGCCGAGGCCGCAGGGCTCGACCCATCAGAGATCGGCACGCACACCGGTCGTCGCTCGGTCGTGACGAACCTCTACGCATCGGGTGACCTCGACCTCGAAGACGTTGCGCGGTTCGTCGGCCACTCGGACGTGTCCACCACACGCGGCTACGTCCAGGAGGGAGAACGACCGCAAATGGTGTCGCGAAAGGCGTTCGGGATCCTCGATCCTGGCGTCCACGCTGCCGAGTGATGTCCTGGGCTCGGTTCTTGCACCGTCCTATCGGGGTCACTCCGCAAATCGGCCCTCTACCAGGGGAGACTGCCTGGTAGAGGGCCATGCGCAACGATTGCGTGCTCGGCTCGTATTGATCTCCAGTGACCTTGACTGACGGTCATTTGCCTCCGCAATGAGGATGTGATTGGGAGGAGGTGTCACCCGGCGCCGAAATCCTTAGTCGGCGGTCTCGGGGCCGCCGGCGTCCTTCTGGAGGGTGGTGGTCTGGACAGCGGCGTCGGTGGCGCTCACGGTGACGGTGACGTCGAGTGCGTTGGCGTCGGTGTAGTACAGGCTGAACTCGTTGACGGGGAAGTGGTCGGGTGCGCCGGTGTTGTCGAAGTGGGCGATGCGTTGTCCGCCGGCGGGGATGGTGAAGTCGGTGGGGAGCTTGGTGTAGTAGTTCTCGGTGACGCTGGTGGTCGGGTCGGTGAAGGTGGAGAAGACTTCGAACGCGGTGAGCTCGTTGGTGCCGGTGTTGGTGAGCGCGATCTCGAGGTGATCGCTTGCGGCTTTGCCGGAGCTGTCGACGTTGTTCTCGACCAGGACCGAATCGATCTTCAATGCTTGGACAGTAGAGGTGTTGCTGATCGGGTTGTCGGTGACCGGGAGGACCGGCCCGCCAGCGGGCGCGGTCGTGCCGCCGGCACCGGTGGTGTCGGCCGGGTTCGATGCGGTGGATCCGCCGGCGTTGGTGGCGGCTTGGGTTGTTGGAGTCGAGCTGGAGCTGCCGCTGCATGCGGCGAGGGTGGCGGTGCCGGCAAGGAGTCCTGCGGCGAGCAGGGCAGCGCGGACGCGTGTGATGCGGCGGGAGTGGGTGGTGGGGTTCATTGTGATCCTCCTTGGGGGATGGTTGGTTGTTGTTTGAAGGTGCGGCGAAGGCCGGCGTAGAGGACTCCGGCGTAGGCAATGAGCCAGCCGATGTCGTTGCGGGTTTGTCCGAGCAGCCAGGGGAGGCTGAAAGGTCGGTAGCGCTCCTTGACGTCGCTCATAGCGAACGAGAAACGCTCGAAGTGCTTGGCGAGAGACGCTTCCTCGGTCCAGGTGCGGATGCGTTCGTAGCCGGTGAAGTGGGTGAGAATCTGGACTTCGCCGTCGTGGCCGAGGCCGAGCGCTTTGAACAGGCCGCCTGGGATCTGGTTATCGGCGTCCATGGTGTCGCCGATCTGGGGCAGCACGAGCACGACGATCAGCCAGATGCCGAGGGCGATCATCAGCCCGTTGGCGGCGACTCGTGATTTGGCGGTGGCGATCGCACCGAGGCAGTAGAAGGCGCCCATGTACACGATCGAGGCGATGTAGGCGAGGAGCAACTGGAGCGCTTGGGGAGCGTTGATCCAGTCGTGACCGATGATTCCGACGCCAAGAACTCCGACGATGGCGGTGACCCCGACGAGGGTGGCGATCACCCCAAGGGCACCGAGGAGGCTGCCCGTTGCGAGCTCGCCGGAGGTGACGGGCCGTGATCGGATGAGTGGCAGGGTGCGGTTGGATCGCTCTCGTGAGACAGTGAGGTAGCCGAGTGCGATGGCGATGACGGCGCCGATGATCTCGAGGTACTCGAACGCACCTCGGAGCAGTGAGAGGGCTGCGAGTGGGGATGGTGCGATTCGGTCGAGTCCGCTGTTCTTCGCGGAGTCGACGTAGGCCTGGTAGTCGGCGAGTTTGCTGGCGTAGTCGACGGAGGCGATGTAGACCGAGACGGCGGTCACCGCGACGAGGATGCCGAGCAGGACGATCAGGATCTTGCTGCGTACGGCGGAGCGGTATTCGTGGCGGGCGAGGGCCATGATGCGGTTGGTCGAGTCACTCACTGTTGGCGCTCTTGGAGAAGTCGTGGCGTTGCACGATGCGGATGGTGAGCAGTGCAAGCACGAGGGCGAGCCCGGCGATTGGCAGCACTCGTTGAATGGTCTGCCCGAGTGACTCGGTTGGCGCTGTTTGGAGGATGCCGCCGCTTGCTTGCTTGTATTGCTCGACCACGGAGTAAGGCCGGAGTTTCGAGATGATCTTGAAGAAGGTTTGCGAGGTGCTCGCCGGGTCGGTGATCGGGTTGAGTGATTGGGTTGGGCGCAGTCCGGAGGTGAACTGCGGGATCACGAAGGTGATCACCAACCAGGTCCCCATTGCGGAGAGCAGGGCGATGGATCGCCGGCGGGTCATCAACACGGTGACCATGCCGATCAGCGCGAAGACCGTCAGGTACAGCCACGACAGCCCGTAGAACAGGATGAGTCTGCCGAGGTCGGTCGCGGCGATGGTCCGGTTGACGATCAGCACTGCGGCGACGCTGACAAGCAGGCTGGCGGCGAGCACCACGGCGAGCACGACGGCGGCACTTGCGATCTTGCCGAGCACGTATCTGGTGCGGCTGACCTGGCGGGAGAACACCAATCTGCCGGTGCCGTTGGTTTCGTCATCGACGATGCTCAAGTGGCCGACGATCAGGGCAAGGAGGGCGCCGATGAGTGGGATGTAGACGACCATGTTCGACAGCAGCGACAGGGTCGGCTTGAGCAGAAACGGGTTCGGCGGTGCCGGCTTGCCCGTTGAGGCGAGCAGCTTGACGGCCTCGTCGTAGACACGGACGATGGTTTGGTGGCTGGACCACCCCAGCACCCCGGCGAGGGCGGTCATCGTCAACAGGGTGGCGAGCATCGCGAGGAACACGCGTTGGCGTCGCAGGGACAGCACCTGATGCGAGGCGACGGTGGCGATCACGTCGTCGCGCCTTCCATGCGGACGTAGATGTCCTCGAGTGAGGTTTCGTTGGGGAAGCGACGGGTGGTCTCCTCGATCGAGTCCTTGTAGATCAGTTCGCCGTGGTTGAGGACCCCGATGGTGGTGCAGACCTTGGCGACCTCGCCGAGGAGGTGGGTGTTCATGAACACCGTCATCCCGAGGTCGCCGTTGAGACGCAGGATGGTGTCGCGCAGTTGGCGAACACCGAGTGGATCGAGCCCCGCTGTTGGTTCGTCGAGGAACAGGACTCGTGGGCGGTGGACGATCGCTTGGGCGATACCGATGCGTTGGCGCATCCCGGTGGAGAAGGTACCGACTCGCTTGTTGGCGAGGTCGGCGCAGTCGAGGTAGTCGAGAGTTTCGGTGACGGCCTTGCGTGGCTCGTTGACTCCGGAGAGCTTTGCGAAGAACTCGAGGTTCTCGGCTGCGGTCATGTGGCCGTACATGCGCACCTCGGCTGGCAGGTAGCCGATGCAACGAGTGACGTCGCGCCGTTCGGTGACGACGTCGTACCCGCACACCTTGGCCGTGCCCGACGTCGGTTCGATCAGCGTGGTGAGGATGTTGATCGCCGTGGTCTTGCCGGCGCCGTTGTGACCGAGGAACCCGAAGATCTCACCGGCCTCGATCGTCAGATCGATGTCACGCAACACCAGGTCGGTGTCGTAGCGGTGACTCAACCCCCGCAGTTCGATGACTGGACTGTTCACAGTTCCTCCTGCACGTCGGTTCTCATGACGTTCAAGGTAAGGAAGGGCTCGCCAGCGCCCGGGCGGCGCTGTGCCAGAGGACAGCCAGAACTTCGATCTTCACTATCGACGAGGGTTCGGCGGCGGGGTCCGCGGCACCTTGGGTCTAGCGAGGCGGAACAGAGGGTGGGATCGCGAACTCAACGACGATTGTCGTGCCGTGTGGCTCGACGCCGTCGATTCGGATGTTTCCGTGGTGGCGGACGACGATGTCGTGGACGATGGCGAGCCCGAGGCCGGTGCCCCCGCTGTCGCGGGTTCTGGCGTCATCGAGGCGGACGAATCGTTCGAACACACGTTGCCTGTCCTCAGGGGCGATGCCCGGTCCGTCGTCGCTCACTTTCAAGGTGACCGTCCGACCTTGCGAAGTGAGCTCGACGGACAGGTTGGTCGTGGTGTGCTGCTCGGCGTTGTGGACGAGGTTGCGGAGCATCCTCCGCAGTTGTGCCTCGTCACCTTGCATTTTCACCGTGCCGTCGATGCCGTGGGTGGTGATGGTGAGGTCAGGTCGACGCACATCCGAGATGGCGTCACGAATGAGAGCGGCTATGTCGACTGCCTGTTGTGGTCGGGGTGTCGAGGCGTCGAGTCGGGCGAGCACCAGGAGGTCTTCGGTGAGGAGTTGGAGTCGTTCGACGTCGCTGAGGGTGTCACGGGCGACGTTGAGCCAGTCGGTGCGTTCGGGGTGGGTGACGGAGATCTCGAGATCGGCGCGCAGTGCAGCGAGCGGGCCGCGAAGTTCGTGACTGGCGTCGGCGACAAAGCGTCGTTGTCGCTCGACGGAGGTGTCGAGACGGCCGAGGGTGTCGTTGACGGTCAGGGCAAGTTGGCCGATCTCATCCCGTGCTGGGGGAACGTCGACTCGACGGTGGAGGTCGCTGGCGGTGATGTCGGCCATCGTGCGCGTGATGCTGCGCACGGGGCGCAGTGTCCGCCCGACACCCCACCAGGTCACCGCGGCGACGATGATTGCCAGCAGTGGCAGACCGATCGCGAGAACGCTCGTGATCGCGGCGGTGGTGTCGTCTGCGCCCTCCAGGCTTTCGCCCGCGTACACGGTGACGATTCCGCTGCCCGTATTAGCGTTGAGCGCGATGACTCTCATCGCGTCGGCGTGATCGAGCGGTAGCACAACGATGGTCAGCTTCAACGGGGCGGTGTCCACGGGGCGTGCGGTGGCGATTGGTTGTTCGCCGTTGATGTTCTCTGTGGAGGCAATGACGGTGCCGGATTGTTCGACCACCTGCACGAACGCCGATTCCTCGCCGGGTAGTGCAAGGTTGCTGGGCAGTGATCCGGCCTCCGCGAGCGCGGCGACGTCTCGGGCGCGCAGTGTTGCTGCGGTGGTTGCGGCAGTGTCGAGTCGATTACGGAGCAGTCCCACCAGCAGTAATGCAGCGATTGCGAGTGCAACGCCGACGGTGACGGCCGAGACGGCTGCGACACGAAGGCGAAGTCCGGCGCGCCGCCGGAGCGCGTCAGCGGCCACTGGGTATGAGGCGGTATCCGGCGCCACGGACAGTTCGTAGGCTTTCGGTGCGGAACGGCTTGTCGATCTTGCGTCGGATGTTCGACATGTGCACTTCGATCACGTTCGGGTCGCCGTCGTAGGCGAAGTCCCAGGCGTGTTCAATGAGATCGGCCTTGGAGACGACCTCACCGTTACGGCGTGCGAGGAACTCGACGATCGAGAATTCCTTCGCAGTCAATTGAATCGTGGTGCCAGCGCGACTGCAGGTGCGAACAGCAGGATCAATGACCAGATCGCCGATTGTGATTCGTGCTGGTCGCTCAGCAGCGCCACGTCGCAGCAACGCACGGAGGTGTGCAACGAGCACCACGTACGAGAACGGCTTGGTGAGGTAGTCATCAGCTCCGGTGTCGAGTGCTTCGGCCTCGTCGAGCTCGCCATCCTTCGCGGTGAGCATCAGGATCGGTGTCCAGTTGCCTGCTTCTCGCAATCGTGCGCACACCTGGAACCCATTGACCTTTGGCAACATGATGTCGAGCACGATCGCGTCGTAGGGGTTCTCCGACGCCAACCACAGGCCCTGCTCACCGTCGAGGGCATTGTCGACCGCAAAACCTTCAGCTTCCAATCCGCGACGCAGCGTCGCCGCCAACCTCTTGTCGTCTTCGACCACCAGGATCCTCATGGTCACAGCGTGGCAGACGAATCCTGAAGTGCGCCTGAAGCTGAGCTTCGGGTCGCTTCGGGTCCGCTCAAGGTCAGCCGGCGCATCGTGTCGACATCGGAACGGAACCTCCGCCCCGACAACACGAAAGGACCCCCCATGACATCCCGACTCAAGAAGGCCACCTACACGACCGTCCTCGGTCTTGGCCTGTTCGCCGGTGCCGCCGGCATCGCCGCCGCAGCCAGCGGCAGCACCACCCCCACGCCGGTGCCGCCGGCGGTCGAGACCCCGGCCACACCGACCGGAGATGCTGCTGGCACCCCTGCAGCGAACGAGGCCAACGAGGCTCCCGAGGCCAACGAGGCGCCGGAAGCGCCCGGTGACAACGGGGTCGATTGTGAGAATGGCATCGACACCGCCACCGGCGCCGAGTGCGACGGCGGCCCGGCAGCGGCACAGGCTGATGAGGCCACCGAAGCCCCCGAGGCAGCTGAGGAGTCTGAGGCATCCGAGTCAGACGAGGCTGATGGCGTCGACGATCAGAACGAGGGCGAGGAGACCGGCAACAACGGTGACGGCGTGGCCGACGCCGACGAGGCCACCGAAGCCCCGTGAGTTGACCGCTCCGAGCACGAACGGCTGAGTTCGCCTCCGCCTCGTGAATGAGCGACCGAAGGGGAGGACCACACCCGGTCCTCCCCTTCTTCGCGCCGCACGAGCAACTGACGCTTGGTCTCGGGTGCAGGCCGGACCCGAAGACAGCCTGAAGTAGCTCTTCAGGTTGCTTCGGGTGAACTCAAGGTTCGAGAGCGCAAGGTGGCACGCGCGCGACGGCATTCTCCGTCTCGCTCACCCCGAAAGGACTCCTCCGTATGGCATCCCGATTGAAGAAGGTCAGCTACACAACCGTTGTCGGCCTTGGCCTGTTCGCTGGCGCCGCCGGGATTGCGGCTGCATCCAGCGGCGGCAGCATTCCCACACCGTCCCCGACACGTGTCGTCGAGACAGAGTCGACGGAGCCTTCCGACGAGGTCGGCGTGGACTGCGTCGACGGAATCGATGCCGCAACCGGCGCCGAGTGCGACGGTGGCCCTGCTGCTGCACGAGCAGACGAGGCGACAGAGGCCCCCGAGTCCGCTGACGAACCTGACGAGGTCGATGGCGTGGATGAAGCTGACGAGGTCGATGGCGTCGATGAGGCTGACGAGGTCGATGGCGTCGATGAGGCTGACGAGGTCGATGGCGTCGATGAGGCTGACGAGGCTGACGAGGGCGATGGGGTCGAGTGTGAGGACGGCATTGATGCTGCAACCGGCGCTGAGTGCGACGGTGGACCGGCCGCCAACCAGGACAACGATCCCAACGAGCCAGCCGGTGTCGAGGAAGATGACTGAGTTCGCCTGACCTGCTCCTGCGCTGAGGGGAGGACCGTTGTGGTTCTCTCCTCAGCGCGCTTCGACGGTTTCGCCCTGTGCTGGAACGGTTCGTTGGAGGACGATGTCGATGCGAGGGCTGGGTCCACTGTGCGCGATCGTCAGCCGTCCGGGCATTGCTTCGATGAGCCGGTGGGCGAGCGGCAGGCCGAGCCCGTGAAGCGAACCGGGAGTGTGCGAGGTGCCGAGGTCGTCGGGCGGTTCGATACCGCTGGCGAATCCGTGTCCGTTGTCAGAAATGGTGACGGTGACGGCGTCGTCGGTGATGTGGTGGTTGATGCACACCTCGCCGGCACCGTGGTGGAGCGCGTTGTCGAGCAGCACGTCGATTGCGTGTCGCAGCATCGAAGCGTTTCCCTTGACGGTCGGCGTGTAGCGAGAGGGGGCGATGGTGAGGACACGGTCAGCTCCAGTAAACCGGCGCTGCCAAGTGGATTCGACATCGGCCAAGACGTCCGCGAGCGTGACGGGCGAGGTGGTGATGTTCGATGTTCGCGCAATGGTGAGCAGCTCGGTGATCGTCCGTTCGAGCCGGTCGATGTCACTGATCGCCTCGTGAAGGACGACGGTCGGGTCAGGCCGCGGGAACTCGAGTTCGGTTTCGATCGCGGCGCGGAGCCCGGCGAGGGGCGTACGCAGTTGGTGTGATGCGTCGGCGCTGAAGGCACGTTCTCTCGTGACGAGGTCATCGAGTCTGAACGCGGTAGCGGTCATCGCCTGTGCCGCCTCGTCCAGCTCGGGTACGCGGCTGCGAGGTACATCGATCGTGAAGTCTCCGTCGCCGAGCTGCACGGCCGCATCCCGGAGCAATCGCACCGGCCGTGCCAGCCGGCCGGCGAGGATCCATCCGATCACTGCGCCAATGAAGATGACTCCTGTCGCAAGACCAGCGAGCAGCAGGAGTATCTGGCGCGTGCGCGCATCGCTGGCTGCCGTCGACTGCTCGGCGCGGATGACCCCGATGACGCGTTCATCAGCCGCGACCGGGACAGCGACGACCCTCGCTCCAGGAATCTCGACATCGACCACTTGGTTGCCGAGCGCGCTGGTTGTCGCTGCGTCCGCTCGGGTCGGACCTTTACCAGTGATAAGTGTTCCATCGACGCCGTAGAGCGCAAGCGCGATTCCGTCGTCGTTCGTCGGTAGCTCAACTGGATCGTTGCCCGTTGCGAAGTCTGCCGGCACTTCGCGCGAAGCGAGCACTGCTTGGCGTTCCACCCGGAGCGTGGCGTCATCGTCCACGAACCGTTCGACGACGATCGCGAGTGGCACACCGAATAGCACGATTGCGATCGCTGTGACGGACAGGATTGCGGCGAGGACGCGGCGTCTCATGACAGCTCGAACCGGTACCCGACACCGCGCAGCGTCGTGATCCGACTCTCTGCTTCTCCGGCGTCGAGCTTGCGGCGCAGCGCAGCAATGTGAAAGTCGAGGGTCTTTGTCGAGCCAAACCAATGCTCATCCCAGACGTCGCTCATCAACGTCTCGCGGGACACCGCGTTGCCGGCGTCGGCGACCAGGCGGGCCAGCAAGTCGAACTCTTTCGCGCGGAGTTGGAGTTCGTTCTGGTGGAGCCAGGCCCGTCGCGCGAGGACGTCGACAACCAGATCCCCTGAGGTCGAACGTGACTGGGCCCGTGGTTCGGTTCGTCGGAGCTGGGCGCGGATCCGCGCCAGGAGCTCGGCGAGCTTGAAGGGCTTGGTGATGTAGTCGATCGCTCCGGCATCGAGGCCGACGACCACATCGAGTTCCTCATCGCGGGCGGTGAGCATGACGATGTCGATGGTCGCGTCGCCGTGATGGATCTGGCGGCACACGTCGAGTCCGTCGAGATCGGGCAGCCCCAGGTCGAGTAGGACGAGATCGGGACGTGCCGCCGCAACGCTGACGAGCGCGCCTCGGCCGGTCTGTTCCCAGTGTGCGTCGTAGCCATTGCCGACGAGTGCGCGCAGCAGCGTGGACCCGATTCGCTCGTCGTCTTCGACGATCAGGATCCGTTCAGCTGTCACGGGTGTAACAGTACGGCGGGTTGACCAACGCCGAAGTGCCTCCGGTCAGTTCTGGCCGTCCGCTCACCTTCAGCATGGTCTGCGCTGGCTCAGACGTTCTTACTGTCGACGCGTGGACACTCAACGCGCCCGAAGTCGGAGCCGCTCCGCTGAACGGGCGGCGTGCGACACGTCGCTTTACCGACAGTTGAACCTCGACGCCATGTCTGATGACCGACCGATTCGTACCGTGCAACCATGATCGACTGGTACTGCGTGCGTGGTGTTCGTCGCCGCGGCCACCGGCTACATGGCATGGTCACGTTCAACCTGTTCACCCACCAGCCGAGCTCGTCGGACACAACTGCTTCCGGACATGACTCGTCCTGCGGTCCGATACCTCGACACAGATTGGCGTGACTTCATCATGGTGACCTCCCGATGACCTCGATCTCAGCCGTACCCGCACCGCTTCCGGACCGTCGCCTCTCTGCACAACTGATCGCCGCAACGTGCATCGCCATCGTCGCTCTCGCAGTCACAGCCGATGGTGGCCCGCTCACGCCGATCAAGGCAATTCTCCTCGGAGCCGTCGAAGGAATCACCGAGTACCTGCCGATCTCATCCACCGGGCACCTCCTCGTCACCCAACGACTCCTCGGGCTCGGGACAGGACCCGGCAAGGTGGCCGCAGACACGTACGCGATCGCCATCCAGGTCGGCGCGATCCTCGCCGTCGTGGCGCTGTACCGGCACCGCATCTCCCAACTCGCGAAGGGTGTCATCGGACGCGATGCCGCGGGGAGGCAACTCCTTGCCCGGCTGATCGTCGCGTTCGTTCCGGCCGCAGCCATCGGCGTCGTGTTCGGCGACAGCATCAAGGCGCACCTGTTCGGACCGTGGCCTATCGTCGCCGCCTGGACGGTCGGTGGTCTCTTTCTGCTGTGGTGGCGACCCCGACACGGCACCACGGCGCTCGAACAGCTCAGCATCCGAAATGCGGCCATCATCGGCTGCGCCCAGATCCTCGCCCTGCTCCCCGGCACAAGCCGAAGCCTGGTGACGATTGTCGCCGCGCTCGCAATCGGCCTCAGCATGTCCGCCGCCGTCGAATTCAGCTTCCTGCTCGGCCTCGCCACGCTGACGGCGGCAACCGTGCTTGACCTCGCCAAGGATGGAGGCACGTTGCTCAACGACTACGGATGGCGCACACCGCTCCTTGGCACGCTCGTTGCGTTCCTCACCGCCATGGCCGCAGTGCGATGGCTCGTCGGCTATCTCCGTACCGAACCTCTCACCATCTTTGGTTGGTACCGGCTCCTCGCGGCAGCCATCACCGTCGGATTGATAGTCGGTGGCGCTGTCTGAGCGATTCCGCAGATCGCGGTTTACCCAGCGTTGAACCGTCACCACCAATTCGATGACCAGCCGATTCGTACCGTCAGGGCACCACTACCGATCCAGGAGAAGCCCGATGTCAATCACCGCCCCCGTACGACGACCCGACCTGAAGCAGATGCTCAGCAAGGTCCCTGAAGTCACCCTCTACTTCTGGGTGATCAAGGTACTCGCGACCACCGTCGGTGAGACCGCTGCCGACTTCCTTGCGACCAACCTCAACCTCGGGCTCACGGGCACCACGTTGATCATGAGTGGACTCCTTGCGATCGCTCTCGGATTCCAGTTCAAGGCCCGACGGTACGTGCCAGGCATCTACTGGCTGTCTGTCGTGCTGATCAGCATCGTCGGGACCCTCATCACCGACAACCTGGTCGACAATCTCGGCGTCAGCCTGTGGGCCTGCACGATCGCGTTCGGCGCAGCAATGCTCGCCACCTTCGCTGTGTGGTACGCGAGCGAGAAGACCCTCTCGATTCACTCGATCACCAGCACCAAGCGTGAAGCCTTCTACTGGCTGGCGATCCTGTTCACGTTCGCGCTCGGCACCGCCGCCGGTGATCTCCTCGCCGAAGGTCTCAACATCGGCTACTTCAACTCGGTGCTCTTGTTCATCGCCATGATCGGCCTCGTCTTCGTCGCCTACAGGTACCTGAACCTCAACGCCGTGCTCGCCTTCTGGACCGCCTATGTGCTCACCCGCCCGCTCGGTGCGTCAACAGGCGACTTGCTGTCGCAAGCCAAGGTAGACGGAGGGCTTGGGCTCGGCACCACAGTGACCAGCTTCGTGTTCCTCGCGGCGATCCTCGCGGTCGTCGTGTACATGACGGCATCCCAGAAGAAGCAGGCGCTCAGCCAAGCGGTATGACACCCGGTTCCAATCCCCGCGTGGTTCACATCGCCGGTCGCTTTCCTCCCGAGGCGGCCGGCGATGCCGCGATCCTGTGCACGATCCGGGTGAGACTCATCCCGTGATCACCAGCCCACCCTTCGGACGTCCCGGCCGCACCGAACGACGCGTCGTCATGATCGAAGACGACCATTCCATCGGAGCAACGATGAAGGCGGCGTTGGAGTCGCACGGATACGTCGTCGACTGGTTCGTCAACTCCCACGACGCGAACCGCGTCCTCGAGGAGAACCTTGCCGATCTTGTCCTACTCGACGCCGGACTCCCCGACGTCGACGGGTTCACACTGTGTCGCTGGCTTCGAGAGCAGCACAAGGACCTGCCCATCATCCTCGTCACTGCCCGCGACGCTGACATCGACATCGTCGTCGGGCTCGACGCCGGCGCAACCGACTACGTCACCAAACCGTTCTCGACGAACGTTCTTCTTGCTCGTATCCGTGCCCACCTTCGCCCGACGGAGAACGTCGACACCGCCGCTGCGATCCAGCTCGGATCGCTGCGAGTCGAACCCGCCGCCTACATCGCCAGCATCGCCGGCGTCCCGATCGAGCTTCGTCCGCGGGAGTTCGAACTCCTCGTTTACCTCGCGCGGCAGGCTGGCCGAGTCGTCACCCGGGACCGCCTTCTCGCAGATGTCTGGGATCTGCACTGGGACAGCTCGACGAAAACCGTCGACATGCACATCGTGGCGCTTCGCCGAAAGCTCGGAGACAGCATCGAGATCGTCACCGTACGCGGCGTCGGCTACCGCCTGGTCGACCCATGAAGCGCCGAATCACGGCTGCCATCGTCGGAGTCACCGCCTTCGTACTTCTCGCGCTCGGCATCCCACTCGCGATCGTTGCCGAGCGGCAGCTTCTGGACTCCGAAGTCGTCGAGCTCCAAGCCTCCGCCGCCGAAACGCTGACCGAGATCGCGATCCCGCTCGACGCAGACGAACTCGCAGATGTCGCAAGTGAACCAGACTCGCCGCCACCTTTCGCCGTGTACGGCCTGGACGGCACCCTCCTGTTCGGCCTCGGACCAAAGATCGCAGAACCAGCCGTCGTCGCAGCGCTCAGAGGCGAATCATCGTCGAGCACCGACGGACTGATCGTCGTCGCCACACCAATCACTGACAAGCACGAGACCGTTGTTGGCGCACTGCGCCTCAGCGAATCGCTTTCCGGAGCGCAAAGCCGAGCCCGTCGGGCGTGGCTTGTGATGGCAGGCGCCGGGGTAGCGGCGCTCGCCATCGCATGGTTGATCGGCAGCCGGATCGCGAAGGGCCTCAGCCGTCCCGTGATCGAACTGGCGGCACTGGCGACGAAGATGGGCAACGGCGGTGTGATCGACAACCACCAACCAGTCGACATCACCGAGATCGACCTGCTCGGCACAGCGCTCGTCGAGAGTTCTCACCGAGTCACTGAGTCGCTCACCCGTGAACGCCGCTTCAGCGCTGACGTCTCACACCAACTCCGCACCCCACTCACCGGGCTTCGACTCAAGCTCGAAGCGGCCGCAACGAACGAGCAGAACCAGACGCTTGCCTTGACAGCGCTCGACGACCTCGACCGAATCGACAGTACGGTCGCCCACCTACTGGCCTTCGCCCGCGACGCCGTGCCGCCCAGCTCGACCAGCTCCTTGCAGGACGCAGTAGTCGCAGCCAAGCAACGCTTCGAACCCCGCGCCATCGCAACAGACCGCACGCTGATGGTGACGGGAACCGTCAACGATCACGTACAAGCCTCAGCGAGCTCGATTGAACAAGTCCTTGACGTTCTCCTCGACAACGCCTTCGATCATGGCCAAGGCCGGATCACCATGACATTGCGTTCGATTGCAGGGGGAGCCGCCATCGACATCGACGACGAAGGAGCGCTCTCCGACGACGTCGACGCCGAGACCCTGTTCCGACGCGGTCACGGACACAACAACGGCATCGGGCTCGCACTCGCCCGCTCACTCGCCGAAGCCGAAGGCGGTCGTCTCCTACTCGTCCGACGACAACCGACCACATTCTCGCTGGTCTTGCTCTCTGCAGAATGAAGGCTAAGCGCGCCGTCGCTCGAACGTTCGGGCCGTGACCGCCGGCCAGGGCCATGCCTCCGACACCAAATGGGGAACCAAACGAGGCTCGCGTCGCTGGCGGGCACACGCCACTCGCCGGATTGCTCGAAGGTCCATCTGCTCTCACAGCGAAGAGCTGTCTCCGCCGATCGGGAATCCGCTGGTCCAGTGGGTGGTGTCGTCGTGGGTGATGATGTAGGCCTCGTACCCGGGCTGTGTTTCGATCCAGTCGAGTCCGGCTGGGCCCATCACGAATACGGCGGTGGCGAATGCGTCGGCGTCGCCGAGGTCAGGTCCGATGACGGTCGCGCTGGCGAGTTCGGTGGTGGGCATGCAGGTTGCGGGGTCGATGATGTGTGCGCCTCGTTCGTAGGTTGCCGAGGTCGCGATCGCATGCGAGCCGGTGAGGCTGAGAACGGTGGCTTGTTGGTCGGGCTGTTGAGGGTGGCGGATGCCGACCCGCCATCCCCGGACGTGTGACGATCAGTCATGTTCGACCGACGGACCCTCAAGTCGATCAAGCCGAGCGTGTAGCGCCCCAAGCAACTCGTGATGCTGACGATGTAGCTGGCGAACCTCACGATGCTGATGCGTCTGCTGCAACAACACGATGCTCGCCGCCATTGCCGACAGCCCGTTGGTGTAGTTTCCACCGACAAGCTCGAACACCGTCGCATGAACGACGAGCAACATGATCCACAACACCAACAACAACATGATGTGCACCGGATGGATCGTGTAGGCAATGATCTTCGAAAACAACGAACCTTCCAACCAGCGATACAACCTGTTCGACGACACGTCCCTCGACTCTGCTGGATCCAGAGCCGCCGTGGATGATTCAGATGACGTCATGATCACACCTCGAAGAGCTTGGAACGATTGCGCTGCTCCGGTGACCTTACGGCACCGCCCACGCCTCCCGCTGCGACGGCCTATATCAACCAGTGCGGCTCAGTTCACGACGGTGCGCACTCAACATGGTGTGACGTGTGATCTTTAGAGTCCGGTTGCATGTACGGCTCGGCCGACAAGCCCGGTGATCAACATCGCAAGACCACCACCGGCAGCAACTCGCAGCACACCTCGCCATCTGCTCCCCCCTCCGATTCCTGCGCCGACCGCTCCAAGCGCACCGAGCGCTACGAGCGCTGTGGTTGCGAGAGCGATCGTGCGGAGTCCGACGGGCGCGAGCGCAACCGTGATCGTCGGGATCAGCGCTCCGAGCGCGAACGCGGTGGCGGACGCGATTGCTGCCTGGCCAGGTCGAGCGAGCGCTGTAGGATCGAGGCCGAGTTCGTCGCGGGCATGAGCATCCACGACGTCGTTGGTCGACATTGCTTCTGCGACTTGTCGGGCGAGTTCCTCGGGCACACCCCGACTCACGTAGATGGCCGTCAGCTCAGCGAGTTCTGCGTTCGGGTCTGCCGTGAGCTCTTCGCGTTCCAGATCCAGGTCGGCTCGTTCGCCGTCTCGTTGGGAACTAACCGACACCCATTCGCCCGCAGCCATCGACATTGCTCCGGCGACGAGGGCCGCGATTCCGGTGGTGATCAGTGCGGAACGCGAACCTGATGCTGACGAGATACCAACCAGAAGACTCGCCGTTGACACGATCCCATCGTCGGCACCGAGCACCGCGGCGCGCAACCATCCCAGTCGTCCGCTTCGATGCCGCTCGACGGAGCCCGCGAGGCGCGTCTGGCGCGAGGCGCGTGCTCGACGTCGACGTGCAAGCCCTCTCACGACGTCAGGCATCACAACATATCCCGCAGGTGCGCAACGCCTCCGGTCCAGTCGAACTGACGGATAGGGCCACCTCGGGGTCGCCCGATTCAGTCATCATTGCCCAGTCAACTCCGGGACGTTGGCTGCGGCCACATCCGGATTCGATCCGAGATCACCTTGCGCAGCTTGATCGCCGGCTGACGTCGGCGGCCCCCGGAGCAGCCAAGCCACGGCCACCGCCAGCAACCCTCCAGCGAGCGGCCCAACCACGTAGACCCAGGCAGATCGCCACTGGCCACCGAGCAGTGCCGGCCCGAACGAGCGGGCAGGGTTCATCGAGGCACCAGCAATCGGAGCGGCCCACATCCCGGCCATCGCCACATAGGCCCCGACCGCCAACGCGGCATTGGTTCCGATGTTCTTCGCGCCCGACGCCGTACCAAGGATCACGCTGACGAGGCCAAGGGTGAGCATCACTTCGAGAGCTAGCGCCTGGCTGTCGTCGATTCCAGCCGCCGGAACGGTCGCACCGAGTTCGCCGACGTTGCCGAACACGGCGCGCAGGAAGAGCGCAGCGGCCGTTGCGCCGACGAGTTGCATCAGCACGTAGCCGGGTACACGAATCCAAGGAAAGTTACCCCGGGCCGCGAAGCAAATAGTGACCGCCGGATTGAGGTGCGCGCCACCGACCGCGCCGGTGGCGTAGATCAGCGCCATTACGATCAACCCTGGGGCTACCACCCGAGCAGTCGGCGAGACTCCTGCGCCGCTGACGGCGTTCACAACCGGGCCGCCTGCCGCAACGACGACCAGCATCAGTGTGCCGAAGAACTCGGCGAACAGCCGACGCCATTCCACCCGCGGCTCATCGAACCGTCGGCCGAACGGCGGCTCCAGCGAGAGAATCGCGTGGATCGGTCGGGCGCGCTGTATCGCAGTCATTGTCGCCCGAGCGGCACGATACGACAAGGAATCTCCGCGTTCTCGTCGATGTGATAGCTCGCGCAGATCCGGTGAAAACCGTCTGCGATCACCATCGGATAGTGGCCCAACGACCCGCGCACCGCCAGCACCGGGGACAACCGTTCGTTGCGGTCAACCTTGGCGAGGTCAGCGGCCACGTGCGGGTCGTCGACAGGCAACAGCGTCGAGCGGCTCGCTCGGATGAGGTCCTTCGCCTTGAACTGTCTCGTCGGTGCGGCTCGCAACTCGTGCACAGTTCGCGCCGCCACGTCGCCGTCGACCATCAAGCACAAGAATTCGTGCGCCGCAGGGTAATCGTGGTCGTCAGGATCGTCCTTCCAACGCACCACCTCACTCGACCCACTTCCTCGCCGTACATCACGTCGCACCCAAATCTAGTTCAGGGCGCAAGCCCGCCAGGTTACGCCAGGGGTGAGTACGCGGGGAGACATTGAGGTGCGATCGAACGTCGAACAATCAACATCGTCAACGGAAGGGCGTGGGGCGAGCTTGCAGAAATCCGTGATCGACCAATCGGTCAAGGCGTCACCCCAATGATCGGGCAGCCAGCCTGACGACACGACACGACACGAGAAGGCCCGACGCTTCCCCGTCGAGACCTGCAATGAGTCAGGTTGTCGGTGACACCAAGCGAGTTCGAGCACCTGACGACGCTGCTAGAACCGCACTTATGAAACTTCGAAACTCGATCCAGATTCACAGGCCGAGTTGGCACCACCACCCAGCCGTACGAACAGGAGAGCGACTCACACGCGGTGAGCGGGCAGCCGACAAGCTTCGCAATGGAATGGGATCGTGGGGCTTCGTCTTCGGTGCCTTTGTGTTTCTCGCCGGCTGGATGATCGGCAACCGGAGTGTTGGCTTCGACAAGTACCCCTTCATCCTCCTCAATCTGATCCTGTCGTGTCTGGCAGCGATGCAAGGCGCGATCTTGCTGATTGCCGCCAAACGAGAGGACCAGATCAGCAGTGAACTCGCCCGACACGATTACGAGACCAACGTCGAAGCTGACCTCATCGTCAAAGAGATCCAGACACTCACACGCGAAATCCATGCTCGCACCGTCCAGGTTCCCCAACAGAACTCTGCTGATCAAGGGGAGCAGCGCACGACGAACCTTTCGTAGCGTCCCAAGCAGAGAGAACAAGGGCGAACCCGTCGTCAGCTTTTCGGCCGACACCATCCGGGACCGGACGAGGACCCGTTCACTCAGGCCCGACGAGACGCCGATCATCGCTGTGTTGGTGGCGTTCAATGGCGCGATCGGTTCGTTTAGGAAGGAGGGCGCAAGCGCGTCGAGTTCATGGAACGCTGCGACTGACCGCGACGCTGATCTCCCGATCGGCGACGGCCAGCACTCCGGATCCTTCGTGACGAGGAGGGTGGCGATGCCGGGCGCGAAGGTCCTTTGGAGCAGTTGCGCGATCATCATCGACGTCGATGTGTCGACGGTGGCGGTGGGCACGGGATCCCGGAAGTCCTCGAGTCACAGCACGTCTGGTGCTCCAAAGTCGAGAACCGCACGGCTTTCATCGGGGATCCTCCTCGTGTCGCTTGCCCGGATCGACCGGGACATCACGTACGACGCGTGTCAGGACTTTGAGAGGACATTTCGTCGAGAGCCTCGATCCGTTGATGCTGAGCCCAGTCGGACCCAGGTGGGAGTGGACCTGCCAATCCGACTTTCTAGCCATCCATCCGCCCGACTCGATCCGTGGTGGGAAGGGCTCAGCCACGGCGGTGGCGACGTGAACGTGCTTGTCATCAACTACGACGCGGAGCGGCAGACTGGTTGAGTGAACTTGGAGCGTTTGAGCGAGGTTTCTCGATGAGCCGGCGGGGGATCCTGCGTTGCTCGTTGGCGGCGGTCCTGTTCGGAATCTCGGCTCCAGCGGCATCGAGGCTGGCGGGCGACATGGGCGCCTTCACGCTTGCCGGCCTGCTGTACCTGGGAGCTGCAATCGCGGTGCTCCCGGTGATCGGCAAGGTGCGTCCGACGAAGCCGGCCCTGGTGCGCGGCGCTCCACGACTGGCAACCGCTGTGGTGCTCGGCGGCGCGGTCGGTCCAGTGCTGCTGGCTGCAGGACTCAGTCACGCGCCCGCGGCTACCGCATCGCTGTTGTTGAACCTCGAGCTGGTGTTCACGACGGTGCTGGCGTTCTTCGTGTTCAAGGAACACATCGGCCCACGCGTCGTGACCGGCACAGTCCTTGTCGTCGTGGCCGGCGCAGTGCTCGGGTGGTCGGGAGACGCCGACTTGCGGTGGGGCGTGTTGTTGATTGCGGGCGCGTGCTTCTGCTGGGCCGTCGACAACTGCGTCACTGCGAACCTCGACGAGCTCGCACCGTCTCACATCACGTTCGTCAAAGGTGTGATCGCCGGCGGAGCGAACCTGGCAATCGGTCTCACGCTCGGCGGGGCGGTGCCGGGCTGGTCGATCATCGCAGCCCTGATCGTGGGTGGCTTCGGCTACGGAATGTCGATAACGCTCTGGGTCGCGGGCGCCCGCGATCTGGGTGCCGCCCGGGGGCAGTTGGTGTTCGCCACAGCCCCGTTCGTCGGGGCGATTGTCGCCTGGACGGTGTTCGCCGATCCGGTCACCACTCGAGAGGTCGTGTCGTTGCTGATCGCCGCGGTCGGTGTCAGCTTCGTGTTGCGCAGCGATCATCAACACGACCATCGCCACGAGCCGGTCGTACACGACCACGAACATGTCCACGACGACGACCACCATGACCACTCCCACCCGGATTGGGAATTGGTGCGGCATCAGCATCGGCACAGCCACGAGGAGTTGGTGCACCAGCATCCTCATGTGCCCGACCTTCACCATCGCCACGATCACGGCCACACCTGACTGGCCGCCCCGCCGTGTCGCGCTTGACATTCAAGTTGGGATGAAGGTTTATGGTGGGCGGCAATGACGACAGCACTGAAAATCAAACAGGTGGCCGACGCCAGCGGCTTCACCACCGCAACGCTGCGTTACTACGAACAGATCGGACTGCTGCCGGAGGCGTCGCGGACACCGGCCGGCTACCGGATGTACGACCAGCGCACCCTCGACCGGCTGGCGTTCATCGCCCGCGCCAAGCAGCTCGGCTGCAACCTCGATGAGATCACCGGACTGACGACGGCGTGGGATGGAGGCCAGTGCGGGCCGATCCAGGACCAACTGCGCCGGCTCGTGGCCGCCAAGGTCTTCGCCGCCCAGCAGCAGATCGGCGAACTGATGACATTCACGAGCGAGCTTCAACACGCTGCGGCCTCACTCGAACGTCACCGCCCCGACGGTGCCTGCGACACCGACTGCGGATGCGTCAGCGACCCCGACGGCCCACAAGACGCGGCTGCGACGATCCAAGCCATCAGCTTGTCAACCAAGCCCGCGAGTGCCGGCCAGCCGGCGATTGCCTGAACGCTGTCGGCTGGGTCGATGAAGGGCCGGATTGCCGACTGGCAATCGCTGCTCGCCCACGTGGAACGGCGCGAGGCAATCGAGGCCGGCGTCCGCAGCGTGTTCGCTCACACGTTGCCGACCGATGAGCTGATCCGACTGGTCGCAGCCGAACAGGACTGCTGCCAGTTCTTCCGGTTCGCGATAACGGTCGACACCCGCGGGGTCGCGCTCGAGGTGCGCGCCCCGGAAGACGCGCTCTCGATCGTCGAGTCGATGTTCGGGACGCCGTCATGAGCGCCAAGCAGAAGAAGAATGCTTCGATCGTCGGTGTCGGAGTCGCGGCGTGCGCCGTGTGCTGCGCGGGCCCGACTCTGGGCGTGCTCGCCGCGATCGGTTTGGGTACCGCAGCCGGGTTCGCACTGTTCGGCACCATGACCATTTTCATCGGCGCAGCACTGATCGCGTTCGTGGTTGTACGCCGACGCCGGCGTGCCGCTGCGTGCGCGGTGACCGAGACACCGAACTCGGTGCCGGTCGAGCTCACGGAGATGCGCTCAAGGTCGTGAGTGGCGCCGACCCAGTGTGGACACGGTGGTTGCTGGCGGCACACGGCTAATCGCTGAGGCCGCACTATCCGCGATCGGCGTCGCCGCTGAAGGCGACCTCCACCACGAGACCATCGCGTCAGGCCTCCGTCAGCCTCCGATGCGGGCACTCCGAAAGTAGAGCAACTGCACTCGACGCGGGGTCCGCGGCATCGATCACAGCTACGCGACGCCGCCGAATCCGATCCGTCGTCCGGTGGCGATGTTCCGTGACTTGCAAGCGGCGGGTGACGTGGCCGCCTTTCGGGCGGGTGCGGTGGGTCGGCCGACCGGCGGGCGGCTGTCAATCCGTGAGCACGGGTCCGAGTCTCGCGGCGCGTTGACAGCCGCCCTTTGTCCGGTCGGCAACCCACACACCGCCTGAACGGAGACCGACATGACCAACGACACCCCCGGCGATCGCTCGCGAACTGACTCGTCGCGAACGTCTGGAAGCGCGACGCAAGGGTCGGCTGACTTAGACCCTCCCCATCAGGATCATCGGCATCGACCGCCACCCGGGCGAGCTC
>JANPBZ010000083.1:0-23649 GCA_031430695.1 Ilumatobacteraceae bacterium
GCTAGCCGGGTGGCGGGCGGCCGAGGTACGACGACGCCTGCAGGTTGAACAGGTGGGCGTACTTGCCATCAGCGGCAAGTAGCGCGTCGTGTGTGCCGTGCTCGACGATCCGGCCGCCGTCCAGCACGTAGATGCGATCGGCCGAGGCGACCGTCGAGAAACGATGCGACACGATCACGACCGCTCGGCCGGCGGCGAGGCGGCGCAGGCTGGCGAACGTCTCGGCCTCGGCCTGGGCATCAATCGACGCGGTCGGTTCGTCGAGGATCAGGAATGGAGCATCGCGGTAGAAAACCCTGGCGATGGCCAGACGCTGCCACTGACCGATCGACAGGTCGGTGCCACCGATCCACCGAGGGCCGAGCAACGTGTCGAGGTCGGCGCCGTGCTCGCTGCCCACCGAGCCGGCATCGGCGTCGGCGAGTGCGGCATGCAACCGCTCATCATCGCCCGCTGTATCGATTCGACCGAGGCTGACGTTCTCGCCGAGCGTCAGTTCGTAGCGTTCGAAATCCTGGAAGATCACCGCGATCTGGTCGCGCAATCCGGCTGCCGGCAGATCGGCGGTGTCGGCCGATCCCCACCACATGCGACCTGCGCTTGGCCGGAACAGTTGGGCAAGCAGCTTCGACACCGTCGTCTTGCCAGAGCCATTTGGGCCCACCAAGGCAACGATCTCACCCGGGTTGACCTCGAGGTCGATGTCGCTGATCGCGTCGCGGTCGCCGCTGGGGTAACGGAACGAGACATGGTCGAGACGCACCCCGCTGAACGGCGGAACGGGCACGGTGGATGGATGGTCGCCGGCAGAAGAAAATTCGTCGAGGAACGCGAACGTCTCGGTGAGAAACAGTCCGTGCTCGTACGTCGACGACAACGCCGCGACCGCGCTGTTGGCCCGAGTCGCCAGGAGGGCGATTGCAGCCAGCGCCGTTCCCGCTTCGGCAATTGTCAATCGCCCGCTGTCGACAAACGCCAGCACCAGTCCGCCTGCGGCACCGAGCATGATGGCGTTGGTCAACCGAGAGACCACAGTGAGGCGCAGTTGATCTCTCAGCAATCGTCGCTGGCGATCGATGCGCTCGTCGTACAGCCCGCGGAACGTGGACAGGAAGTGTTGGCCGAGGTTGAACGAGCGGATCTCCTTGGCCGGAGACTTGCTGGTGAGCAACGACAGCATGTACTCGCGTCGGCGTTCGTTCTCCGTCGTCTCGACCTCGAACGACCAGGTGAGCCTGCCGACCTTCATCGACACGAGCACCAGTGGTACCGCTGCCACGACGCTGATCAACGCCAGCGGCGGACTGATCACCACGAGCGCGATTGAAGCCGCCAGCGCCCCGAATCCTGACGACATCAACCCGCTGAGCGATACGACCACGCCGTACGGTCGATCGACGATGTTGGTCATCGTCCGCTCGAGGCGGTCGTGAAAGGCTGGACGCTCGAAGTCGACCAGCGCAGCCCGACTCGCCGCATCACCCACCATGCCTTGCACCTCGCGTGCGACCTGCTCGCCTGCCAGCCAGCTCAGCTGGCTGCTGACCACGGCGACGATTCCGCCGATCGCCAGACCGGCGACGAAGACTGCGACAGGCACGACGAGTCGGCCGACAGGGGCGTCGTCGCCGACATCGACGAACCGGCTCAACACCACCTTCAACACGACCAACTCCACCAACAGCAACACGCCGCTGAACGTATTGAGCACGATCGTGCCGATGAATGCGCGCCTCGCAGATCTCCAGACGACGCCGATGGACCGCGCCACCAACCTCGGCAGATCGCGAACGCGCTTCACGCCTGCGCCGTAGCGACCAGATGCCCGACGAACTTGCTCGCCTTGTGCGCAGTGGGCAACAGAGCAGGGAAGCGCTTGCCGAGTTCGCGCTCCAGTTCACCGATCGTCAGACCTTGGGCGACGAGGTCCAAGCCGGCGTGCCACATCGCACCCTTCGAGCCGAACTGGGGCACGTGGTCCTTGGCCAACCCGCGAAGATCGTCGGCGGTGAGAATCGACGCAAAGAACGTCGACTGCTTGAACGAGCGCCGAGTGGGTCCATCGCCGACGGTCACCTGCCACGTGACGCGTTCGTCGTCGACATTGACGTCGATCGACGTGCTGACCGAGTCGCCGACGCGCACCGCGACCGGTTCGGGCAGCGGATACACGCTGTTCCAACGGTGCTCCATGTGATCCGCGCTGCGCGGATTGTTCGACATCAGCACACCATCGGCCATCACCGCTTCGAACATGCCGGCCATTGCCTGCAGCACGCCGTCGCGCTCGATGGTGAACGACGCGGCGATCGTGAACGACTCGTTGTTCCACGTCGGTTGCTCGCGCGCGACGACCGGTGCGGCCAGCAGGTCGTCGCCGTCGAGCTTGGGGGTGTACACGTCATTGGCGGCATACGCGGCAGCCGACGACACATCGAAACCGCCCGGTCGGGTGCTCCAGAAGTCGACCTCCGTCGTGATCTCGGTCGACTGCACCGGCGCGATCAACAACCGCAACCGGTCCGGCACGAAGACACCGCCTGGCTTCAGCAGCCGCTCGCGGGCGTCGGAGTAGTACCCCAGGATTCCCGGCTCGTAGGCCAGCCCCCCGAGTTGATCGGCGACCACGATGTCGACCAGTTCGGGTAGTTCGACCGAGGTCGACATCGCCTGGATATGCGTGATCCGATCGCCCGCCCCGTTGGCATCGGCGATCTGCTTGGCCAGCGCGATGATCGATCCGCTGTCGACCGCGTACACGTGCCGGGCACCGAGTTGCACCGCCAGCAGGCCAAGCAATCCCGTGCCACAACCAAGGTCCAACACCACCGAATCTGGCGTGATCAGCGCTGCAAGAGCGCGTCGATACCGATCGATCTTGACGGAATCGGCCCAGTAGAGGCGATGCTCGCTCAGCTCACCCAGGGACATCAGGCGAGGCTAATAGAAGAAAAAGACGATGACCGAGTATCGGTCAGTCGTCATCGCCGCCCATGCGCATCCGCATCCGCATGCGCATGTTCATGCCGTCGGCCACTTGACCTGGCTGGGCGAACTCGCCGTAAGCGCCACCGGCGGCCCGAGTCATCTCTGACACGGAACCCAAATCGGTGACCATTGGTGATTCATACATGCGCTTCATCTCGTCCCTCCGCAACTTTCAGCGGAGTGTACGGCCGGTGCCAGTGGCGTGCAATAGGTGTTTGGGCCTAAGCCCTGCTCAGCCAGGCCTGGTGCAAGAGGTTGAAGGTGCCGACGTACGGGTACCGACGCGCCCACACGACGCGAAGCGCTTTGGTGTCGATCCATTCGGCATCGACCCCCGACCCGTCCCACTGTTCGATGAAGGCGCGGCTTCTCGCGCCGAGGAAAACAGAGGCGAGCACGGCCTTGTCGTCGCGCTCGACGATCTGACGTGGGAGTAGGTCGCCGACCACCGCTTCCATCACAGCGGTGCGATCGATCGGACCCCTCCAGGACCACGCCGACGAAAGCGACCGGAGCAGTGTTGGCTCGGCAAGCGGATGCACAACGTGGCATCCCGACGTCTGACCGACACCCGACAACGTGCGTTGGGCCAGGCACCAACTGCGCCGGGCGAACATCCAGGCGAGGTACCTGCGCCAGGCCAGTGGTTCGCGTTCGCCGGTCTCGCCGAGCGCCACCTCGACGGCCGCGCTACCGGCGGGCGTCAGCCAGGGATACGGCCGGCTCCGTCGGCGGTACCAGTTCTGCATAGCTGCAGGCCCGCGGTTGAGCACCGCAACCGCGCTCGACTTGGCCGCGCTGCGCGGCCCCCACCCCCAGGGGTGCACCGCTGCACGGAACTGCCAACCACCGAACGATTCGTCACCGCCTTCTCCCGTCAGCAACACACCGCCCGCCGCGGCGTCGACAATCGGCAGGTAGCTGCCGATCTGCGACGGATAGAACAATCCCCAAACCGCCAGCAGGTCGGTGATCCCGGGATCCAGCAGGTCGGCATCGGGTCGGTCGATCACCATCCAATCGCTCAGCCCGAGATGACGAACCACCATCTCCTGCCACTGTGTCTCGTCGCTTTCCGGGTGATCAGGGAATCGAAGGGTTACCGGGACCGGCAGTGGCGCGCCCCGGCGGCGGGCGACGTGGGTAGCGAGGGCCAGGACCGCGCTGGAATCGCGACCTCCCGAAAAGCACACGAAAACCTGTCGAGACGACGCGTACTGGTCGTCGATCAGCCGTTCCAGCTCCTCGCGCGGAGTCCGTGCACAAACAGGCAGGCTGAGGGCCTCGGGCACAACACCCAGCGGCCTGCCGAGCGCCAATTCGACGCGACTCCACTGATGATCGAGCGACATCAGGCCGATGGCTCGAGCAGACCTCGCTGCAGTAGCGACTGAAGTGTGGCGGCGACATCGGCAGCCACGACATCGGTCTCGACATCGAACTCGTCGACCATCATCGCCTGTACCTCGTCGGCCGTATGACCGGTGCCGAACAACTCCCAGATTCGCCCGGCGGATCCGTTGAGCGACACATACGCATTCGTCGCCGCATTCAGAATGACGGTGTCGGTCTGCACCACTCGGTGCAACACGTCGTCGGGGATTCGGTATTGCATCGCCGCGAGGTTAGTGGCACATTCCGTTCAGCGACCGCGCACGATCTGCCCGCCGCGGCGGGCGAGCCAGCCGAGATTGCTGAGACGTGTCCGGTTCTTGAACCGCAAGTACTCCTCGACCGGCCAGATCACCTCGACGGAGCGACGCACGCGCCGTTCGCCGACCAAGACGTTGACCAGCCCGAGTCGGGCTTCGCGATCGTGAATCGAGTCGAGCAGCCACCGACGAGATCGTGACGGTTGATGCTCGCCCACAAAGCGCAGCCAGCCATCGGCGATCGGTATCCGTTTGGCCGCGAGCTCCAACGACCACACGAAGAGATCACGCTGGCTGCGACCGGCAAGCAGCGCAGCAACGATGGCATCGTCGGGATCGACGATGCGGGCGAGCCGACCGAGGTCGGGCAGCGTCGACAACTGCGCAGCCCCCGAGGTGGAGTGCAGCACGCTGTGCACGAACATTGCCCCCGCACTGCACGCGTTGAGCTGCACCCCGCGAACGGTGAACACCTGCGGCTCGGCAAACAGGGGCTCGGTCGGCAATCGGCTGTTGACCAGACAGCCTTCGATCGCCTGGTGGACGTCGATGGAGACGCCGCGGACGTCGGTGATCTGTCGCTCCTTCAGCATCGCCGAGCGCACCGGGCCCGCTTGCACCTCGGCCGGCGCCGCTGTCACCGGCGCAAGCGCATCGAGCGCCCGTTGCAGATCGTCGGGGCGAACGAGGACGTCGATGTCGCGCGAGCTCCGTTGTGCGGGATCGGCATACAGCAGGTGCGATGTGGCAAAGCCCTTCAATGCCCGCCACTCGATTCCGGCATCGACGAGCAGACGGTGCAGTTCCAGCCCCGACGCCTCGATGGCCAACGCCGGCAGCGCTACATGCTCGTAGGCATCGTCGAGGGCTGCCTGCTGGGCGGCCGAGAGCTGGGCGACAGTCGGTGCCGCATGCCAGAGCTGGCCGACGAGATTGTGAGCCTTCGCCCAAGCGAGTAGCTCGATCCACGATCCGTCCTCGACGGGCACCGCGTGCGGCGAGTCGTGCAACCCGAACCGCAGCACGACGGACTGCAAGTCGTCGGTCGGCACGCTGGGCAGGCTATCCGCGCCCGCCTGGCGCCTCAGTTGCCGACGACCGGAGGCGAGGCAGCTCGAGACCAAAACTGGCGTAGTGCTCGCGAACATCGGCGACGTCGTTGACCGGTTGCGAGTCGAGTTCGACCCACGCATGAGCCATCCAGGCATCGTTGACCGCCGCGTTGGAGCCGACGACCAGTTCGGCATCCATCCCCCGCCGCCGCAACAGGTACCACAGCAACAGCGAACGCCCCAGACATAGCGCGCCGACCACCTTGCGACCGGCTACCAGCGACACTGCCTCGGCCATCGAGGTTGCGATTTGACGGTCCGCAGCGCGCTTTGGTCTATCCGACCGGTTGGCGAGAAAGGCCGCAGTGCGTTTCAACCCACGGGACTTAAGCATCAGCTGGATGGGCGCGAGCACCACCACCGACGTGGCAACAATTCGCCACTGCGCAGCATTCAGCGCACGGATGCGCTGTAGTCGAGTACTCATCTCCGCCTCCAGGAGGGTTCACGCGCTCCCTGTGCGTGGAGGTTATCGGCCCCGGTGATGGTCCCTCCCCGACCATCGTCTTAAGTCGATTCTCCTATTGCGACTGCCCTTTTCGTCCGCCACGATGCACGGCAAGGACGGAAGGTTGGGACGGATGTTTGAGGTACATAGCTTTTCTGGCACCGCCGGTTCCTCCATACCTGTGGTCGAGGACTGGTACGCGCAGGACGCAGCCCAACCCGGCTACTACCAGCGATTCTGCAAGCGAGGTGTCGACCTTGTTCTCGCCGTGACCGCGCTGGTCGTGTTGCTGCCAGTGCTGCTGGTGATCGCCGGCATTGTGCGACTCAAGCTCGGTCCAGGCGTCCTGTATCGCCAGGCGCGCGTCGGTCGCAACGGCCAGAACTTCGTGATGCTGAAGTTCCGCACGATGCAGCATGCGTCTATCGACCAGGACGACGAAGACCGCCAAGCGAGCCACAAGACATCCGACCACCCTCGCCTCACCAAGTTCGGTCGCACGCTGCGGCGGCTGAGTTTCGACGAACTCCCCCAACTGTGGAACGTGATCCGCGGCCAGATGAGCATGGTTGGGCCGCGACCCGAACTCAGTGAGAAGGTCGACGACTACGGATTGCGTGCGCACCCGCGCCACTTGGTGCGTCCCGGCCTGACTGGCGAATGGCAGGTGACCCACCGAGCGTCGGGCATCCACCTGATCCACTGCTTCGACGACGACATGCGCTACGTGAGCCGCATCAACCTGTGGAGCGACCTGCGCATCATCGTGCGCACGTTCGCCGTCGTGCTGGGCGCCAAAGGCATCTAGCCCCACGCTGAACGAGTGCTACGCGCCCACCCGGGGGCGCCGCAAACACTCGTTCAGGACGTCGTCACGGTGTGGTTGAGGCCGGAACCAGCGTCTCTGGAGTCGGCGCCGGAGCGGGGATTGCCGGGCTGGTGCTCTCGACCGTGACCTCACCGCCGAAGGTTGAGCCGCTGTCGAACGCTGTGTTGGCGCAGGCTCGGACGGCGTCGGTCGACGGATCGGCGACCACACCCGTAACCAGGCCGTCCTCGACCGTCAGTGCAGGCAGGCACTCAGGATCGATGCCATCGACCGACTGGCCCTCGAGCATCGACTCCAGGAACGGGCGGCTCATACCGCCGTAGAGGTACGGTGCGAGCGCCGAATCGAACAAACTCGAGCCGTCGACCACATCGTGGAGGCTGAGCGTTGCGCCGGCGAGAACGGTGCCCAGCGGCGACACGAACCATTTGCCGGCCGATTGAACCACCGAGACTGCCGGCAGCTCGACACCGGTACCGGATATCAGCATGAGGACTCCGCCCAGCAGTTGATTGCCAGCGCCGCACACTCGATAGCCGCCGTCGACTGCCGTAGCACCGGACCCTGGATTGGAGCCGAACGTCGACTCCGCAAGACTGCCTGTGACAGTCGTGCAGTCGTCGGCGCGATCGATCGTGAACGATCGCGGACCCCCGGTCGGATCCGTCGGGAACACCAGTGGAGCGATGGTGCCGTCGGGATTCGTATTGGTGAAGTTGTAGTTGACATCGCTTGTCGGGAAGTCGGTCGAGAACGTGAGTCCAGCGGTGGTCGCCGGTACCTGGCCCGGTGGCACGACTGCGTATCCCTCGGAACTCATCACCACTGTGGGTAGGGACGGGTCGGCGCCGCCGCCGGACGAATCCCGGTTGAAGCCTGCGGGTGTCGTGCCTTCGACCTTGAAAGTAGTCGGCCGCAGAGTCAGTCGCTCGCCGCTTCCGATGGTCTCGTACGTCAATCCGGACACAGCCACCGACCATCCGTCGGCGCGCCCGCGATCGACGGCTGCCTGGGCGTCGGCTATCCACGCTTGTGCCAGCCAGGCCATCGCATCCTCACCCGGTGCGAACGTATCCAACGCCGCTTGCAGATCAAGCGAGGCAAGGCCGTCGTAGAACCCGGTGGCCGCTGCCTCCGGCGAATCGAAGCCGACCGGCGTGCGTGACACCGGGCCGGGGATCTCCCAACCGGCCGCCTGCCGGATGTACTCGGCAACGGTGTATTCCGCACCGACGTACCACCGGCCGTCGCGCTGCACGGTCATGAGCAGCACGGGCGGATCGGAGTCGACGATCGTGGTTGCTGCGCTCGCCGTTTCCCCTTCGCCGATCAACGCTCGAAGCCGTTCACCCAGTGCAACCGCCCGTTGGTCGAACGACGCACTTATCGTTCCGCCCGTTGCGGTGACGATCGCCAACCCACCCTCGAGAAAGTTGGTGTCGAGCACCAAGTCGTCGACCGAGACGTCGATGCCTTGAACGCCACTGACGTTGAACTCGTCGGCCAACAGACCGACCCGCTTGGCGTCGGACGTTGCCGAATCGATGGCCACTCGTAGCGCGGCGACCTCCTCCGGCAACGCGACGTCGATCATGCCCAGTACGTCTTCGTTCTCGAGGGCCGACACAAACGTGGTCACCGCTTCCTCGGGCGTCGCCGCGCCGCCATCGTTGCTGGCGCCGAGGAACGAGTACGTGGTAAAGCCACCAGCGCCGATCAACGCAGTGACGGCGGCGATGACGCCGGCGCGGCGACCGCGACCGGTTGGGCGGTTGGCTGCGACCACCGGCACCTCGCCCGGCATGTGCACGGCCGTGGGCGCGTGCTCGGCTAGTTGGGCGAGCCGCTGGCGCAACAGCACCTCTGTCTGTGCAAACTCCTGGTCGGACATCGATGTCATCGGATTACCTCTCGAAGTTCGGCAAGGCCTCGTCGCACCAGGGTGCGCACCGTTGCCCTACGGCATTTAAGATTGGCGGCGATTTCCTCTTCGGACAGATCGCAGAGATAGCGCAGCACGATTGCTGACCGCTGGCGGATTGGCAGGGCGATCAGCGCATCGCGCAGTTCGACCAGCCCGACATCCATCACGGCGTCGGGGGGATTGTCGGGCCGAGGCGCGGCGACGGTGCGACGATGCAGCGAGCGGCAGCGGTTGACCACTGCGACCCGTAGATACGCGGCCGGCTCTGCCAACGTGTCGATGCGCGGGCCGATCTTGGCGAAGACGTCGTGCACGACATCTTCGGCTGCCGGCGCTGAGCCGGTGAGCACGAACGCGACCCGCAGCAGATCGCGGTAGGCCGTGGCGTACACGGCCTCCGAACCCGCCCAGGCCTTCGACTCGACAATCGGTATGCGAGTCGACTCGGGAAACGCGTCGCTCATAGCGAGATTCATACCCTGTCTCACGCACCAGCGAGCCAATCCGTTTCAACATTTCTCGCGCGAACGAGTGTCTCGTGCCCACCCGGGTGGGCGGGAAACACTCGTTCAGGGGCTGCCGTTGATGATCGTGGCTGCGACCAGAGGTACACCGGGCCGGTAGACGAAGTCGATCGGGCTCGTGGTGGCGAGCATGACGAGGTCTGCCCGAGCCCCGGGCACGATCCTGCCAATGTCGTCGCGTCGCAGCGCCGCCGCGCCTCCGGCCGTCGCCGCCCAGATCGCTTCGTCGATGGTCATCTTCATGTCGCGGACCGCGAGTGCGATGCAGAACGGCATCGACGTCGTGTAACTCGACCCGGGGTTGCAGTTCACTGCCAGCGCGGCCGTGCCACCCGCGTCGAGCAACCGGCGCGCGTCGGGGTACGGCTGCCGGGTGTAGAACTCGGTGGCCGGCAGGAAGGTGGCGACGGTGTTGCTCGCCGCGAGCGCAGCAATGTCGTCGTCGGAGAGATATGTGCAATGGTCGGCCGAGGCACAGTCGAGCTCGACTGCCAGCTGCACACCCGGACCGTGACCGAGTTGGTTGGCGTGCAGCCGCATACCGAGTCCGGCATCGCGCCCTGCACACAGCACCGCGCGGCACTGGTCGGCATCGAACGCACCCTGTTCGCAGAATGCATCGACCCAGCGCGAATGCGGCGCACACGCGGCCAGCATCTCGCCGCAAACCAGCGCAACATAGTCATCACTGCGGCCATCGAACTCGGGTGGCACCACATGGGCACCGAGGAACGTGGTCTCGCCGGTCAGTTCGCGGGCGATGCGCAGTGTGCGTGCCTCGTCGACGGCGTTGAGCCCGTAGCCCGACTTGACCTCGATGGTCGTCGTGCCCGACCGCCGCGCCTCGGCCAACAGCGATGTTGCTCGTGCGAGCAACTGATCGTCGGGAGCCGAGCGGGTTGCCGCCACCGTCGTGCGGATCCCGCCGGCCTCATACGCACGACCGGCCATGCGCGCTGCGAACTCGTCGGAACGATCGCCGGCGAAGACCAGATGGCTGTGGCTGTCGACGAAACCGGGGAGCACGCAACGTCCCGCAGCATCGATCCGCTCGTCAGCTGTCGGGGCGGGCCCGGTCCCCACTGCTTCGATCAGCCCGTCGACCATCACGACCCAGCCATCACGCAGTTCCCCGGTCGCGCCGATGTCGAGATGCGAGTCGTTGGTGATCAACCGACCGATGTTGTCGACCACGGTCGTCTTCATGACCACACTCGCCTGATCGAGCTGTCGAGGACGGCTCCGACATCGATGGTCTGATGCGCTCCGTCAGCCACCACGACGCGTCCGCCGACGACGACATGGTGCACGTCGTCGCCGCTGGCCGCGAACACCACGGCCGCCGCCGCTTGGTGGTGGTCGATCCCGGCGAGGCGTGGAGAAGCGAGGCTGACCGACGTCAGATCCGCGAGCGCCCCCACCGCGATGCGACCGCCTTCGTGCCACCCGAGGCTGCGGTACCCCGATTCGGTTGCCGTGGCCAGCAGCTCACCGGGGCGATGCGTGCCCCGTCGGCGCGATCCCAGGCGCTCGTCGAGTTCAATCGCACGCGCTTCTTCGAACGGGTCGATCACGGCATGCGAATCGCTGCCGATGGCCATCGCGATTCCGGCGGACCGAAACGCTTCCGTCGGACCGATGCCGTCGGCCAAGTCCCGCTCGGTCGTTGGGCAGATGCAACACGTCGAGTGGCTCGACTGCAGCAAGGCGATGTCGTCTTGGTCGAGATGCGTTGCGTGCACTGCGGTGAAACGGTCGCCGAGCACCCCTCGACGACCGAGCAACGCTGCTGGCGTACACCCGTGGATCGCCGCGCACTGTTCGTTCTCTGCCGGCTGTTCGCTGACGTGGGCATGCACGGGTTTGTGGTGCAACGCGGCCCACTCGGCAACAATCTCCATCGACGCTGGGTCGACGCTGCGCACCGAGTGGATGGCCGCGCCAATCCTGGTGGTCGGAGTATCGACCAGCCCCTCGAGCCGCACCGCCCAAGCCTGGGCGTCGACGTCGCTGAACCGCTGCTGGGTGGGGCTGAGTTCGGCGTCACCGGTCATGCCCGCGTGTAGGTAACAGGTGTCGAGCAGGGTCATGCGGATGCCGGCCTCGGAGGCCGCGTCGAGCAGCACCTGACCCATCTCGTTCGACTGTGAGTACGGCGTGCCACCTCGATCGTGATGCAGGTAGTGAAATTCGCCGACGCAGGTGAACCCGGCCAACACCATCTCGGCAAACGTTGCCGTGGCAAGGGCACGGTACGAGTCAGGATCGAGTCGATCGGCGAGCTCGTACATGCGATCGCGCCACGTCCAGAACGAACCGGTTTCGCCATGCGTGCGGCCGCGCAGCGCGCGGTGGAACGCGTGGCTGTGCGCGTTGGCCATTCCCGGCAGCGTCAAGCCGGCAAGTACGTGGGCACCAGACGGCGGCCCGATGCCGAGATCGATCGAGGCAATCCGATCCCCCTCCACCGTGATGGTCACATCGCGTTCAACCGCACCGTCGAGGTCTCCGAGCCAGGCGAGTTCGCACCAGAACGTCGTCACGATCCCGCCGTCATGATCCGACTCGGGCGACGAACTCGGTGATCCGCTCGACGAACGCAGCGCGATGGAAGCGCTCGAACTGCTCCCACGTCGTGAACGTGCGTGGGTCGACGACCCGATCGAGAAACAGCACGCCGTCGAGATGATCGCACTCGTGTTGGAATGTTCCCGCTGTCAGTCCGCGCCTGACCTCGTCGCACGCCACACCGTGCCGATCGAGATACTGAACCCGCACGTTGACGTGCCGCATCACCGAGCCGCGCAGGTTCGGCACCGACAGACAGCCCTCGTTGATCTCGACCAGCTCGTCGTCGATTGGTTCGATGATGGGGTTGACGACCACGGTCAACGGAATGCGCGGCTTGTAGGGATATCGGGGGTTGTCGCCCACTTCGATCGAGGCGATCCGGATCGGCACACCGACCTGATTGGCGGCAAGGCCGGCGCCGTTGGCGTGGCGCATCGTCTCAATGAGATCGTCGATGAACTGTTGCGTCTCCGGCGTCGTCAACTCCTCCACCGTCACGTCGCGGGCCCGCTCGCGCAGGACCGGATGCCCGACCGTCACGATGTCGCGAACGGTCATCCGTCGGACTCGGTCATGGGGATGCGAACACCCCGTTCGGCGGCGACATCGGTTGCTCGCTGGTAGCCCGCATCAGCATGGCGGATGACGCCCATACCGGGATCGGTGACCAGCACACGCGCCAGCTTCTGCGCGGCCAGATCGGTGCCGTCGGCGACCACCACCATGCCGGCATGGATCGAGCGGCCGATACCGACGCCGCCGCCGTGGTGGATGCTGACCCACGTCGCGCCGCTCGAGGTGTTGACCAGTGCGTTGAGCAGCGGCCAATCGGCGATCGCGTCGCTGCCGTCGGCCATCGCCTCGGTCTCGCGGTAGGGCGAGGCGACGGAGCCGGAGTCGAGGTGGTCGCGACCGATCACAATCGGTGCCGAGACCTCGCCGGTGCGAACCATCTCGTTGAACCGCAGGCCGAGGCGATGACGTTCGCCATAGCCGAGCCAACAGATCCGCGCCGGCAGACCCTGGAAGGCGACCTGCTCGCTGGCCAACTTGATCCACCGATGCAGATCCTGGTCGTCGGGAAACTCCTCGAGCACCGCCCGGTCGGTGGCTGCGATGTCGGCAGGGTCACCCGATAGCGCAACCCAGCGGAACGGTCCCTTGCCCTCGCAGAACAGCGGGCGAATATAGGCGGGCAGGAAGCCGGGGTAGTCGAAGGCTCGGTCGAAGCCGCCGAGTCTTGCCTCGGTTCGCAGGCTGTTCCCGTAGTCGAAGACCTCTCTGCCCTTGTCGAGGAAACCGACCATGGCCCGGCAGTGAGTGGCCATGCTTTCGCGCGCGCGACGGATGAGTTCCTGCGGGTCGGTGCGAGCCAACTCGGCTGTCGCCTCCGGCGTGAGGTCTGCGGGCACATAGCTCAGCGGATCGTGGGCGCTGGTCTGATCGGTGACGATGTCGGCCGGGAAGTCCATCTCGAGCAACTTGGGAACCACGATGGCAGCGTTGCCCACCAGCCCGACCGACAGCGGTCGCTTCTCGTCGCGCGCTCGGACACAACGGTCGATCGCATCCTCGAGCGAATCGGCGACCTCGTCGAGATACCGAGTCTCGACTCGACGACCCACACGCCAACCATCGACGTCGATGCACAGCGCGACACCCCCGTTCATGGTCACCGCCAACGGCTGGGCCCCGCCCATCCCACCTAGTCCGGCGGTCAGCGTGATCGTGCCGGCGAGCGTGCCCGCAAACTTGCGGCGACCGATTTCGGCAAAACATTCGTAGGTGCCCTGCAGGATCCCCTGCGTGCCGATGTAGATCCACGAGCCGGCGGTCATCTGGCCGTACATCGTCAAGCCCATCGCCTCGAGCCGGCGAAATTCATCCCAATTACCCCATTCCGGAACCAGGTTCGAGTTGGCGATCAAAACGCGCGGCGCCCACTCGTGGGTTCGAAAGACACCGACCGGCTTGCCGGACTGCACGAGCATGGTCTCGTCGTCGGCCAACGTCGTGAGCGTGCGGATGATCGCGTCGAACGCATCCCACGAGCGGGCCGCGCGTCCGGTACCGCCGTACACCACCAGATCGTCGGGCCGCTCGGCTACCTCGGGATCGAGGTTGTTCATCAACATGCGCATCGCGGCCTCTTGCTGCCAGCCTCGGCACGTCAACTCCGAACCCCGCGGCGCTCGCACGGGTCGTGGTCCTGACATCGGCGTCTCCCTTCCTCTCGTTCCGGTCGCTCAGTCCAGCGTGCCGGTGACTTGCTCGACCGCTGCCAACAGATCGCCACTCATCACCAGTGCCTCCGCTCGGCCGAGCTCCGGCGACAACCATCGGTCGGGTCCTGCACCGCCGACGCCGGCCTCGCGCAACGCGGACACTGCCGCCGCGGTCGCGGTCGCCGGTTGCAAAGGCAGGCGAAGATCGATGCCGCGTGCCGCGCACACCAGTTCGCAGGCGAGAATTCGCCCGAGGTTGGCCACCGAGCGCCGTAGCTTTCGGGCCGCACCCCACCCCATCGAGACGTGGTCTTCCTGCATCGCCGAGGTCGGCAACGAATCGACGCTGGCCGGCGAGGCGAGTCGGCGATTCTCGGCCACCATCGCGGCCTGTGTGTAGTGAGCGATCATCAGCCCCGAATTGACCCCCGCGTCTTCGGCGAGGAACGGAGGCAGGCCGTGCGAGCGGGTGCGATCAAGCATGCGATCGGTGCGCCGCTCGGCAATGGCACCGACCTCGGCGGCTGCGATCGCCAGGAAGTCGCAGGCGAACCCGACCGGAGCGCCGTGGAAGTGCCCGCACGATTCGACGCGGCCGTCGGGCAGCACGCTGGGGTTGTCGATCGCCGAAACCAGTTCGGTGTCGGCGACGGAGCGGGCGAAGGAGATCGTGTCGCGCGCCGCGCCGTGCACCTGTGGCGTGCAGCGTAAGGAATAGGCATCCTGCACACGCGGGTCGTCGGATCGATGGCTGGCCACGATCGGGCTGCCGTCGAGCAGCCTGCGCAGATTGTCGGCCGACATGGTTTGACCAGGGTGCGGTCGCAGCGCCATCAGATCCGCGGCGAACGCTCGGTCGGTGGCCATGAGCGCCTCGACACTCATCGCCGCAGCGATGTCGGCAGTGCGCACCAACATGTCGAGGTCTGCGAGCGCCAGCACCAACATTCCGAGCATGCCGTCGGTGCCGTTGATCAGCGCCAGTCCCTCCTTCGCCCGCAACGTCACCGCCGTGATGCCTGCCGCAGCCATCGCCTCGGCACACTCCCCTTCACCGATCAGAGCAAGCGCGACGTGGGCCAACGGGGCAAGGTCGCCGCTGGCGCCCAGCGAACCGTGCTCGTGAACTGACGGAATGATGTCGGCGTTCAGCAACGCCAGAATCGTGTCGACCACCACCTGGCGCACGCCCGAGAACCCCATCGCCAACGTGCGGGCGCGCAGCAGCATCATCGCCCGCACCACTTCGGGCTCGACCAACGGACCCATGCCGGCAGCGTGGGAGCGGATGAGAGCGCGTTGGAGCTCCTCGCGCCGTTCAGGCGGGATCACCGTGGTCGCCAGCGAGCCGAATCCGGTCGAGATGCCGTACACGGCATCGTCGAGTTCGGCCAGACCCTCGACGATCGCAGCACTGCGCGAGATCGCTTCGCGTGCCGATTCGGAGACCGTCACCCGCGCCCCACGACGGGCAACAGCAACCACGTCGATGGCGCTGACGCCATTTGCACCGACGACGACATCGCTGGTCGTGATTTCCATCGGACGGTAACTTACGTTGCCGACGCACCCCTCGCTGCTTCTGCCGAGTTTCCAATCGGCGGGTAGCGTGCGGCCATGCCTGGTTCGATTCTTGGAACGCGTGTACTGCGCACCGAAGACCCCGAGCTGTTGCTCGGCTTGGCCCAATATGTTGGCGACCTCGACCTGGGTAACCAGTTACACGTCGTGTTCGTGCGATCGGAAATGGCCCACGCGCTGATCACAGGTATCGACACAGCGGCTGCGCAGGCGGCTCCCGGTGTCGTTGCGGTGTGGACCGCCGCCGACCTGGGCATCGATGCCTTCCAGAGCATGGCCAAGGTGCACGACGACTTCGCCCGCCCGGCGCTTGCAGGTGACCGAGTGCGCTTCGTCGGTGAGGCAATCGTCGCCGTCGTCGCCGACACGGTCACGCAGGCAAAGGATGCCGCCGACATGGTGATCGTCGACTACGAACCGTTGCGTGCAGCGGTCACGGCAGAGGCGGCCCTGGCCGACGATGCGCCCGTACTGTTCGAGGGCCACGGCGACAACATCGCGGTTGCCACCACCGACCCGGTCAACGCCGATCTGTTCGCCGACGCGGACGTCATCGTCCGCGGCCGGTACGTCAACCAGCGAATGGCTGTCGCCCCGATGGAACCACACGGCGCGGCGGCAGCGATCGGCGACGACGGTCGACTGCTCGTCTACGGATCCACGCAGATGCCACACCTCCTTCATCGACTGATCGCCACGGCGCTGGCAATGGACCCGAGCGAGATTCGAGTCGTCACGCCTTTGGTGGGCGGGGGCTTCGGCGGCAAGGCCGGGCTGTACCCCGAGCAGGTTGTGGTCGCCGCCGCAGCGAAGCGCTTGAAGCGGCCTGTTGTGTGGGCAGCCACGCGCAGCGAAGACATGGTCGCCCTGTCGCACAGTCGCGGGCAGATCCAGTACGTCGAACTCGGGTGCAAACGCGACGGCACCTTCACCGGGCTGCGCGTGCGTTTGGTCGGCGACGGTGGCGCCTACCCGGGCCTCGGGTCGTTCCTGCCCAGCGGTACCCGGCGCATGTCGAACGGCACGTATCGTTTCAGCGGCATCCAGTTCGACGTGGTCGTCGCCGCCACCAACACCACACCCATGGGCGCCTACCGCGGTGCCGGTCGGCCCGAGGCAACGGCGTTGCTCGAGCGGATCGTCGATCAGGCGGCGATCGAGTTGGGGATCGATCCCATCGAGTTGCGCCGGCGCAACCTGCTGGCCGACGACGTGTTTCCTTTCACCACGCTCACGGGCATCACCTACGACAGTGGCGCGTACAGCACCCCACTCGACGCCGTCGCTCGATGGGCCGGCTACGACGAGTTACGCCGCGAGCAGGCGGCGCGACGAGCCAACGGCGACCGCATGCTGATGGGTATCGGCGTGTCGACCTATGTCGAGATCACGGCCGGCGGCGGCACCAGCGAGTACGGGGCGGTGGAGGTGCACGACGACGGCTCGGCAACGGTGATGGCCGGCACCTCGGCCCATGGCCAGGGCCACCAGACCGCGTTCGCCATGATCGTCAGCAATCAGACCGGTATCCCCATCGACCGCGTTCGGCTCCTGGCGGTCGACACTGACCTGGTGCGCAGCGGCGGAGGCACGGGAGGGTCGCGTTCGTTGCAGCTCGGCGGATCAGCGGTGCTGCGTGCCACCGAATCGCTCGTCGACAAGGCAAAGCATCTGGCCGCGCATCTGCTCGAAGCCGACATCGGCGACATCGTCGTCGACACCGCGACGGGCACCGTGGGCGTCGCCGGTGTACCGAGCACGGGCCTCGACTGGGCAGCCCTCGCCACGGCGGCCGCCACAGCCGATGGCGTTGTCGATCATTCCGACGGCACCTTGGGACTCGCCGCCCAACTCGACTTTCACCAGGGTGAGGCCACGTTCCCGTTCGGCGCGCACATCGCCGTCGTCGAAGTCGACCAGGACACAGGCAAGGTCACACTGGTGCGGCACATCGCTGTCGACGACTGTGGCACGGTGCTGAACCCGCTGCTGGTCGAGGGGCAACAGCACGGCGGTGTCGCCGCAGGCATCAGCCAGACGTTGTACGAGCAAGTGATCTACGACGACGACGGCAACCCGTTGACCGGCAATTTCATGGACTACGCGATCCCCTCTGCGGCCGAATTCCCCAGCTTCGAGGTGCACAGCACCGAGACGCCGACGCCGCTCAACCCGCTCGGAGCGAAAGGCATCGGCGAGGCCAGTACCATCGGCAGCACACCGGCCGTGCAGAACGCGGTGATCGATGCGCTTGCCCACCTTGGGGTACGTCACATCGATCTGCCATGCACCAGCCAGACGGTGTGGCAGACCATCCGCGATGCCGAGGCCGGCACGCTGCCCGACCCGTGGGTCGAGCCTCCGGCAATCTTCGCCCGACTTGCTGCGGGCCAAGAGGTCGACGAGGCCGGACTGAGCGCCGCCGAGGGAATCTGAGGATCGGCGAACCCTGGCGAATCGTCAGTGACGATATGGGCTCTGGCGTTCGCCACGATCTGGGCGCCAAATTCCGAGAAACCCGCAGGTCCGGAATGAACGTGGCGCCCAGATCTCGCAGGCAACCTCACTACGGTTGCTGACATGCCTGAGGGCGACACGATCCGGCGGCTCGCCGACACGATCAGCCGGCGATTCGCCGGCCAGCGGTGCGTTCGCTGCGTCACCCGAGATCCACGGCTGGTCGGTGTCGATCTCGCCGGCGCCACGCTGGTCGACGTCGATGCTGTCGGCAAGCACCTGTTCATCCGGTTCGACACCGGCAACACGCTGCACTCACATCTGCTGATGACCGGCTCGTGGACGGTTGGCCCGGCAGCACGCGAGCCGGAGTGGAGACGACGCGTCGAGCTGTGGATGGAAACCGGCCGGCTGACGGGCATCGATCTGCCAATTGTCGACATGCTGCCGACAAACCACGAGGATCGCTTCGTCGGTCACCTTGGTCCCGATCTGTGCGGCCCGGACCAGCCCGACATCGACGAAGTCGTCGAGCGGTTGAACCGCGACCAAGTCGCGGCGCTGGCGGCTGCGCTGCTCGACCAACGCAACGTTGCCGGGTTCGGCAACATCTACGCGATCGAGATGCCATTCATCGGCGGCGTCTCTCCCAACCAACCGGTCGGAGCGATCGAGGGATTGCAGCATCTCGTCGGCCTCGGCGCAGCCATCATCCGGACCAACGCCGACCGCGGGCCGCAAAACACCACCGGCCGCCGTTTGAACACAGCGGACCACTGGATCTACGCCCGCCGCGGGCGGCCATGCCCGCTGTGCGCGACCACCCTCGACGGTTGGGAGGAACGAAACAGCCCGTGGGGCCGGACCTCGGTGTGGTGCCCGAGCTGTCAGCGGGTCGATGCCGTGCGTCCCGTCGACACGGCAAGAATCACCAGGCTGCTGGCGTTGCACCCGGCCCGACGCCAGCCATCCTTCCCGCGTTCTTAGGCCCCCGCACCTCTCAGCCGGGGTGTCCGGTCGGGTCGACTGTTCTGCCCGAGCGTCCCATACGGCTGCCCCGACGGCTCTTTTCGAACGGTGGGCCGAATGTGGACACTTGTGGCATTCCGTCAATATCAGGAGGCTTCCCATGGCCGATCTCGATCACCCCGTCACCTACGTGGCCCAGTCGCAGCCCATGTCGTGTTGGGCTGCCTCGGCAGCGATGATGATGAACACCACCGAGGCCGACATCCTCCAGCAATTCGAGTTCGGCGAAGACGGCGCCGACGAACCTGAGTGCCGCGAGCTGGCCAGCCGGCTCAACATGAACGTCCTCCCCGAAGCCTGTCGCAACGCCGACGGCTGGTGGCAGATCCTCGGTCGCGGGCCCGTAATGGTCGGAATTCCCGACCACTTCATTGTCGTCGGCGGCATCTACACCGACGATGCCGGCAACTCGCAGGTGCACGTCTACGACCCGGCGCGGGGCGACTACTGGTCGACCCTCGAGACCGTGGAGAACGGATACGAGGCCGACTGGAACTTCAGCTATGACCTGCTGCAGCGCTAGGGACCTGCCGCAGGGCTAGCCGCCACGGCTGAACATCGATCGCACACCACTGGTGAACGCCGGATTGCTGAATCCAGCGGGACGATAGGTGGCAAGGTCGATGAGCAACGGGGCAAACACTCCCGTGAACTGCGGCTGATCAATCGCAATCACCTGCTTACCTCCGATGAGCACACCGTTGCGCAGTACGAGGAAGCCGAATCGGAAGGCGCCAGCTGCATCGGTGTGCACCGTGGTGAACGGCACTTCGCCGAAGAACGCCAGTTCGACATCGATGTCCGGCGGGAAGCCCTCGCCGATGGCCACGGTGACTTCGCCGGGGCTGACGACACCCGGATTCATCTTCAACGTCGGTGTGAACAACTGCACGGTTCCCCTGATGCGCAATGTGGCCTGCGCCGATTGACCACCGGTGCCAACGATTCCGAGCGTCGCCGACATCGCACCCTCGCGAGTGATCGTTGCCGCAACGTCGATGGTGCACGACGCACCAGCGGCGAGTGAGGCGCCGCAAGTGTTGCCCGTGATCGGGAACTGATCGGCGCCGGTGCCACTGAGCCCCGCGCCTGCCAACGGCACCGCCGTCTGCCCCGGATTGGTCACCGTGAACGTCTTGGCAGCAACCGAGCTACCAACTGCGCCGCTGCCGTAGTTGGCGACGCCCGGCGTCATGACCAGCGAACCTGGCGTCGGGGCGGGCGGCGCCAAACCGTTGCCGACCAGTGATGCCGACACCGACAACCCGTCGCCCGACACGGTTATTGCCGAACTGGCCCCTCCAGGCGCTGTGGGGCTGAACACGATCGTCACAGCACACGATGCACCCGGGCCCAGCGGTCCGCCACAGCCGTTCGCGATGATCGAGAACGGAGCGGCGGGTGGAGTTACCGCACCGATGTTGATGCTCACGCCCGAGGTATTCGTGACCACCGCATTCTGAGGTGCCGACTGAGCACCGGGGGCAATCGTGCCGAAATCGAGTGTCGGTGTGATGTCGAGAGCGATCGGCCGCTGGCGCATCCACACGTTGAGGCCGGTGGGCGTTCGAACGCCCGAGAGTTCGTTGTTGGCACCCGACGTGAAAGCCACGTACCGGCCGGTCGACGACATCGACGGGGCGAACGAATCCGTGGTGGTCGGCGCGTCGCTGACCCCGTATGACACCAGATCAAGTGCCGCTGAATCGAAGTACCCCGAGGTGGAACGGGCGACGTAGACCTGCTTGACAGGCTTTCCGCCGGGCGGTGGGTTGGCCGCGAACGTCAGGGCGATCTGGGTGCCATCCGGGCTGATCTCTGCCTCGTCGAGTGATCCGCCCATCAGTTGCGAAGGTGACGTGCTGACGACCCTGGTGACCCCTGCTGTCCGATCGCGTGCGTACACCTGAGGCGATGTCAGCGCGGGTGCGCCGACAACGTCGGGGGTATTCGAGGTGAAGGCCACGCGAAGCCCGTCGGCCGACAGTGACGGGCTCGAACTGGAGCCCGTCAACGGCTGTCCGTTGTTACCGACGGATATCACCTCGGTATTGCACACCACGGCCCCTCCGGTGATGCACGGCGGAATCCAGCCGACAACCACATTGCGGCTGATGTCGCTGATCGTCACCTGGCCACCGACGGCGACGTACGCGCCGTTGTCGGCGATGTCGATCGAGTTGGAGTTGAAGACGCCGTTGAACAGCCTGGCTTCGGAGATCGTGCCGCTTGTGTCGATCCGGGCCACGCGTTGCCCTGCCGCCGCGGTGGAGGCGACGTAGGCGACATAACGGCCGTCTGCGGAGATAGCCAACTGACCGCGCGTGTCGCCAGTGGCAGTGAACAAGGGGAATGGGTCGCCGGGGGAGCCTCGCGAGATCGCGATCGGCAATGTGCCGGCCGTGCAGCGGTCCCAGCTGTAGATGTCCCACTGTGCAGGGACGATGAAGATGAAAACCGGCGGCGGAGAATAGAAACCCCAAAAGGCGACGTGGCAGCCGTCGCGGCTCAGCACGCCACCAGTCGTGATCGTGACAAACAGTGGCTGCGCCACCTCGACCGTCGTGCCGGCCGCGCGATCGCGTACATATACCCAATCACCCGGGCGCCCGGGAACTGTCGGAGCCGCTGTGAACACCACGACATTGCCGTCGCCGGAAACCGAAGGGTTGGAATCCTGCGAGCCGAGCGTGAGGCCGGATGCAGCATCGACGGAGATCAGTTCGGCCGGTCCTGCGGCCGAGGTATTGCCCTCACCGATCCAGCCGACGGTTGCAGCCGTCAGCAGCAGTGCAAGCGCGCATCGGCCGGCACGCGGGGTACGCGTAGGGTTACGAGTCATACCTGCCCCGCCCCACGCCCGCCGCATGGGCTACAGCGAACACCGTCGACGATCGTTTGTCAACGTCGGGGCCACATCTGCGGGTCAACCACCTCGGCTGAGCAATGAACGCACGCCGGCGGTGAAGGCCGCGCTGCTGAAACCGCTCGGGCGGTACGAGGCGAGCTCGATCAGCAGTGGGGCAACCACTCCGGTGAACAGCGGCTGATCGACGGCGATCACCTGCTTTCCGCCAATACGCACACCGTTGCGCAGCAGGAGGAAGTTGTAGCGGAACGTCCCCTCGGCACCGGTGCGGACCGTGACGAACGGCGGCTCGCCCGCGAACGCCAATTCGACATCGATGTCGGGCGGGAAGCCCTCGCCGATGGCCACGGTGACCTCTCCGGCGCTGACCACACCGGGGTTCATCTTCAGCGTCGGCGTGAACACCAGCGTGCCCCTGACCCGCAGCGTGGCTTGCGCCGCCTGGCCGCCGGTGCCGCTGACGCTCAGCGTCGCCGACGACGCCCCGTCGCGAGTTGCCGTTGCGGTCACGGTGATCGTGCACGAGGCGCCGCTGGCGAGCGAACCGGTGCAGGTGTTCGACACAATGGTGAACTGGTCGGCACCAGCACCGCTCAAGGCCACGCCCGCGAAGGGCACAGCCGACTGGCCCGGATTGGTGACTGCAAAGCTCCTTGCCGCCGATGGCGTACCCACCGTGAGCGTGCCGAAGTCAGCGGACAACGGGGCAATGGTCAGCGACCCGGCTGTCGCCAATGGGCGCCCGGTACCGACCAGCGATGCCGACGCCGACAATCCGTCGCCCAGGACCGTGACCGATGAGGTTGCGCCGCCCACGACGGTGGGCCTGAACACCAAGGTCACACTGCACGAGGCCCCGGGGGCGAGCACTCCGCCGCATCCGTTGGACGTGATCGAGAACGGTGCAGCCGGCGGCGTGACACTGCTGATAGTGATCAGGACGCCGGACGTATTGGTGACGACGGCGTTCTGTGGCGCCGATTGTGAACCGACGTCGACGGTTCCGAAGTTGAGCGTCGCCGTGATGTCGAGGGCGACCGGGCGCTCGTGCATCCACACCTCGGTCTCGAAGGGTGCAATGGTGCCGCCAGACAACTCGTCGCTGGACGACGACGAAAATGCCACGTACCGACCATTCGACGACATCGATGGGTCGCTGGCGCCGTTCGAGACCGGCTGGTCATTGACGCCGAACGACACCAGATCGAACACGGAAGTGTCGAAGAACCCCGAGGTAGAGCGAGCAACCCACACTTCGGAGGTCTCGCCTGACGAGGTCTGGGTGAGCGCAACCTGGGAACCGTCGGGAGTGATCTCGGGATCGCCGACTCCGAGGCCGGCCGGCATCGGCTGCCCCGGAGTGTCGGTGACCAATCTGGTAACCCTGGCGACACGATCGCGCACGTACACCTGATCAGGCGTGCCAACGGGGAAGCCGGC
>JANPBZ010000084.1:0-6895 GCA_031430695.1 Ilumatobacteraceae bacterium
CACCGGTTTGCCGAGATGACTTGACAGCGTGATCGCATTGGCTAATTCCAGCGACATGCGCGCCTGCGTCCCATCGATCAGCAACGGCTGCTTTTGTGTGATTGCCGCGTGAAAATTCGTATAGACGGCAGTGTGATCGCCGCTGCTTTGCGGTAACGTAACTGTCAACGGCTCAATTTTTGGTCCACTGTAGATTTCGTCCGTCTCCACAAAGAACTGGCGAATATCTTGCGCAAAGCCGTTGACCTCCAAATTGCCCGGCGTCAGCGTTAACGAGCCATTCGTGCCCACAATTTCCAGCCGCTCTTTGATGCCGCTTTCGGCAGTGCTGACGTGCAACATGCCCTGAATGCCACTTGCCCATTCAAAGAGCGCCGTGGCGGTGTCTTCGGTTTCAATTGCGTGCACGGTCGTGCGTGCAATGCCATAAACCTGGGCGGGCGCGCCCAGCAAATGGCAAAGTACATCGAGATTGTGCGGCGACTGATTCATCAAAATGCCGCCACCTTCACCCTTCCAAGTGCCACGCCACGAAGACATTTGGAAATAACGACGCGTGCGCGGCCACAGCGCCGTACTGTTCGAGGACAACAGTCAATACCCCGCCGTGATGTGGGAGGAACGACCGGGCGTGCTGGTCTGGGTCGCCGTGCCCCCCAGCCGTCAGGCTGAGCTGACCTCGATCGCCGAAGCGGTCGTCCTCCAAAAGGGACCATCTACAATTCCAGGACGACTACTGGTCCCGAACACCGGCGAGCCGTGGCGGGCGAGGAACAACAACGGCACCGGCTTGATCGTCGCCAAGTTCTCCGGCAAGGAGTGCGTCGGATGGGGCTACATCGACAAATGCAGCGACCGGATCGAGGATCGCACCTTTGCCGCCCACTTCCGTTCGGCCGTCTACATCGCTGGATCCGTTCCAAGCGAGGTCGAAAGCGTTCGCGTCCGACCAGAGTCCGGCGACCCGGTGGAAGTGACTCCGTTTGCGTACGGCGGCTCCTCCAGCCGGTTCTACCAAGTCACGCTGCCGCCCGACACGGTGGCCACCGTCGATTGGCTAGGAGCCGACGGCAACGTGATCGCGACATATCAACCATCCGGCGGCGCGATTGTTGGGAGCGAATGAAGTCACTACCAGTGGAAGCTCGTGAAGTTGACTCACAAAGCGAGATCGCCAGACCGTAGGGAGACCGTCTCGTCATCGGCGGACTTCCAAGCCACGACACCAACGGCTCTGGCGAACCACATAGGCTTGAGCCATGTCGATCTCGATCGAAGAACTCGCGTCCCGGCTCAACGCCGAAGCTGAGCGTCGCGGGATCACCAGCGAGGCGCTCCTCGACGAGTTGGCAGCGCGGCTCGATGACCATCTGGAAGCGTTCATCGGATGCGGCGCGTCCGGGCGGACCGAGCCGTTTGACATCCATCAGGAGCGAGCCGACGCCGCCAGCAAGAAGCTTGCTCAAGGCATCTGACCACCGACCGTGCTGCTGATCGACACGGGCATCTTCGTCTCCGCTGCCGACCGCAACGAACCCCGTCACCCCGACTGCGCCACCCTGCTGCGCAACCGGTCCGATCTGGCTGTCACCGCGTCGGTCATCCCTGAAGCCGCGTGGCTGATCGAAACCCGCCTCGGCCCCGCAGCCGAAGCGCGATTCCTCACCCTCGTCGCTGGCCCCCGGTTTACGATTGTCGATCTCACCGCCGCCGACTACCAGCGCTCCATCGTCCTGATCAGTACCTACACCGATCTCGGGCTTGGGTTCGTTGACGCCTCGATCATGGCCGTCGCTGAACGCCTCGGTCACGACACCATCGCCACGCTCAACCATCGTGACTTCGCAGTCGTGCGCCCCACACACCGCGACGCCTTCCAACTCGTCCCCTGACGGGGCCTCTCGATGCTCGGGTTTGCCGCGGGCGAAGGCAGGTCGCGGCCGGTCGACGTCAGGCGCAAGAGTCGCCGACGGCACCGTGTCCTCAAAATTCGTACAGCGGCGTTGGGGTGTGAACTCTGTCACGGCCGATTGTCCGTTGAGTACCACTGAGGTCCACTGAGTACCACCACGTACCGTCTGGTTCGCGAGGGTCTGGTTGTAGGCATGGGACCGGCCGACGCGCAGGAGTCGCGCTGCTTCGTCGACCGTCAACAGCATCGGCAGATCAACCCACGCGTTCGTCCATACACCTACACATTCCTCCTTACAGAGGATTTGGTGACGCAACCGCAGCACGATTCCGCCAGAAATTCCGCGACACGCACCTGTTCTCGGGCGGGACCGCCGTTGATCGACGAGTATGAAGAAGTATGATTTCCACATGTCCGTGGAACGAATCACCGTCTCACTCGAAACCGAACTCGCCGCTGCAGTTCGCGATGCGGCCGACGCCGACGCGCAGAACGTCTCGTCGTGGTTGGCCGACGCAGCTCGGCGACAGCTCGCGGCACGCGGGCTTCGAGAAGTGGTTGCGGCGTGGGAGGCAGAGCACGGCGCATTCGATGATGCCGAGCTCGCCGCGGCCCGGGCGCGGGTAGGGGCGTGACGGCGCTTGTTCTCGACGCCGGTGCACTGATCGCACTTGACCGCAACGACCGTGCCGCGTGGGCGATGCTTCGGGTTGCCGCTGACGCCGCTTCCACGGTGCAAGTGCCGGCGGGCGTCATCGCGCAGGCATGGCGCGACGGCCGCCGTCAGGCGCTGTTGTCACGGGCGTTGTCGCATTGCGACGAGGTTCCACTCGATGGCGTGGTGGCGCGTGCCGCAGGTCTGCTGTGCGGGCGAGCAGGCACCGCCGACGTCATCGATGCCTCAGTCGCGATCACTGCCGCCGGGATCGCTCGTCATGACGACGTCGCGATCATCACTTCGGATCCCGACGACATCCGCCGGCTGCTGTCCGTGCTCGACGTCGCCGCTCGAGTCGTTCACGTCTGACGATCTCGCCCCTACTTCACGAGCGCCGCTTGTTCTGGCTTTCCGTCGCGGACCGCAGATCGAGGTCGTGCTGCGGATAGAGATGTCCATAGCGATCGAGAACCACCGACACAGAGGTTTGGCCGGCCAGCGTGGCGACCTGCTTCGGGTTCGCTCCGTGGGCAATACACAGCGAGACGGCGGTGTGGCGCAGGTCGTGGATGCGCAACGGCGCCAGATCGGCGCGTCGAACCGCCGGATCCCGGACTCTTTTGCGGAACAGAGACGGTCGTATCGGTCGGCCTTCCGGGGAGCTGACGACCCGGATCTCGTAGGCCGACACCCGCCGGACCGGGGCGGCTCCCAACCCTGAATGTGAGGGCCGTTAGTCAGCAATTTGGATCATGGGTCGGGTCCAACGCACAGTCCCGACCCCAGTCCTCTGCACTGTCTGCGATGAGCAGGGTCGAGGGCACGAGAAAGATCGCGACGATGCCCAGGGCCATAGCGACGCTTCCGCGCTCGCTGCCCCCACTGCGGCGGGTGCGCCAACCGAGCGCAACGGCGACCAGGCCGAGAATCACCCCCGGCAGGACCAGCCAGTAAACCCAGACTGCGGCGAGCACCGCCAGCACCCCACACGCGAGGGCGATCCACTCTCTCTTGCTACTGATCTGTTGCATCCTGTTCCTCTCTTCCAATGGTTCGGTCAGACCTACAGACGAGTTCCTGCGGTCGTTAGGTGACACCCCAGCCCGATCTATTCCGTTATGCCAACCAGAGTTCCCGACCCGCCCTTGATCGCCCGGCGCGGAACGGCAGTTGTGGCGCTGTGCTGACTTGTGTGTCAGCTCGCTGAACGACAGTCGTTGTATGGGCTTACACGGAACGCATGGATCATTGAGGCAGCAGCGACCCGCCCCGAATGCCCAGTGAACGTACGCCAAACGCAACCATGATCGGCAGCGCAGAACATCGGATGCCACCGACACTCCCTGGGTGTAACTCGGCTGGATCTGGGGAGTGCGCGAGATGGTCGGTTCTGTGCTAGCTCGGCAGACCAACGCGCTCCGTGGCGCGATCACGCGACCATGTGGACGATGTCTTTGGTGAGCAGTACGGCGAGCAGACAGATGACGCTGAATGCGATTGCCGAGAAGTGCCAGCGCCACTTGTGGTCTACGGCGAAGAACCGCCGGATCGCAAAGATGTCGCACGTGATCGCGAGCGTGCCGATCATGATGCTCAGCACAACGCCCGTGTCAGCCATGAGGCCTAGCGCCGGCAGCACGAATGGGAACACCAAGTAGGTGAGCGTGCACCGAATGGTCGAGATCGCCATCGACCGACGGAACGCCTTCACAGCCGAGCGCGCCGACTGTGCGCTCGGCTGCTCACGAACATGGAGCAACTTGCGAACGACCATGTCGGCGTGTGACCGCTGGATTCGTCGTGTGATGTGAGGGAATGGGCAGCCGATGGCTGGAGCTGGTGCCTGGGTCATGATGCTTCCTGCAGGGGTAGATCCACTCGATGTTCTAGATCGGTGGAATCCGTGGTGATGCCGTAGCAGGCGAGGACAGCGAAAGCCGCGCTCTCGTCTCCGGCTGCGATGAGGTTCTTGATGGTCACGATTGGGCCGTGGAGCAACTTGCCGGCCATGCTGCGCGCCGTCGCCACTAGGGGGTCCGGGTCCATGCAGGCGTCAGTCCGCGATCGTTCGATCGTTGCTCGACAGGCGCTTTCAACATTGTTGTGAAGTTGGGCGATGAGGTGCCCGACCGCTCGTCCTGCCAGCCACTGTTGATAGCGCCGAAGTTCGTCGCTGACGATCTCCTCGCGGCGCCTGACTTGTAACTCGGCACTGTCGGCGACGAGATCGTCGAGGTCGAGAAGCCGTATCCCCTGAACGTGTCGTGCGCTGGGTTCGACGTTGCGCGGCAACGACAAATCGACGATGGTCAGGCGACGGCCGTCGCGGCGAGCCATGACCCTTTCCAGATCCGCCACTCGGAGCAGCGGTGTACGTGCACCGGTGGCGCACACCACCACGTCGGCGCGCTCCAACAGAGCGGGCAGATCCTCGAAGTTGACCACTCGGTTCGGAGACCTTGCTAAACGTACGGCGCGCTCAGCCCTACGCGCGCAGACCCAGTAGTCAAGTCGACGGGCGGTGAGTTCGCGGGTCGTCGTTCCGGCCATCACACCCGAGCCGAGCACGACAGTGAGCCCGATTGGCTCTCCGGAAGCGGGACGTGCAGCGTCAAGCGCAAGTCGCGGCAGCGACGGGATCAGAGCGTGGTCGATCGTGTGTTGAGCACGCCTGCCAGCAGCGGTCGCGAACCGGAACAAACTTGTCAGGAATGCCCCGGCAGCACCCTCCGCACGTGCAGTGGCGATAGCGGACCGAACCTGCCCGAAGACTTCCATCTCGCCAACAACACGTGACTCGAGTCCGGTGGCAACACGCAGGAGGTGCTCGGCCACCTCATTGCCCGACGCCGTCAGGACGCAACCATCAAAGAAGTCGAGCGGCGTCTGATTGTGGGCGGCAAGTGTTCGTAAGGCGAATGCAGTGTCGGGTGCAGGACCGTACAGGTACAACTCGGTGCGATTGCAGGTTGAAACGATCACCGCCTCCGCGATGCCAACATCGTCCAACAGGTTGCCACCGATCGTCGCGGACGCGTCGGCAGAAAGGTTCACTCGCTCGAGAACTTCGAGCGGAGCACACTTGTGAGTGATCGCGACGAGCGCGAGCGAACCCACCGTGCCTGTACATGACCCTGCCGTCCCCACATTCGCTCCTTCCGTCCAAAGAGCTGCATCGCCTGCGGAACTCGTTGCCGAGGTGATGCAGCGACATGCTCCCACGCAAATGCGAACCTCAACAATAGGTCGATGGGCTTACTTCTATTGTTGTGACCTGCAGCGTGTTCATGACTGATGAACGTCCGACCACTATCGCACCTCGAATCTCCGGGCCGACGACCACGCTCCGGCGGCGGCGGAAGCGTCGAGCGCCCGTACCCGCCACCACATCCGCGTCACAGGGAGTGTGTTCGTCGAGTATGTCGAGGCTGAGATCGTTTGGTTGACGATCGGCGACGGGAAGGTGTCCTGATCGTCGACTTGGATGATGTAGCTCGCCGAGCCGGCGACGTCGGACCAGTCGAAGACGACCGTCTGGCCCGAGTTGAAGCGGGCATCATCAGCCGGGCTGACAAGCGACGGTGCTGGCAGGGTGCCGGATGAGCCAGTGGGGTTCACCGTGAGCGTGGCAGTGCGACTGACGCCGCCATGGGTCGCTGTCAGCGTCACTGGGGTGGTGGCCGCGACCGCCGAGGTCGTCATCGCGAACGTCGCGCTGGTCGCACCAGCAGCGACGGTCACGCTCGGCGACACGGTGGCCACGGCATTCGAACTTGTCAGCGTGACCAGCGCGCCGCCGGCGGGTGCGGCCGCGGTCAGCGAGACCGTGCCGGTTGAGCCTGCACCGCCGACGACCGCAGTCGGAGAGACGGACACGCTCGACAAGGTCGGCGTCGTTGGAGCTGTCACGGGCGTGAACCGTCTGGTCGATGAGAACGGGCCGAACACGCCCGCCGCGTTTCGGGCCCGCACCCGCCACCACAGTTGCTGAGCCGGGAGACCACCGATCGACGCCTGCGACACGTTGACGATCTCGTTGGCGGTGAACGGCGCGGCGATGGTCGAGGTGGTGTAACCTGGATCTCGTAGTCCACTGCGTTGGCGACATCGGACCAGTTGAACGCCACTGGCTGGGCCACTCCCGTGGCAGCGTTCGCTGGGCTCTGCAGCGTGGGCGCAGCAAGCGGATTGACCGTCAACGTGGCGCTACGCGTGGCGCCCCCGTACGAGCCGGAGATGCTGACGGCGGTTTGGCTCGAGACGACTGAGGTCGTCGCCGTGAACGTTCTGCTCGTCGCGCCGGCGCTGACGGTGACACTCGCGGG
>JANPBZ010000085.1:0-39097 GCA_031430695.1 Ilumatobacteraceae bacterium
ACTCTTGGGTATGGCGTGCCTGGCCCTGACGGCCGAGGTTGACGGGGGGTTTGCCGGGTTCTGCATCACGTTCCCACCAGGTGTCGCCTACGCCAGCTTGAACTACGGCTGGTTCAGTCGCAACTTCGACGACTTCGTGTATCTCGACCGAATAGCTGTAGACCCCACCTACCGTCGTCACGGCATCGGCAAGACCTTCTACGACCACGTCATCAAGCGGTTCACCGGCGTGTTTCCGCATCTGTTGTGCGAGGTCAATGTGCGACCGCGCAACGAGGCGTCGTTGCTGTTCCATCACTCCATCGGGTTTCGCGAGGTTGGCCAGCAAGACACCGACGGCGGCAACAAGACGGTCAGCTTGTTGGCACTGCGACTGGAGTGACACCAGTCCACCCAGCAGCTGGCGCCGCCAACACGTTCCCGCCGGTGCTTCGTCGTCTGTGTCAGCTCTTAGAGCGACAGTCGTCGTGTGAGCTGACATGGAAGGCGAATCCGCCATTCGTCAGGCAGTCCGTTCGACATCGCGCCGACGTTACTGTTCGGTCGGGATCGACACCTTCGGAGATATGGCGATCAATGCGATGGGCACAATCGCGAAGAGCGCGAGTCCGCCGAGACTCGCTGCCACGTCGCCACTGTCGAGGCCGTCGTTGTTGACGATGTGGTACACGAGGTGCGGAATTCCGGACAGCAACGAGGCCACAGAGGCAGCGATGATCATCGGCCGCGACAAGGTGATGATGGCAGCGATCAGCACGGCAGCGAGAGCGAGGTTCAGGCCGCCGACATCGCGCACCAAGTGCTCGTTGAACGGACCGTCGACGCGCACCCAGGCTCGACCAAGACCGGGGAAGTGATCGTAGAACGATCGAGGTGCGAACTGCGCCCACACGCCGACCTCGAGAGAGACCAGCGCGAGGTATCCAAGCGCAATGCGAATCCATCGCCGATAGGTCATCGAAGCTCCTTCCAATGGTCAACGCAGTGAATAGTTGGTAACCACAGTGTCACATCGCGCAGTCGATGCGATGCGATGCGATGCGATGCGATCGGGCGAGGCTGTCCGCGGCGCCGCCGCCGGCACGTTCGACCAGGCTGGGTATGGGTCGCAGCCGTGACCGACCGACCCTGCCAATGCATCCCGGTGCGTCGAACGACGCACCGGGTCGGGCTCGGCGACGTTGAACGTCCCCGCTGGCGCGTCGAGGGCTGCCATCACGGCGGCTGCAGCGTCGTCGACGTGAACGAACGATGTGAACCCTTCCGCCTTGCCGACCAGGGCGAACAATCCGCGCTTCGCCGCAGCGACGAAGCGGCGCGTGTGGGCGCTGTCGGGCGCCATGAGCATCGCAAAGCGAAGCACAATGCCGACACCACCTGCCGCTGTGACGTCGGCGGCAGCGGCCTCGGCAGCCACGGTGCTCTCGGTGGCCCAGTAGTAGTTCCGCTCGCATTGCTCATCGATCCATTCGTCGCCGCGGTCGACATACGGAAAGTGATCGATTCCTGGATGAACCGTCCGATCCCCGCTTCGACAGCCGCACCCGCGATTGTGGGCGCGGCGACACGTCGTAGCGATTCGTTCGTGCGCCATGCTGATCGGCACGCCGCCGACGGCGACGCTGTCGTGATTCGTGATCGCTGCGCGTACCGCATCGCGATCGAACAGATCAACCCAAACTGGTGTTGCGCCAGCAGCGCGCACCGCATCGGCCTTTGGCTCCGACCGCACCACCGCAGTCACGGTGTGTCCCGCCGCGACAAGGGCGGGCACGACGCGCCGGCCGAGCACCCCCGTTGCTCCCGTCACGAACACTCGTTGACTCATCACAACACCTCCTGAAACCAAGCGATCGCCTTTGCGATCTGCTCGGGATCGACGCTTGCCGCAAGTTCGCGGTTGATGTCGGCGATGGTGACCGCACTCAGTTCGGCTCTCCACGCATCCTCGGCTCGCCACATCGCTTTGGCGATGCCGCACGGCCGCACGTACCGCGGGACGTCGACCGCAGTGGGGCCCTGCTGGCGAATCTCAGTGCAGCGGAACGCCGGTTCGGGTCCCTCGAGCGCGAGCACCACATCGAGCAGAGTGATCTCGCGCGCCGGTCGACCGAGGCAGTAGCCGCCGTTGCGGCCGGCCACGGCGGCGACGATGCCCGCCTGCGACAGCTTCTGTAGTTGCTTGACCAGGTAGGGCGCCGGCACCCCGTGGAACTCCGCCAGGCGCGCGCCGGACATCGTCGTGCCCCGCGGCAGTGCGCCCAGCACGGTGCAGCAATGCACGGTCCATTCCACGCCCTCGCTCAACTTCATACGTGGATATTAGATATCCGCATTTATTCGATCAAACGGCTGGATACTCTCTCCGGAGATGGAGACGCTGGAGTTCGAGCTCGATCGGATCGCTGAGGAGACCGACTTCGCCGGCGTGGTCCGTGTCGATCGCGGCGACCAGACCGTGTTGGCCAAGGCCTATGGGATGGCGCATCGCGGTCTGCGGGTTGCCAACACCATCGACATGCAATTTGGAGTGGCAAGCGCGGTGAAGGGCATGACGGCGCTCACGGTCGTGAGCCTGATTGTCGACGGGGTGCTCGAGTTGTCGACGACAGCGCGCTCGGTTCTCGGCAGCGACCTGCCGCTGATCAGCGACGCCGTCACGGTCGAGCACCTGCTGGCGCACCGATCGGGTATCGGTGACTATCTGGACGAGGACGCCGGCCACGACATCGCCGACTATCTCATGACCGTGCCGGTGCACGAACTGGCGACGACAGAGCAGTTTCTCGCCGTGCTCGATGGCTTCCCGATGAGGTTCGAATCGGGCGAGGACTTCGCATACTGCAACGGCGGCTTTCTCGTGCTGGCATTGATCGCAGAGCGCGTCGGCGGGTCGTCATTTCATGACCTCGTGCATCGGCGCGTGTGCAAGCCGGCGGGCATGGTCGACAGCGAATTCTTACGATCCGACGAGCTCCCCGGACGCGCCGCGCTCGGGTACCTCGAGGTCGACGGGGTGTGGCGCAGCAACGTCCTTCATCTGCCCGTTCGAGGCAATGGTGACGGCGGGATCTATACGACGGTCGCCGACATCCGGTCGTTGTGGACGGCCTTCTTCTCCGGTCGAATCGTGCCGTCTGAGTGGGTGGCAGAGATGGTGCGGCCTCGCAGCGTCGTCGACGACGAGCAGCGATACGGCCTGGGATTCTGGCTGGCCGGTTCGGGCGACGCGGTGCGATTGGAGGGGTACGACCCAGGGGTGTCGTTCCGCAGTTGGCACCATCCGACGTCCGCGCTGACGCACACGGTGATCTCCAACACGACCGATGGCGCGTGGCCGGTGACGCGTCGGCTCTATGAACTGCTATCGGCCGACGCCGACTGATCCGCTAGGGCTTCGGCAAGAAGTCGACCAACAAGGTCGAGACCTGATCGGCCGCCTCGAGCTGCATCCAGTGGCCCGCACCTTCGATCCGTTCATAGCGCCATGAGCCGTCGACGTAACGCTGCGATCCCGTCATGCCGGCTTCGGCGAGGGCGAAATCGCCGCTGCTCCACACGCCCATCGTCGGTGCCTGTACCTGCGGGAAAACCAGCGGCGGTTCGATCCACGTGCGCGGGTGCAGGTTGGCTCTGTACCAGTTGAGTGCAGCCGTCAGCGCGCCGGGACGGGCGAGATCGATGGCGACCTGGTCCATATCGGGATGGCTCGACCAGGCGCGCATGTTGGCGAAGTCGTCGGCCGACAGCCACTGCTCGGCGATGTCCTCGAATTGGAAGAACAGCATGTACCACGACTTCTCGCGCTGCACGAAGCCGACATCGCGAAAGGCCGAAGGGTGGCCAACCGACAGCGCCGCCAAGTGGTCGACGCGATCGGGAACGAACGCGGCCATCGCCCAGGCGAGTGCTGCGCCCCAGTCGTGGCCCACGACGTGGGCACGCTGGACACCCTGCGCGTCGAGAATGCCCAGCACATCGCCGACGATGTCGAGTATACCGTAGCTCTCGACGCCGGCGGGTCTCGACGACTCGCCGAAGCCACGCAGGTCGGGAACGATCACTCGGTACCCAGCGCCGACCAAGGCCGGTACTTGGTGGCGCCATAGCATGTGTGAATCGGGGAAACCGTGCAGGAGAACGACGGCCGGGCCATCGCCTTCATCCTGGACAGCAAACGTCAGGTCGCCGAGGGCGATGTTCTTCATGGCTGGTCCTTTCTCAGGCACCGACAAGGGTGAGCAGTTCGGCGCGGTCGGGTCCGGGCAACGGCGTCGGGTCGGCCAGGGCGATTACCCGTTCGGCCAGGCCAGGGCGCGACAGCACATTGACTCCGCGATCGAGCAGCGTCATCACGTCGATGAACCCGCGAAGAAGGTCTGGGTCCCTCATGACCGAGGATGCCAAGGCGTTGCCCATGTTCCAGCCCGGGTCGCCGGTTTCGTACGCTCGTCCTTCGATCACGGCTTCGATCTCGGCAAGGCGATGGCGATCGAATGACAGTGTGTCGGCAAAGAGCGGCTCGACATGCTCGGTGGTCAATTCGCTCCACCGCATTGCCAATGCCCGCGGGTCGTCGAGCGGCGTGTCGCGCAGCATCGACCGGAGTGTTGCCGCGTGGGTGATGCCAATCGAGATGCCACGTCCGAGCGACGGGTTGGTGCAGGCCCACGCGTCGGCGAGCGGGATGACGCCGGTGGCCACCGGCACGCCATCGATGACGTAGGTGCGTTGCCGGTCCTCGATCTTGGCCATCAACTTCACATCGGTGATCGGCTCGGCGTCGATCCAATGAGCGACCATGGGAAACGAACTGACCACCTTTTCCCAGCAATCGACCTCGAGCATGCCGCGCAGTGCGGCGTCTTTCGAGCCGGTCACCACCCCGACTCCCCATGTGCCGTTGTCTGCCGGCAGGGTGAGGATGGAGACAGATCCGTAGGGCTGCAGCAGACCACCGAAGGCCGGTGGGACCGACCCGTCGGCGCTGCGGAAATGGCGGCCGTAGTACACGAAACCGCAGTCCTCGATCACCTCGTTTGGGCCGGGCGAACCGGCCTCTCGCAGCCAGGCCGGCATCGCGGATCGCCGTCCGCTGGCATCGACGACGAGGTCGGCCACGATCTGCTCGCCGTCGTCGGTGCGAACGCCCGTGACGTGCACGATGCCGTCGGGTCCTGTACTGGTGAGCACACCGGTTACCCCGACGCCGCGGCGAATGGTGACCCCGGGCGTCGCCGCAGCCATGGTGGCCACGACCGATTCGCCGACGGGCCGACGGGCTGTGACGGTGTCGAAGCGTTCGTCGCCATCTCGCCATCCACCCGTGATCTCTTCAGGTATGCCGGCCAGCGGGTTCATACGCAGAGCACCCGCAGCGACCATCGCGTCGGTCAGGCCCGGCAACTCGGCCTCGGCAACCTCGCGAAACCTGGCGAGGAAGTAGTGCAGCATCCTGAACTGATTGACGCCGCGCCGGTCCCACTCGTCCCATGCGACGTCCGGCGGCGGCGGCGGCGTGGGGTCCCGTTCGAGCACCGTCACGTCGTGACCGTCATTGGCCAGCATCATCGCTGCACACGTGCCGACGATTCCGCCACCCACGAAAACTATGCGGCCCACTGGGCCCCCTCTCAGTCAAACTCTCGCCACCCTAATGCTGGGCTGCGGCTCGCATTCGAGGCAGGGCGTGGGTTGGATCACGAGTCAGTAGATGGTCTGGCGCACCAGCTCGGGATATGCGGCGTCGTGGGCCTTGCCGTCGAACGCACCGGCAGTGATGGCTTCCAGGATCTCGCCCGGCGTTGGGAGTTCGGACGGCTGCCGATATCGGGACGGATCCCAGAGGTGCGATCGGATCAGGGCCTTCGGGCATTGCGTGTAGACCGATGTCGTGGTGACGACGATGACCGTTGTCGGTGGTTTGTCGTGGATGGAGAACGAGTGCCGAAGCGCGGCGTCCGTGGACAGTTCGGCCGTGCCGTTGACCCGCAGCGTCACGCCGATACCGGGGACCAGGAACAGCAGCGCGATCCGTGGATCGACAACAAGGTTGCGCAGCGTGTCGAGCCGATTGTTACCACGCCGATCGGGCAGCAGCAACGTCCGTTCGTCGGTCACACTGACGAATCCGGGCGGGTCGCCACGCGGCGAACAATCAAGGCCTCCAGGGCCCGACGTGGCCACAACGACGAACGGCGCGGCGTCGATGTAGCCGCGGTGTAGGTCGGTGAGGTGGTCGATTTCCTTGATCACCGACGTCGGCACGGGCGCTTCGTACAACGCTTCCAACTCGGCCAGCGTACGAACCGTGGACATGTTCGAAGAGTACCGGCCGCCAAACGATCGCGCCTCAGTCGATTGGCGCCTGGATCCGGAAGCGATGACCATCGGGATCCTGGATCACCATCACCTTGGTTCCCCAGTGGGTGTCACGGAACGGACTGACGACGTCGACTCCGTCCGGCGCCACGAAGTCGGCGCCGGCAGCGAGGTACACCTCGGTGGCCAGCGGATCCTCGATCGACTGCTCGGCCAGGAAGACGGTGGGCCCCCCGGCTGGATGACTCAACATGCCCGAGCCATGACCCGTGTCGAAGTCCAAGACGAAGCCGAGGCGTTGCCAGAATGCCACTGCCTTGCTCCAGTCGTGCGTCTCCACGTACAGATGATCGAATCCGTTGGTACTCACGGCATCAATGATCCGCCTACTGCGAGCGTGCTGCCAACACGCGGTCGCAGGCGGCGACCCGTTCGGTGTCTTCGTAGTCCTCCTGGCAGCGGATCTTGCCCCACCGGGTGGTGACGAACAGCACGGCGCGATTGGCGTAGACGTCGGTGCCGTCCGGGCCATTGATCGAGTGATGGACGCGGGCCGCGGCGCGCGTGTTCCATGGCGGGCCATTGACCAAGATGTCGTCGACGACCATCTGGATACCTTCACCGACGTAGCGCTGCAGGAATGCCTCGATCTCGGTGCGCCCCCGATGGGTCGCGAATGCCTCGGGGCCGAGTTGGGTAGGGCGGTGCTGGTTGGCCCACGAGTTGTCGCCCGGGAAAGACAGCGTCGCGTCCTCGGCGAACATCGACAGGGCGAGCCGGTAGTCGCCGCCGTTGGTCTGGCGTACCGCCCGGCGGATCATCCACCGTGCTGCTGCTTTGTACATCGCACACCTCCTGGTCGTTCGAAGAAGTCAATAGATAGGGATAGCAGACCATCAGGCACCGCGTGCCCCGCCCGCGAGTGATCTGGCGATGTACCGGTCGAAGTCATAGACATTGCGCTCGAGGTACGACAGCGGGCCGCGGGTCATAGTTGGCCGAACGCTGCGGAAGACACCCTCCACGATCGGTCGATCCTCTGCGTTGACCACGTTCAGTAGGTCGAGCAGGTCGGCGACATAGGCGGCGGGGTCAGCCTGGTCGGCGAGAACCTCGGGCACCACCGAGACGTCCCAACGGATCCGCACCCGATCGACACCCAACGGGCTGAGCTGCAGGTACCAGAGCCAATCGGGCTGCAGTTGCATGACATGCGTCGGAAACGCCGCACCCAGCACGATGGTGTGTCGCCAATCGCCCGTCAGCGATGTGTTGGACCGGTGGGCAACGCCCGATGTTGCGTCGGCGTCGTGGCCGACCAGGTGGTACGCGAAGTGGTCGGTGCCGGCGTGCATCGTGGTCTGCAGGGTGTTGTCGCCATTCTTGGCGAAGCTGTTCCTGTGCACCTTGAACACGTGATACGCGTCCATGAAGTTCTCGTAGAGCAGCTTCCAGTTAGTGTCCCACACGTCGACCTGCTGATGAACCGGCACGTACGCAGCCATCTGATAGCGACTCACGACATCGGTGAGCCCTGCCAACCTCTGGCCGAGCGGGGCCGCACTGGGATCCTGGGTGACGAACAGGAATCCTTCCCACTCCTCGAGCCGCAACGAGGTGAGCCGATGGTCGGCGGGATCGAAGGCGCTGCCATTGCTGTCGACGGTTCGGTTCATGTAGGGCGCGCCGATCAACTGGCCATCGAGCCGGTACACCCAGGCGTGGTAGGGGCAGGTGATGCGCGCCTCGCGGCCGCAGCCGCTGAGCAACGCGGAGCTGCGGTGAGCGCACACATTGTCGAGGGCGGAGATCGCCCCGTCGTCGCCGCGTACCACGATGATCGAGCGGTGCTCGCCCTCGTGTGCCGACTCCGCCGTAGGGATCTCGGCCGTTACGTAGTCGCCGCAACCCGGCAGGTCGGCCGTGCGGCCCACGCACATCCATTCGGTGGAGAAGATTCGGCGGTGCTCCTCGCTGAGCACCTCGGGCGACGTGTACGCGGCGGAGGGCAGCATGCGAGCTTCGTCGAACGGCAGCCGAGCATGATCCGCGAGTTCAGCCCGAACCGACTCAGGCCAGTTCGACATCGAGCACCTTGCCCTCTCTCCATGGCAGCGTCGACGCGGTGATTGTCCAGTTCGTGCCGCTCGGCTCCGCCACGCTGAATTCGCAGTCGAGCAACGCCAGCATCATCGGTCGGTCGGAGACGTACTGGTCGAGCAACTCGGGAAGTCGTGCCAGACGGGGAATGGGAATAACGCGGTCGCGGACAAACACGGCAACGTCACCGGCCCGATACACCGCCGCGTTACCGACAGCCGTGACATCGAGCGGCCGGCGACTTCCGGGCACGAGCCGCCATTCCTCGACGTAGACACCGCTGGGCGCGCGTTCGATCATCACCGTCGCGTCGTCGTTCCAGGTCAGTAGTCCCGGCTCGGGGAATGCCGATACCGGCTGAAAGTTCACGCCGTGCCCGCGGGTGTGCCACGAGGCTGTCGCCGACCGCACGCCATCGGCAAGGACAATCGGTGTGCACTCTGTGAATCCGCTGCTCGCATCGCTCGAAGCGATGGCGTGGAGTTCGTCGACGGTGCACGCGTGCAGACCCGCTCGACTCGACATGTCGGGACGGTCACCGGCAATGCGCACATCGACCATCAACGATTCGGTCTGTAGCCACAGGACCATGCTGGTGTCATCGATGGTTCCGTCGGAGAATTCGATCCACGCTCTCCTCCAGCACCCGAGCAGCAGATCGGGGACCGTCGCCGCGTCCATCGGCGCTATCGACGGTCCTGCAGGAAGCGGAAACGATCCCGAACGACGGCGACGCGTTCCGCGCTGATATCAGCCAGCAGGATGCTCTCGGTTTGCGATGCGCTTACCAGCACCTCGCCGAGTGGATCGATGATCCTCGAGTCGCCGCTGTACGGCAGCCCATTGCCGGTGCCAACACGGTTGCAGCCGATCACATACGCGAGGTTCTCGATCGCTCGCGCCTGCAGCAACGCCATCCACGGCAGCCGTCGAGCTTCGGGCCAATTGGCCGGTACCAGATACACATCGGTGTTGTCGGCCAACTGCCAGAACTCGTCGGCGAAGCGAAGGTCATAGCAGACGAACAAGGTGACACGCAGTCCTTCGACGTCGACAGTGACGAACCGATCGCCCGCCCGGAAGTGCTTTGTCTCGCCGCCATACGTGAACGGGTGAATCTTGCGGTAGCGGTGCTGTGTGCCGTCGGGCGCGGCTAGCACGAGTGTGTTGTGCGGCCGCTGATCGTCTGCGGGCGCCTCAACGGTGATCTCCGGACATGATCCGGCGACCCACACCCCGTGCATACGGGCTTGTTCGACCAGGAACTGTGAAGAGGGTCCACCCTCGGGTTCACCGAGATCGTCTCGATCGGTGGCGAAGCCCGTGGAGAACGTCTCGCTGAGCAGGATGAGTCGGGCGCCGGCTGCTGCGGCGCCGGCAATCAGTGGTGCCAGGTGGGTGAAGTTGGCGTCCCGATCGCACCAGACGATGTCGTGTTGAATCGCGGCGACGCGCATCGTCGCAGACTATCCGGTGGCAAGTTTGGCGAGGCGTTCGGCCGCTTCGTCGAGCACCTCCGGACGCTTGCAGAACGCGAACCGCACCAGGTGTCGTCCTTCGTGTCGGTTGGCGTAGAACACCTCGTTGGGAATCGCGACCACCCCGCAACGGCCAGGGAGCGCGCGGCAGAAGGCCATACCGTCGCCATCGGGTTGCACCGGGCGGATGTCGACCGTGACGAAGTAGGTGCCGTGCGTCGGGTACACCGTGAAACCGGCAGCGTGTAGACCGGGTAGGAGTCGATCGCGCTTCGACTGCATGTCGGCGGCGAACTCGGTGAAGAACGAGTCGGGCAGGCCGAGGCCGACGGCGATTGCCGGCTGGAAGGGCGCACCGCTGACGTAGGTGAGGAACTGCTTGGCGGTTCGCGCCGCGGCTAGGAGCGCCGGTGGTGCGCATATCCAGCCGATCTTCCACCCGGTGGTGTTGAAGGTCTTGCCGCCGCTGGAGATGACCAGCGTGCGATCGCGCATGCCGGGCAGCGTCGCCACCGGCACATGCTTGGCGTCGTCGAACACCAGGTGCTCGTAGACCTCGTCGGTGATCACGATCAAGTCATGTTCGATTGCGAGGTCGGCGATCAGCTGAAGTTCTTCCACGTTCAGTACGTGGCCGGTCGGATTGTGCGGTGTGTTGATCAGCATCAGCTTGGTCTTCGGCGTGATCGCGGTGCGCAGTTCGTCGGGATCGAAGCGGTAGGTCGGTGGTCGAAGGGTGACCGGTCTGGCAACGGCCCCGGCCAAGGCGATACACGCTTGGTAGCTGTCGTACATCGGCTCGAACAGCACGACCTCGTCGCCGGTGTCGAGCAGTCCCATCAACGACCCGGCAAGTGCCTCGGTCGCCCCGGTCGTGACGAACACCTCCGAGTCGGGGTCGTACTGCAATCCGTAGAACCGTTGCTGATGAGTGGCGATGGCCTCGCGTAGCACAGCCATTCCGGGGCCCGGCGGGTACTGGTTGACACCGGCGTTGATCGCTGCGATCGCGGCGTCGAGCACCTCTCGCGGCCCGTCGGTATCGGGGAACCCCTGGCCGAGATTGACGCTTCCCGTTGCCATGGCAAGGGCGCTCATTTCGGCGAAGATCGTGGTGCCGAAGCCCTGCAGCTTGGCGGTGAGATAGGGAAGGCGCTGTGACGACACGCCCGAGAGCGTAGGTCGGTTATGCGACCGTGATCGTGCCGCGCATCGAACCGTGAATCTCGCAGTGGATCTGGTAGGTGCCCGGTGTCGGGATCGTGAGTGGCTCGCTGGCACCACCCGCCACGGCGACGTCGAACGAACCCGCGTCGTCGGTGACCGTGTGACCCACGCCGTCGTTGTTGGTGATGGCGAACTCCGTTGCGGCGGTGACCGACGCGGCCGAGAAACTGTTGCCCGAAATCGTCAGCCCGGGGGCGGGTGGCGTACCGACCGCACCTTCGGCGACCGTGTCGGCTCCTCCGGATGTGCTGTCGCTATCGCTATCGCTGCAAGCCGGAGCAATGAACACCAACAGACAGGCACTTGCGACGACGACCCGCGAGCGCATTCGAGTCCTCGTCATAGTCATCTGGGTCATGATTACTCCGTTTCTATTGCTGAAACTCGCTGAGATGCTCGGGACCGAACGAGTGTGGTAGCAGCTCATCCAACGTGAACGTCGCCCGGACTCCATCCGGTCCTGCGGCGTAGACAGGAGTGTTCCCAGCAGCGAACTCTCGCAGACGTTGGCGGCAGCCGCCGCAACAGGTGCCAATGGCTTCGCCGTCGCACACGGTCAGCACAGCGACGATCACGCTCTCGCCTGCTGCGACCATGGCTGATATTGCCCCGGCCTCGGCGCACGATCCCTGGGGATACGCAGCGTTCTCGACGTTGCAACCGGAGAAGACCCGTCCGCTGGCAGTGCGCACCGCAGCACCGACGCGGAAGCGTGAATACGGTGCGTGTGCGTTGGCCTGCACGGCAAGCGCCGCAGCGAAGAGATCATCGGTATCCGACGCCATCAGCTACTCACAGTAGGCACTTCCGCGACCGGTTGTACTGTCGTACGCCACCCCGCTGCCACCGACACGACCCATCCGTTGCCGGTGAAGGTCTCTCCGGGCGTGAGCAGGTCGTCGAATGGTGCAAGGCCGATGAGTGGGGTCTGCGTTCGCGTCGCGTCGCTGCCCTCGATCAGATGGACCGCCACACCAGTCGCCGGGAGGTGGTCGTTGAACCCGTCGGCGGTCAGTAGCTCGACGGTGATGAATCTGTGGTCGTCGAGTTCGACAACAGCAATGCGAGTGCCCAACGAGCCGCTGGATGCTGCGAGCGCGACCGTGCCGCCGGATGGAGGGATCACCGCTACGGCCTCTGTTGGCAGCCACCCGGCGGCCAGCAGGTTGATTGCCAAGGTTTGGGGAGCGTCACGACGACCGGGGATCACGGATCGCGGTGCAGCGCTATTGCTCATGACGTCGAGGGCGCTGAGATTTGGTTCGCTCAACGATTCGTCGTAGCCACTGTGCGGCCAACCGAGCGCATGCCCAACTTCATGCTCGATCAGGTCCATCGGCGGCTGGTCACCCCACTGCGAGCTGAAGTCTGCCGCGCCGACGTACGCCGATCGTCGGGTCGCCGAGGCGGCACATGGTGGTGCCGTGCAAGCGCCGCCAGGGTTGCCGAAGCCGCCCGGCTGCGTGGCGTTGTGTTCTGCATCGGCAACCGCGATCACACCGGTGGCGTTCGTGCTCGACGCCGCGAGGGCCAGGTCGACGCATGCCTGTGGTTCGTCCGTTGCACCGATCGTCACCTCGCCACCCGAGGTGAACCGCGGACGATACGCGCCGTGCGACAACGTATCGAAGTAGTCGCCGACCTTGTCGTCGAGAATCGCCGACAGCGTGTCGAGTTCCAGCGGTAGTCGCAATGGCAACCCGGCGTACACGACCGATTGGCTGTCGGCTGGTACGTGACACACAAAGACCTCCCAAGGATCGTTGCCCTTGGTCACCCATCTCGTCTGCGTGCCGAAATCGACCACGCCCTGCACCGCTGGCGGCAGCACAGCCGACGATGAACTGCACCCAACGATCACGAGAAGGCCCACCAGCAATGGTCGTCGCACGAGGAGAGGCTATGTGCGCACCTGCCTTGATCCATGACACGATGTGGCCATGGCCGCTCCCTCTCTTCGTCTCCGATTGCTGGGCAATCCGGTCGTTCGAACCGTTCTGTCGTTGTGGGCGTGGCTGATGCTCGGCGTGGTCATCATCGTGTGGGTGCCGCTGGTCGCGGTCGTGCGTTTTGTCACGGCGCCGTTCGACAAAGGTCGGTACGCGGCCGGCTATCTCTTCCGCAAGCTGACAGTCGTTCACCAGTGGCTCAATCCGTTGTGGAGATTTCGCACGTCGGGCGTCAAGATCAGTGATCCACGACGCCCGTACATCGTGGTCGCCAACCATCAGAGCTTCGTCGACATCCTGTTGATCTCGCAGTTGCCATGGGAGATGAAGTGGCTGTCGAAGGCCGACTTTTTCAAATATCCACTGGTCGGTTGGCTGATGCGAATGTCGGGTGATATCAAGCTGATTCGCGGCAAGCGCGACTCGGTTATCGCGGCGATGGATTCGTGCAAGGACCGGCTGTCGAAGCATGTGAGTGTGATGATCTTTCCGGAAGGGACGCGAAGCAGCGACGGTGAGTTGCAGAAGTTCAAAGATGGCGCATTCCGTCTGGCTATCGAGACAGGCACACCCATCATCCCGTTGGTCCTCGACGGCACGCACCCGGCCCTACAGAAGGGTGACTGGCGATTCGGCGTGACCGATGCCGAGGTGCGCGTGCTGCAACCGATCGAGACCGCCGGGCTGACGCTCGACGATGTGGCGGTGCTACGTGATCAAGTGCACACAGTGATCGCTGATGAACTGGCGCTGATGAAGGCCAGCTGATGCCACTGTTGTTCGCCAGCGATGACGATCGCGATCTGGTGCGAGCCGAACGCGATGTCGGGGCTGCGTTCAGCGATCTCGATCTTGATCTGCGGTCATTGGCTGCTGTGTCGAACATCTTCCGCGCTGCTACAGCCGTGCGCAATCACATGGAGAGCGGCGTGCTCGCCCACCACGAGTTGTCGTGGAGCGCCTTCACCACGCTGTTCGTGCTGAGGGTGTGGGGCGACATGGACGCTCGATCGTTGGCAGCCGAGGCCGGCGTGACCGCGGCGACGCTGACCGGCGTGATGAAGACGCTGGAGGGGCGCGGGCTGTTGCGACGCAAAGATGATCGTGCCGACGGTCGACGAATCCTGGTGTCGCTGACGCCCAAGGGCCGCAGCGTGGTGGGAGATGTCATGCCGGCGTTCAATCGTCACGAATCCCTGGTCACACAGGCACTCACAGAATCCGAACGGGACGATCTGGCCCGGTCGCTGCGCACCATCCTGCGCACCATTGAAGCCATCGACCTCTAACCATCCGAGTGTTTCCGGCCCGACTCGGCCCGAACGAGTGTCTTGGGCACACACGGGGTGGCGCGAAACACTCGGTCAGGATGCGTTGGAGAAGTGGCGGGCCTCGTCGACCAGCCAGGCGAAGGCGGGGTCGGGTTGCTCGGCGAGCATCTCGGGGTGCCATTGCACTGCCAGCACCTCGGGTCGTCCGTCGAGTTCGAAGCCTTCGATCACTCCATCCTCGGCAGTCCCGGTGACGTTCACGCCGCTGCCGGGCCGACCAACTGCCTGATGGTGAAGGCTGTTCGTTGCGACCTCCGTGCCGTACAGGGACTCCAGTCGGCTGCCGACGCTGACTTGCACGACGTGGCACCGATCGGTGCGCGAGGTGGTCCACAGTGCGTGGGTGTCGGATTCCTCGAGGTGTTGTACCAATGTGCCGCCGAGCGCGATGTTGAGAAGTTGCGCGCCCCGGCACACACACAGCATCGGGAGTCGCCGGTCGAGAGCGGCGCGAATCAAACCCAGCTCCCATTCGTCGCGTCCTGGTTCGATCTCGCCGAGTTCGGGGTGCGGATCCTCTCCGTACAGCGACGGATCAGGATCGGCGCCACCGGTCATGACCAATCCGTCCAGACGACTGACGATGTCGGTCGGATCTGCGTCGCGCGTGAGCTGCACCGGCAACCCACCGACAGCAGAGATCCCCTTGGGATACTCACTGAGATGCAGGTCGACTTCCTCGCCGTGCAGCGCACCCTGTGGCAGATGGGGCACACGCTCGACGGGCCAGCGCCGACCGGACAGACCGATCAGTGGTCGGCGACTCATGCCACGGTCACTGACATGGGCAACCGCTTGATGCCGCTGATGAAATTGGATCGCAACCGCTCGATCGGCCCGTTCAGGTGCACCCCGGTGATCCTCGGCAACAGCTCCTCGAAGACGACCCTCAGTTCCATTCGCGCCAGCTGAGCACCCAGGCACAGATGCGGACTCATCCGGCCGAAGGCGACGTGATCGTTGGGTGCGCGGTGGATGTCGAATGTGTACGGGTCGGTGAACTGACGCTCGTCGAAGTCGGCTGAGTTGAACCAGATCACCACCTTGTCTCCTCGCCTGATCAGTCGGTCGTGGAGGGTGACGTCGGTCGTCGCGGTGCGTCGGAAATGCATCGTCACGGTTGCCCAACGAAGGGTCTCCTCGACAGCGGATTCCATCAGTGCCGTCTCTCCGCGAATCACCGAGTCGCGCAATTCGGCAAGCTGATCGGGGCGTTCGATCAACGCCTTCATGCCCGCCGCCATCGTGTAGCGGGTGGTGTCGTTGCCGGCGCTGACCAAGAGCACGAAGAAGTTCTTGAACTCGCGTTCGGTCAACCGGTCGCCGTCGATCGTTGGTGCCAGGATGTCGCTGATCACGTCGTCGGTCGGGCTGCTGCGACGTTGGGCGGCCTGACGTTCGGCGTAGCGATATAGATCGAGCGCCGCGGGCGAGCGGAACGGGATCGACTTGAACTCGTCGGTGTCGGTCAAGCCCAGCGGATGGTCGGTGAACTCGGGATCGAAGTTGCCGAGCAGGGCGTCGCCACGCTCGACCAACCAATTGCCATCCTTCTCGGGAACGCCGAGCAGAGCACCCAGCATGCGCATCGGCAGTTGTTTGGCGATCCGCTCGACGAAGTCGAACTCACCACCGCTGTCGAGTGCCTCGTCGACCACGGCACGGGCCAACAGCCGGATACCGTTCTCGTAGGCGTACACCTCGCGGCGGCTGAACGGCTTCGACACCAGTCGGCGGTATCGCGTGTGTTGCGGCGGGTCGTACTCCAGCATGTTGCGCCTTGCCTCGAAGTCGTCAAGGTCCATCTCCTCGAGGGTGATGCCTTGCGCGCTCGAGAACGTCTCGACGTTGCGGCTGACGTGCAGCAGATCGTCGTAGCGAGTGATCGCCCAGAACCCCTTGCCGCCATCGTGCTCGGGCCACCAGCTGACCGGGTCAGTGTCGCGCAGGCGTTGGAATGTCGCGTACGGAACACCGGCGACATACGTGTCGGGATCCGTGATGTCGGCATCGGCCCGACCGAGGTCGACAAGCGCTGAGCTCATCCGCCAATGCTAGTTCGGCCCCTAACGAGTTGAGGCGGCACCGGGATCGACATGAGCCACCGCCAGACAGCGGCGTCGGCAGGTTCGTGACGTCGCCGGCCACAGAGTGAACACCTGGCGTCAAACCACCCTTGCTGATGATGACGCTGTCAGCATGTGCGACGTAGCCAGGCAGCGATGTGTACCGGCCGCCGGGTGCGAAGTCCCTGATCGTCCACGGCAGTCCCGCCGGCGCACGCAGTAGCCAACAACGCTCGTCCTATCCTCCGCCACATGAATCGGATATAGGCGCGGTCGCACACGCAATGAGTCAAGATTGTGTCTATGGACTTTGCAGGACGTATAGCGATCGTCACTGGAGGAGCCTCCGGCATGGGCGCCGCAACGGCACGCCGCCTGGCTGATGGGGGTGCCCACGTTCTGATCGTGGACCGCAACGCCAGCCTCGCCAAGACGGTCGCCGGCGAGATCGGTGGAGCCACGATCGTCGGCGATGTTGCCAACTCGGAGTTCTGCGAGGGTGTAGTCACCGCGGCAATGAGCCACCATGGCCGTCTCGACGTGCTCGTGAATGCTGCCGGGGTGATCGTGCGAGCCAGCGGCAAGGACACCACCGACGAGCAGTGGGCGAGAATCATGGGTGTCAACGTCACCGGCACCTTCTTCATGTGCCGGGCTGCGCTGCGGGTGATGAAGCCGCATGCCGGGGCAGCGATCGTCAACTTCGGTTCGATCTGGGGTGATCTCGGCGCAGCGGGTGTTGCCGCATACTGCGCGTCAAAGGGCGCTGTACACAACTTGACGCGTGCACTGGCGATGGACCACGCCGCCGAGGCAATCCGCGTCAACGCCGTGTGTCCGGGTGAGGTCAATACACCGATGCTGCAGTCCGAGCGGTCGGAGGCGGTCACGGATCGACTGCTGGCGGCGATCGCAGCCTCGGTGCCCATGGGCCGGCTTGCCGACCCCGACGAGATCGCCCGTGTTGTCTGTTTCCTGGCATCCGACGATGCCAGCTACATGACCGGCGCCATGGTCAGCGTCGACGCCGGATACGGAGCGAGGTAGGCGTGGAACATCGACGGCTCGGTCGCACGGGGGCGCTGGTCGCACCGCTGGCACTCGGAACGGACAACATCTTGAATCCGACGCCAGAGGACGAATCGAGCCGCATGATCATCCGCGCGCTGGACGGTGGCATCAACCTCATCGACACATCGAACAGCTACGGGGCCGGCGAGGCCGAGCGGGTGATCGGTCGGGTGCTTGCCGAGAGTGGAAGGCGCGACGAGGTCGTGATCGCCACGAAGGTGCACTACCCCACCGGACCTGGACCCAACGATCGCGGCAACTCGCGACTGCACATCATGCGCGCCTGCGAGCAATCGTTACGTCGTCTGCAGACCGATCGCATCGACCTGTATCAGCTGCATCGTCCCGACTTCGAGGTGCCCATCGACGAGACGCTCGGCGCGCTGACCGACCTGGTGCATCAGGGCAAGGTCTGCTACATCGGGAGTTCGACAGCTCCGGCGTGGAAGGTGCTCGAGGGTGTGTTGCTGGCCGAGTTGAAGGGACTTGTGCCGTTCGTGACCGAGCAGCCGCCGTACAACCTGCTCGATCGGCGTGTCGAGAACGAGTTGGTGCCGATGGCGTTGCGGTATGGATTGGGACTGCTGCCATGGTCGCCGCTGGCGATGGGCGTGCTCGCCGGCCGTTACGCCGACGACAACATTCGGCCCGAGGGATCTCGCGCCTCGCTGCGCGGCGGAATCTACGCGGACCGGGTCAACCAGAAAGCGGTCGAGGCCGGCAACCAGTTCGTGCGCGTGGCGCGCGAAGTGGGCATCGATCCGGCGCAGCTTGCCATCGCCTGGGTGATGAACCAGCCGGCCGTCGTCGCACCGCTGATCGGTCCGAAATCTGTCGAGCAGCTGGAGCATCTGTTGCCGGTGATGGACATGACCATCTCAGCCGATGTTGCCGCCGCGTGCGACACGATCTGCGCGCCCGGCAGCGCCGTCGCCAACTTCCACAACTCGGCGTCGTGGATGAGGATGAAAGTCGGCTCATGAGACGTTGGTGTGCTGTCCTGCTCGTGGTCATGGTCGGCGCGTGTGGTGACAGTCAGTCGACGAGCCTCCCGACAACGACAAGCACTGCGACAACCACAACGACAGCCTCGACGACAGCCTCGACGACGACGGATGAGGCTTCGACAACCTCGGCAGCGGTCACGACAACGACAACGACAACGACGATCGCGTGTCCGGTGTTCACCGAAACCGACATTCAGTCCGAAGGGTTCCCCGGGCGGCTGTCGGGCCTGGTGGGCGCAGATGTCCGCACCGGGGTTCAGCCATGTAGCGAGCGCTTCGTACTCGAACTCCAGGGCACCGGTGAGTTTCCGGGCTGGTGGGTGCGATACGAGGCGGCTCCGCTGACGGACGATCCGCGAGGCGAGCCGGTCGATGTCGCCGGCGCCGCTTTCATCGTGGTCACCGTCGAGTCATGGATGACCAACATGGAAGGTGAGGGTTACCAGGGGCCGACGCGCATCGCGCCGACCAATGTGTCGCACATCAAGGAACTGGTGATGCTCGGCAACTTCGAGAGTGTGACGCTGTGGGCCATCGGGTTGGACCGGCCGCGGCCGTTCGAGGTGGCAACCCTCGACAATCCCCCCCGCCTCGTGATCGATATCGCCAAGGCCTGAACCTGCCGAGGTGCCGTAGAGGGCTAGGACCTTTTCCCCTGTTGCCGGGCACCGCAGGGCAAGACAATGACGTTATGACGATGAAGATCATTGTCGGCGTCGACGGGTCTGAACCATCGTTCGACGCGTTGCGGTGGGCGGCCTACGAGGCACGTCGTCGCGGCGCGGAGTTGCTGCTCGTGTCGTGCTACACGGTCCCTGCGTTGGGTGGCATTGACGGCGCCATCTATCCGAGCTCGATCGACGTCGAGGTACTGAAAGCGGAGTCCGCAGCAGTGATCGGGCAGGCAACGGAGATCGTGGAGGCAATCGACCCGCGGCTCGTCGTCCTCGGTACAGCCCCGATGTCGTCGCCGATCGTTGGCATCACCGGGTCCGCGGTCGCGGGAGACGAGATCGTTGTCGGAGCCACCGGCCATTCCGGCATGCTCTACGGACTGATCGGCTCGGTCACAACGGGGGTGACGCATCGGGCTCACGTCCCGGTGATCGTGGTGCCCTTCAAGTCGCCGGCCGGCGCCGGCAACACGATGAACAAGATCGTTGTCGGCGTCGACGGTTCGCCGGAATCGTTGGGTGCGCTCGAATGGGCATACGACGAGGCTCTCGCGACTGGAGCAGAACTGAAGGTCGTTCACGCCTGGATCTATCCCTACACGGTTTCACGCAATTCGATGCGCGAAATCCGCAAGCCGTTGGAGCTCGAAGCCGCCAAGGAGCTGCAATCGAGCATCGATTCGCTGAGGAAGCGGGTGACCGACGGCGAGGTAGCTGTGCACCCAACGCTGTGTGAGAACACGCCGGCGGAGGCCCTGTTGCAGGAGGGGATCGGTGCCGACTTGATCGTCGTCGGCTCACGTGGACGAGGTGGATTGCGTTCGGTCCTGCTCGGTTCGGTCAGCCGGACGGTGGTGTACGGCGCGCTGTGCCCTGTCGCTGTGATCCGAACCGCTGGAGCTCGGCATCTGCATGATCATGATCGGTTTCGCCACGAATCCCCGGCGTCGCAGCTAGCCGACGCTGCCAACATGGGCTAGAAACTGCCATGTGAGTAACGCGTCGTTGAACCCTTGGGCGTTGTTCGAGAGCATTCCGGAGATGGTCGTGGTCGTCGATAACGACGGCATCATCCTGTATTGCAATACGCATAGCTCCGACATGCTCGGATGGCCACCATCGGATCTCGTCGGCCAGCCGATCGAGGTGCTGATTCCGGACCGGCTCCATACGCGCCATCGTTCTCATCGAACGACATACACCGACAACCCGAAGGCTCGACCTATGGGCGGAGGGCTGTTGTTGGCCGCGTTGCACCGGGACGGCCACGAGGTGCCTGTAGAAATCGCTCTGAGTCCTCTCAGCGGCGAGATCGCCGCAACGGTGGCGACGGTGCGCGATGTCACCGAGCGTCTGGAGACCTCGGCACAGCTCCAAGAGGCCACGTCTCGCCTCGAAGTGCTGGACGACCGCGACCGCATCGCTCGGGAGCTCCACGACAGCGTCATCCAACGGTTGTTCGCAGCCGGATTGCATCTGCAGGCATCGACCGATCGTCCGGATACGACGGAGCGGGTGTCGTCCGTGGTGGATGAGATCGACGAGGCGATCCGGGAGATTCGCGGAGTGATCTTCACCTTGCACCGCCCGACTCAGCTCGACAGCGGGTTGGCTGCAGCGTTGAGCGCCAGTATCAACGAGGCCGCTCGCCTGCTGGGGCACCGCCCGACCCTGCGGCTCGGAGGCATCCTCGGCAACGTGTCCAGCGAGCTTGGTTCCGAGCTCCTGGCCGTGCTGCGGGAAAGCCTGATGAACGTCGCCAAGCATGCGCAAGCGACGAAGACGGAGGTGTCGCTCGATGTCGGAGCCGACGCCGTGACCCTCATCGTTACCGACGATGGCGTCGGCTTCACCGCGGCCAGGACGGAACAGACCGGTGGGCTCGGACTTCGAAACATCCGCGAGCGGGCCGTGCGACTTGGGGGCGAAGCCTCGTTCTCCGTGGGCGATCCTCGAGGCACAGAGGTACGTTGGATCGTGCCTCGATCCAAGGTCACCAGGGTCACGCGGTCACGGTGATCAGCTGATCATTGCTCCGTCTTGGCCCGGACGGCGAAGACGGCGGCCTCGGTCCTTCTGGTCATGCCCAGCTTCATCAGGATCGACGACATGTAGTTCTTCACCGTCTTCTCGGCACGGTTGACCTTGCTGGCAATCTGTCGATTGGTCAGACCCTCCGCTACGTAGTCGAGGATCGTTCGTTCCAGATCGGTCAAGGCCGCCAGCCGCGGGTCTTGATCTTGATGCGGGTTGCGCAGTCGTTCGAGCAACTGCCCAGTTACAGCGGGGTCGATGAGTGACTCGCCACGCGCCACACGGTGTACTGCGGATACGAGGTCGTTACCTCGGATTTGCTTGAGGACATAGCCCGCCGCGCCTGCCATCACCGACTGGAAGAGTGCCTCTTCGTCGGAGAACGAGGTCAACATCAGACACACGAGATCTGGGCGCAGACTGCGCACGTCGCGGCAGACCTCCACGCCACTTCCGTCCGGCAGTTGCACGTCGAGGACGGCGACCTGGGGTCGAGTCGCCCGAATACGGGCAACGGCATCGGCGCATGTGGCCGCCTCGCCGACCACTTCAATGGTGCCGTCGGCCTCCAAGAGCTGCCGAACGCCCTCCCGGACCAACTCGTGATCATCGAGGAGGAACACCGTGATCTTCTGGGGAACTTCGTCCATCCCCCTATGGGACCACATATTGTGGCCGTTACCAAGGACCAAGGTCCCCGCTGGAAGGTCGCGTCACTCCACGTGCGCCGGATGGCTCGGTTCGTCGAAGGCGTGCGGGAACAGCAATTGGGCTGTGAGACCCTGCGTCACCTCTCCGAACTGGCCGGCGAGAGCGACGATCAGGTCGTCGAGAGCAAGCAGGCCGACGAGCCTGCCGTCCTGCACGATCGGCAACCGTCGCACGGCGTGATTGCCGAAGGCTCGTATTGCATCGCGTACGTCGGTGTCGACGTCGAGAGCGATGACGTTCATGGTCATGATGTCGTCGACGCGAGTGTCGACTGGCAAACCCCGAGCGACTGCCCTGACGACGAGATCTCGATCGGTGACAATGCCGAGCAGTTGGTCGCCGTCGGCGATGATCAGCGATCCGACGGCCTCGCTGGCCATCAATCGAGCTGCGCGTTGGATGGTCGTCTCCGCCGGGGCCGTGACCGGCGGCCGCACGGTGATGTCCTTGACCTTCATGTCGGCTCCTTCCATTGAGCGCGTTGTGCACGTCTCCCCATAGTCGCAGTGTGCGCCGCTCTGGCCTCCGTCGCCAGGGCACGAAGGTCCAGGAGCAGGACACCTTTTGGCTCGGCGAATGGTGCGACAGGTTCAGACCCGGAGTGCCTCACGCAGTCGGCCGAGGCGGATCGTGCGTGCCAGGTCGGTGGGTGTGACGAGCCCCACGACGTGACCTGAATCGTCGACGACGACGATTCGTCGTTCGTCGTTCCCCATTCGATCGAACGCATCGAGCAGGAGCTCGTCCGGCTTGGCGGTCGTCACGCTGTCGCCGGGCGTAGCGATGTCAGCCGTGGTCAACAGCCGCCACTTGCCGGGAGCAACGCGTCGGAGGTGCTCCGGTGTGATCAAACCCTTCAACTCGCCGTCGCGAACAACGGGAACCGTCGAGCCGTGAATCTTCGGCAGGACGCACCCCACCAAGGTGTCGATCGTCATCGCTTCCGGAACCATCGCCGGACGGGGCGTCATCACGTCGCCGACAGTGAGGTGATCGAGGATGTGCCGGGTCTCGACATCGCCGAACTCGGCGCGTGCCGCAGCGGCGAGGAACCACCCAAGCAAGGCCAACCACAACCCTGATCCACCGGCACCAACGAAGACCAGGGTGATGCCGATGGCGATCAGGCCGTGGGCCAGCGTCACGCCGGCTCTGGCCGCCTCGTCGCGGGCACGTACCGGCGAACCGTGATGCCGCCAGCGCCATGCGGCCAGTACCCGGCCACCATCGAGGGGAGCTCCAGGGAGCATGTTGAACACGGCCAGGATCACGTTGGTCGATCCGAGCCAGACAAGTGCTGCAGTAGCCAAGCCGGATCCGGTGGCGGTCCAGACGACTGCCGCCGCAGCCGCCGACACGGCACCGATTGCCAGGCTGACTGCCGGCCCGGCCAATGCCACGGCCATCTCGTCGCGCCAGTTCTGCGGACGGCGATCCAGTTCGGCGACTCCGCCGAAGAGCCACATCGTGATTCTGCGCACACCAACGCCGCGTCGTTGGGCGACGACCGAATGACCGAGTTCGTGGCCGACGATCGACATCAGGAAGGCCGCCGACGCGAGCGCGCCGGCGATCCAATACCCGCCCACCGAGTAGCCGTCGGAATTGGCGGGAAAGGCCATGTCGGCCAAGCTCCACGTCAGCAGCGCGGCGATGACGGCAAGGCTCCAGTGCGACCGGAGCTCGATACCCCGCCACGTGAAGATCCGCACCGCAGCCGGGCGCATGTCAGTACCTCAGCACAGCGGCAAGAGGAGCGCCGCCCGGGAGGGCGTCGTCATCGACCACGTGGATGCACGCCCGGTGTCGAAGGCTCTCGTTCACGGCAGTGACGACGGTTGATCGTGCTGCGGCCGGTGACCGGATTTCGCCAGCGTTGGTCAACGATCGAGCCACAAGCAGGTCACTGACGGACCCGTTCTTGCTGGCAGCGACGACCTCGTGGGGGTCGGTCGCAGTCTTGCCCGTGCCGTCGAGCCGGCGAAGCCGTTCCAGCGCGTCACCGGCCGACTGGACCTGTGACTGGACGAACTCCCATGATCGCTGGTGCAATTCGTCGTTCGACATCGACTCCGGGTTGCCGGACACGGCGATGTCGACGGTGTGCCGGTAGTGCGTGTGGTTGATGAACATCGCTGCCTCGTATTCGACGCCGAAGACAACGAGGGGTGCTTGCGCACCGTGCAGAGCCGGTGTGATTGCCTTGTCGATGAGATGGATGTACTGGCGCACGTCGTCCTTGCGGAGGTCCTGACCTCCTCCAGCGCCATGGAGTATGCCCGAGCTCTGCCGATTGAGGACCGGCTCGCGTCGGATGTACCACAACGCTTCATCGATCGAACCCGGCATCTCGAGGACAGGCACCGAGTGGAATTCGAAACGGCTTCCACTGAACAGCCGCGCACCCTTCTTGTCGATCGTCAGTGCAAAGAACTCGACGTCATCGACGAATGCTGGAAGGAGCCGAAGCAGGTCGACGCCGGCGCCGACCTCGACGGCGGGGCCCACCTCGACCGGTAGCGCCAGGTGCACGACTCGCTCGGATGACAGGAACACTGCAAGTCCCCGCGTTGAACTCGATACGTTCTCGAGCATTGTCTCAGCCACCAGGGGGGCGACCCATTCGGCGGCAGCACCCCGCTCGACGTCGTGTTGCTGCGTCAACTTGGTGGTTGCGGTCTGCGCAGCGTGACGTAGGGCCTTGGTCAGAGCAACGGAGGCGTGCGGGCGGGAGAAATCGACTGGAACGAACGCGCTGACGAGGACCGGCGCCTCCCAATCGACCAGGCTGCAGAGCGTTTTGTGGTTCAATCCGACGACGGTGGTCATGAGGTCAGCGAACTTCCTTTGTCTATCGCGGTCACGGGCCGGATGTCCCTCCTCGCTAGGGACCAACAGCCTGACGGCCGCTTTGCACGGCTTCGATGACCTGGTCGATGCGATGAAGCGCTGCCGCCATACGCTCGCTCAGCACCGACTCGTCCGAGGCACCAGCGGCAATCGATGTGCCGAGTGCGAACAGTCCCTGGATGACGAAGTCGAGACAAGCCTGCAGCTGATCAATCCGGGCATTGGCGTTGGCGAGATCGATCTTGCCGATCGCGAGGTCGGCTGTAGCTCGTCGTTGTGATGTCATGTCTCGGATCGTCGCCACAACGAGCGTTGACCCCGGCAGCGCGCTCAACTGCACATCGATGGAGAAATCTGACCCATTGGCGTGGCGACCGACGAGGTCGAGGTCCTCGCGGCCCATGGGACGTGGAGCGGGAGCTGCCTGGAAGCCCTTGACGTGGGTGCGATGTCGGCTACGGACATTCTCCGGCAACAGGATCTCGAGGGGTTGACCGATCAAATCTTCGGCGTAATAGCCGAACAACTGCAGAAGCGGCAAGTTCGCATACACGATCATGCCGTTGCCGTCGGTCAGCATGACTCCGTCCGTCGTGCGATCGAGCACCATCGACATGAAGTCATCCGGCGCCGCGCCATCCGGCAGCGCGGTGTCTCCCCGCGGCACGCTTGGAGCCTCCGGAGCCTGGGTATGCATCTTCCAAGTATCAATCAACACGGTATGTGGCTGCTACGGCCCTTCGTCCCGAGCTATCGCATTTCTCGTCGGGCCGGGCGGGGTCCAGAGACCTAGGCCGTGATGCGCAAGGCGACAACCGGGCCGGACGTCGAGGGTGCATCGCCGACCGAACAGGCCGCACGCAACGCATTGGCGGCGACCGTCGCCTCGGATTCATTCCGAGCATGAACGACGGCGAGTGGACGCTCGTGGTCGACGTACTCACCGAGGCCAGCCATGTCGCTGAGCCCAACCGCATGGTCGATGGTGTCTTCGACTCGCATGCGGCCGCCGCCCAACGCCACCACGACCAACCCGACCGAGCGCGTGTCAATTGCGTTCACATATCCACTCTGGCTGGGGACGACTCGTTGCGTGATCGGCGCCGAGCGAAGGTGTGCGATCGGGTTGGCAACCAGGTCGGCGGGTCCGCCAAGCGATGTGACCATCTGCTGGAATCGCTCCGCTGCACTGCCATCTGCGCGAGCCGCTTCCAAGCGGCTCGTCGCGGCTTCGAGGTCGGCGGCCAGGCCACCGAGCAGCAACATCTCCGCACCGAGCGCGAACACCACCTCGGTCAGCCTGACATCGTCGTAGTCGCCGGTCAGCCAGTCGATCACCTCGCGCACTTCGAGGGCGTTGCCCGCGGTGCTGCCCAGCACCTGGTTCATGTCGGTCAGCAAGGCATTGGTCTGCAGCCCAGCCTTGCCGGCGACGTCGACAATGCTGCGAGCCAGTTCCTCGGCTTGTGCAACGTCGGGCATGAATGCGCCGTTGCCGAAGGTGACGTCCATCACCAACGCATCGAGGCCCGCTGCCAGTTTCTTGGCCAGGATCGAAGCGGTGATCAACGGGATGGACTCGACGGTGGCTGTCACATCGCGAATGGCGTACAGCCGCCTGTCGGCGGGCGCCAGGTCTGATGTCTGTCCGATGATCGCGCAGCCCACTTCGGCGACGACCTTGTGAAACAGGTCGTTGTCGGGTCGGGCGTCGTACCCCGGAATGCTTTCCAGTTTGTCGAACGTGCCGCCCGTGTGCCCCAGGCCGCGACCGGAGATCATGGGCACGTGGGCGCCGCACGACGCGACGAGTGGAGCGAGCATGAGACTGACCTTGTCGCCAACCCCGCCGGTCGAATGTTTGTCGACCACGGGGCCGTGGAGGTCGGCGCGATCCCAGTGCATGGTTGTTCCTGATTGCGACATTGCTCTGGTCAGGGCGACACGTTCGTCGATGTCCATGCCTTGGAAGTAGACGGCCATGGCCAGCGCAGCGGCCTGACCATCGCCGATGCTTCCGTCGGTGAGACCACCGATGAACTGTTCGATCTCGGCATCAGTCAATCGTGAACCGTCGCGCTTGGCTCGAATGATTTCCTGCGGCAGGAACGTCGGACTCACTAGTACTCCGACGACAACTGCGTGTCGTGGGAGCTGCCCAGCACGCGGATGATGTCATTCAGCAAACCGCTGGCGCCGAAGCGGAAGTTCGAGGGATCTGCGACGTCGGGTTGAAGGTAGCGATCGGCGATTTCGAGATAGCCCGCCGCCTCGACAACGGTCTTCACGCCCCCCGCAACCTTGAGACCGATCGGCTGTCCTGCGAGTCGTGCCGCAGCGATGACCTGGAGCAGTGCCTCAGCGGACTCGGGCGTCGCGGCCGGCTCGAGCTTTCCGGTCGAGGTCTTCAAGAAATCGGCACCATTGGCGGCTGCCACCACCGCGGCGGCTTTGATCACGGTGGTGTCGTGCAGCACTCCCGTCTCCAGGATGACCTTCAGGGTTGCAGGTCGGGCACCGTCGTGGCACAGATCGGCGATGCGTTGCACGAGCTCCCCGGCGATGAGGTGTGACCCGGCCATGTAGGCCCGGAACGGGAAGACGACGTCGATCTCATCTGCCCCGTTGTCCAACGCTCGCTGGACCTCGTCGACGACGTCCGCGACCGGTGCCGTTCCCAATGGGAAATTCGCTACTGCCGCGACAGCGATACCGCTTCCGTCGAGACGGGCTCTGACCTGCTTGATGAATCGGGGATAGATGCACACTGCGGCAGGACGAAGGTCGACGTCGGGTGCCGGCGACAGCGCGCGATCACACAGCGCGTCAAGTCGCTCGGGTGTGTCGTCGAGGTTCAGGCTGGTGAGATCGAGGCAGGCCAGCGCTCTGGCCGCATCGCTGTGCCGGCTCGTTGCAGTCAACTCGCTCATCGTGAAATCCTGCCCCACTTGGGCCCCGATGGGTAGGGTCGAAGTTCCCGACAAGGTACTTCCAAGTTCCCTGTCGCCTTGGTTCGATATAGCCGACACTTCGACAATGACCACAAGTCGAATCCCATACGACCTCAGCGAGTGCGACCGGGTCCTGATCGAACACCTCAACTCCCACGTCGAATCCGAGAAGGACGTGATCGACCTGTACGAGGCGCTGGCTCACGATGATCACCCGTATGTGGCGTTCATCGCCGAACTGATCGGCGAGGACGAGGCCCGGCACCACAAGCTCTTCTCGGAATGGATCGAGACGATCAAGGCCCTGGCCGAGTTGCGCGATGCGCCCGATGGCATTCCCCACGTCGACTATCACCCCGTCGCACCGGAGACGATCAAGATGGTCGATCAGTTGTTGGAGTTCGAGAAGGCCGACCTTCGCGCGTCGCGGAGTCTGCGTCGCGAGATTCGCAGTGTACGCACCTCGACCCTGTGGGGAATGTTGATCGAGTTGGTGATCGCCGACACGAAGAAGCACATCAAGGTGCTGAAGTTCCTGCGTGCCCGTCTGGCGGAACGGCAAGTCGCCGAAGTGTAAGGCACGGGCTGGTCCCGAACTACTGGTTGCCTGAGCCAGGAGTCCGGCGATCACACTGTCTGATCGACGCTGCGGACCACCGTCACCGGGATGGTTGAGCGGGAGACCAGTGAGAGTGCTGTCGAGCCGATATCCGACCCAGTGTCGCCGACACCACGGTGCCCCACGACAATGTGTTGTGCGCCCGAGCGCTGGGCCACGCGTAGGAGCGTGTCGCACGGTGGGCCTGGCTCGACCAGCGAGGTCAGAACAGCGACCGGCCCAGTCCCTGCCAGGGTGGCGGCGACAAGGCCGTTGACGTCGACATGTGGCACGTAGTCGCCCTCTTCGAGCAGACCTTCAGCGTGCACGACGAGTAGCTCGGCGCCGGTGGTCGACGCCAGTCGAGCTGCCCAATGCAGGGCGGCGATCGATTCCGCCGAGGTGTCGACTCCTACCACGATCAAATCGTTCGAGGTGTTGGGCTCTGCGCTCATCGCATCCTCCGTACAGATAGCTCAGGGTGTGCCACGTTGGGCACCGCTCGAATTCGGAGGTCGACGACGTGGAGCGCCTGCGGTGTGGCGATGATGGGATTGAGATCGATCTCGACAATTTCCGGTATGGAGTCGGCCAGCTGACCGAGGCGAACGAGCAACGATTCGATCGGGACGTGATCGATCACGGGCATGCCGCGGTAGCCGTCGAGCAGTGGAGAGATTCGCAGCCCTCGAACCATGTGCCCCGGATCGTTGACGTGCAACGGAGCCGGACGCACGACGCGGTCCTTCAGCAGCTCTGCTGCTGTGCCACCAGACCCAAAGATCACCAATGGTCCAAACGCGGGGTCGGTGGCGACACCGGCCAGCAACTCGACACCAGCCGGGGCCATGCGCTGCACGACGAAGCCTTCGAGCTGATCGCCCAATGCAGCCTGCATCGCCGAGCCAGCGTCCCTCACTGCCTGCTCGTCGCCGAGCGACAACTTGACGGCACCGACATCGGTCTTGTGCAGGATCGAAGCGCCGTCGCCCTTCAGGGCCACCGGGAACCCGAGGCGCGTGGCTGCCTTGACTGCTTCGTCGAGTCCGCCGACGATCGCAGTCTCGACCAGGGGCAACCCAGCCGCAGCCACCAGCGCCACGGCTGACGCCGTGTCGAGCCAGCCACCGGCAGGAGTGCCGCGCAGAAAGTCGGTGATCACCTTGCGTGCCTCTGCAGTGTCGATCAGTTGCTCGGGCACGCCCGTGTCGTTGGACTGCAACCACGCGGAGCGGCTGGCCATGTGGGCGAGCGCGCGGACTGCTGACTCGGGGAAGCGATATGTCGGAACCTTCAGCCCACCCAACTGCACCGTCTCGTTTCCAGCGAGCACGGTGGCCAACATCGTCTTGTCGGGGTGCTTGGCTGCAGCGGCGGCGATGGCATCGAGCATCGAGCGATCACGATCGGGCAGCGGTGGTACGTAGATTGCCAAGACGGCATCGATGTCGGGGTCCTCGAGCACGACGCACAGGGCTTGCTCGAAGGCAGCGGGTGATCCCGAAGCGACGATGTCGACGGGATTGCCCAGGGCAGCGGTAGCCGGGAGGAAGCCGGCAAGGCGCGCCTGCGTTTCGGTGCTGAGCTCGGGAACCGTCAACCCGTGTGCGGTTGCGGCGTCCGCGGCCAAGATGGCCGGTCCTCCGGCATTGCCGACGATGGCCACACGCCGTCCGGCCGGCGCCGGCTGGCTGGCGAAGGCCTGCGTTGTGTCGAACAACTCCTCCAGGGTGTCGACGCGGGTCACTCCGGCCCGCGAAAGCACTAGCTCAGCGACATCGTCCGAGGTTGCCAGTGCGGCCGAATGCGACATCGCGCCGCGGGCTCCTGCCGGGCTACGGCCGGACTTCACGGCGATGATCGGCTTGATCCGCGCCGCTCGCGAGGCAATGCGCACGAACTTTCGAGGGTTACCGAACGACTCGAGGTAGAGCGCAATCACCGCAGTCGACTCGTCGGTCTCCCAGTATCGCAGTAGATCGTTGCCGGAGATATCGGCCTTGTTGCCGACCGAGACGAAGCTCGAGATCCCGATGCCTCGCCGCGCGCTCTCATCGATCAATGAGATACCGAGCGCCCCTGATTGGGTCATGAAGGCAACGTTGCCAGGTATCGGGTCGACGGGGGCGAACGTCGCGTTCATCTGTATCAGTGGATTGGTGTTGGCCAGGCCCATGCAGTTCGGGCCGACGACGCGCATGCCGTATCGCCTCGCGGCTTTCACGAGTGCGGCTTCCACCGCTCGCCCGTCTGTTCCGAGTTCGGCGAATCCGGCGCTGATGATGACGACTCCGCCCACATGAGCCTCGCCGCACTCGGACACCACGTCGGCAACTCGTTCTGCCGGAACCGCGATGATGGCCAGGTCAGGGGCGACAGGCGTGTCCTTCACACTGGCATAGGCATGGACGCCGCCGATCGACCCGGCCTGAGGATTGACAGGAAACACGGCGCCAGTGAAACCGCTGCGCACCAGGTTGTGTACGAGTTCGTGGCCGATCGTGCCTGCAGTGCGGCTCGCACCGATGACCGCGATCGACGATGGGCACAGGATGCGCTTGATCGATGCGACGACGGCAGCGCGCTCGCGATCCTCGATGTGTTCGTCGAGGTCGTCGGATGGAGCCAACGGGAAGCTGACTTCGATGACCCCGCTGTCGAAATGGCTGGTGACGTTGAAGCCGACATGCCGAAACACGTCCATCATCGCCCGGTTGTCGGGCAGCGTCTCGGCGTCGAACCGTTCGATGCCGTTACTTCTCGCCACTGCAGCGAGGTGTTCGAGCATGACAGTTGCCAAGCCGCGGCGCTGCTGGTCGTCCTCGACGACGAAAGCAACCTCTGCCGCCGTGTCGTCGTTGCCTCGGTCGTATCTGGCTACGGCTACGACCTGTCCGTCGAGCTCGGCGACGAGAGCGAACCTGTCGGTATAGTCGACCTCCGCCAGTCGATGCAGCTGAGCCTCGGGAACCCGAGGAATCGGCGAGAAGAATCGGAAGTAGATCGATTCCGGTGACAGGCGGCTGTGCAGGGCTCGGAGTTGTTCGATGTCCTCGGGCCGGATCGGGCGGAGGTGAGCGGTTCCACCGTCGATCAACACGACGTCGCTTTCCCACTGACTTGGATAGATCGGCGCCGAGCCGGGCTCGACCACTGCCGTCATCGTCGAGCGGCTCTGTGAGGCGTCGCCCGTGCCGCGGCGCGGGGAGCGATCGAGCGGCCCATCGCTTCGCCCCACTGCCGAGCGCGCTCGATCTCGCCGGAGACGAGCGGGCCGGCCGTGGCCGTGACCGTGAAGCTGTGCGGACTCGCGAAGGTCGAGAAATGTGCGTGGCGCAGGCGACGCTGGATCGACCGCGCTGCAGAGCCGGTGAGAATCTCCGGCTTGTCGATCCGTGTATCGAAGGCGGCCGCGCGACAGGCGCGTCGCCCGTGCTGTCCCTTCAGCCATTCGCGGACTCCGGGTCCGATTGGGCTCGAATCCAGGAGATGATCGGGGTGTTTGGCGCTGTCTTGCGCTGCCGCGTCACGGGTGCGTTCGCTACTGAGTCCCCACGCGTGAGTCGGCGCGCCGACGACCACCAGTTCCACATCGTCGAGCTCAACCGCTTCTGGGTGGCGCGCAGGCGCGAGTTCCGTCGGGATTGACTCTCGTAATCCCTCGGCGATCGCCTCGGCGATATGCCTGGTGTTGCCAAACATCGATTCGTACACAACGAGCGCTTTCATTGGGATCTCCTTTGCCCGATCCCTACGGTACGTCGTGGTGTCACGGCCTGGAAAGGGCCCTCCGTCCCGCAACGGGATTACATCGGGTTAGCCGTCAGCGCGTCGGTCGGAACCACGGAGATCTGAGGGATTGGATCGTTGGAGCCGAGGACCTTCAGGAAGGACTTGAGGGCAAGAACCAAAGCGCAACAGGCCAACAAGACGGCGGCGATTCCGAGGAGGGTGTCGCCCCATAGCCCTGCGTTCTTTGCGGGCCCGGTGGCGGCAATCGTTGCCGGTTGGCTCGGTGCTTGCTGCGCTTGCGAACTGCCGCCGTCTGTTGGCGCCGTCTGCAGGACCGCAGCCTGCTCGGGCGGGACGACTTCGACCGTGCCGATCATGCCCGGATGCACCAGACACGTGTAGGCGAACGATCCGAGCGTGGTGAAGGTGTATGCGTAGCTCTCTCCTGGCTTCAGCAGCCCGGAGTTGAACGACTGCTCGTCAGCGGTCACCGTGTGCGCTGCGGCCCCGACGAGGGTCCAGGTCACGGTGCCACCGACCGCGACGATGGCCGGATCAGGCCGGAACTCGTTGTCGGCGACATCGACACTGACTGGCTGGATGGCGGAGTCGGCGGCGCTTGCGGCGGCCGTCGTCGGGACTGAAGCCGTCGCTTGGCTCGGCCCGGCGGACTCCGTCTGTTGCCCGACTGCGCTGCTACCGACTTCGATCGTGCCGCGCATGTTCGGGTGCAGGATGCACGTGTACGTGAACGATCCGGCCGTGGTGAAGGCATGCACCCACGTGCCAGCGGGTTTGATCATCCCGCTGTCGAATGAACCGTTGCCGGCCGTGACCGTGTGCATCGCTTTGCCTCTGTTGGCGAATGTCAGCGTGCCGCCGACCGCGACCCGGAAGCTTGCTGGAGTGAAGCCGGTGTCGCTGATGGCGATGGTTCCTGTTGCGGCACCGGCCGACCCTGTAGCAATGGCGCCGCCCGCGCCGGTTGTTGCGTTGGTTGTGCCCGCGGTGGCAGCCGCGTCGTTCGGCGCTGTCGGAGCGGCCGCCGGAACGGTTCCATCTTGCGCCTTGGCAATCACCGTGCCGGTCATCTCCGGATGGATCTCGCAGAAGTAGGCGAACGTCCCGGGCGTGGCGAATGTCTTCGACCAACTGGCCGTCTTCTTCATCAGCCCGCTGGTGAATGACTGGTCATCCGCGGTCACCGTGTGGGTGACCGCGTCGCTGTTGGCCCAGGTCACCGTGCTGCCCGCATTCACCGTGATCGACGAGGGGGTGAAGAGATTGTTGGCGATGCCCACTGATTCGTTGGTGGCGCCGTTGACTGGTGTTGCCGGCGCGGGCGGAACTGCCGAAGGTGCTGGCGTGATCGGCGCCGGAGTCGCGGGTGGGCCTGCGCCCGGCGGCGTCGTCCCGGGTGCAGCAGTGACGATGACGGTGCCACGCATGTTGCCGTGGAAGTCGCACCCGTAGGTGTACGTGCCCGCAGTCGTGAAGGTGTGGGCAAACGCTGCGCCGGCATTGAACGTGCCGCTGTTGAACGTGCCGTTGTCGGCGGTCACCGTGTGCTTCGACCCATCGTCGTTCAGCCATGTCACTGTGCCGCCGAGAGCAACCGTGACAGTCGTAGGCGAAAACTGTCCACCCGCCAGTCGAATGGAAGCCGTCGTTGGTGCCGCCGGTGTCACTGCGGGTGGCGTGGCACCGTTGCCCGAAGGGGGCACCGGGGTGGCTGCATCCGTCACCACGATGGTTCCGTTGTAGGCGGCCGAGTCGTGGTTCTGATGGTCGAGGTAGGTGTAGGTGCCCACCGTGTTGAACGTGATCGACGCGCTCTGTCCGGGGTCGAGCGTGTCGGTGCGGAATTCGACGGGTCCCGATTCGGAACGCAGTTCGTGCTGCTGGGCATCGTTGTTGGTCCAGGTGACTGTGGTGCCGACGTGGATGGTCACGTTCGATGGGCTCAACGTGCTGGTGATGCTGATGGCGACCCGGTCGGCTGCGTTGGCAACGACACCGACACCGACAATGGAGAGGACAACGGCGACGATGACGCCGACGAGCACATGCAGTCTCCCAACCCGGTGGTGCTGTGCGTCCCCTGGTTTGCCTGTCGAGATGCTCATGTGGAGCCTCCGTTTCTCTTCCATTTCGACAATACGGAGATAGTTCGGTCCCTAATAGTGCTGTCTGCCCAGGAGGCTCGGGTCGGAAGTATGAGACATGCGGCACATCTCTAGGCCTACCGGATTAAGCCGCCGGATGTCATTCCGCGAGAGCCGGGCGGTGCCGTAGCATCGAGCCGCATGCGCATCCTCTCGCTCCTGCCATCGGCGACCGAGATGCTCTTTCAGCTCGGTCTGGGTGATCAGGTGGTCGGAGTGACGTTCGAGTGCGACTTCCCTGCCGAGGCTCGTACCAAGCGGATTGTGTCGACATCCGCGCTTCCAGAGGGCCTGACCCCTGCGGAGATCGATGCCGTCGTGAAGCAGCGGATGGCGGCGGGGGAGGACCTGTACCGCCTCGATCGCGATGCGTTCGCCGACATCGATCCGACGCTCGTGGTGACCCAAGACCTGTGTGCCGTCTGCGCGGTCGACGTGACCAAGGTCGACGACGCAGTGGCGTATCTCGGTTGCAATGCCCAGATTCTCACGCTGGACCCCATGACGCTGGCCGACGTGATCGACTCGGTTCGCATGATCGGCGAGGCGACCCATACGACCGCAAAGGCCGCTGTGGTCATGTCCGAATGCCGCGACCGGCTCGCGGCTGTCTCCACCAAACTCGATGGTGTCATCGCTCGACCAACTCTGTTGTTGGAATGGACCGACCCGGCGTTCACCGATGGTCACTGGGTTCCCGACATGATCACCGCCGCTGGCGGTCGATCCGTCATGGGCCGACCCGGCCACAACTCGCAGGGTGCAACCTGGGACGAGGTTGGCCAATGTGGATGCGACGTCGTCGTCGTCGCGCCGTGCGGGTTCCGTCTTGCTGGTGCCACCGAGTTGGCCCAGCAGGTGGTGGCTCGCGGCGTGCTTCCCGATCACGCCGAAGTGTGGGCGGTCGATGCCGACGCGTTTGTCGTCCGACCGAGTCCACGCGTGGTCGACGGAGTCGAGATCTTTGCTTCGATCCTGCATCCCGATCGCTACGGCACCCCCGATGCTGCTGCAGCAACCAGAGTTCGCTGAGCCGCGCCGTTAGAGCTCTGCGATCACGCCGCGCAGTCCGAGCTTCGATCGAGTAGGCCAACGACGATCCGTGGTCAACACCACGTCGGCATCGCGAACGACGGCGGTCGCGATCACCAGTGCATCCGGCAACCGCAAAGACTTGTGCCTGGCCCGAAGGTCGGCAGCGGCGACGGCCACCGGTTCATCGAGTGGGCCGACCTCGAACGGCACCCGAGCGATCAGCTCGCGCACCGTTGCGACCGCCTGTGCGCCGTGTCTCGATGGTCCGACGAGCACTTCGGCCAAGGCGGACCCTGGCAGCACCATGCGGTCTCCGCGGCGGAGCGCCTCGCCGAGCGCTCGATGTGCACTGGCGTGATGCGCGTCAGCGCTATCGAGGAAGCCGATCAAGACTCCTGCATCGACGACGGTTACTCCCATTCTTCACGCAGGGTGGACACCTCGTCGGGTAGGTACACGCCGGTGAGCGAGCCGGCGTACTCGGCGAGGACGTCATGCTCGCGCTCGAGCACGACGCGACCCGGGCCATCAGCGTGCGCGACCAATCGCTCGCCGGCCTCGAGGCCTGCAGCTTCGAGCGCGTCGATCGGAATGGTGATCTGATGCTTGGAACTGATCGTCGAGGTTCCTCTGCGTCGTACCTTTACTTTACTCACATGAGTAAAGGTAGCTGGTCGGGCGATCTGAAACAACCGCGCCGCAACGCATCTGGGTCGCGGACCCCCTGTCTCAGCTCAGCCAGGGGTAGCGGGCAGTGTCTTTGCCGGCGTAGTCGGGGTCGAGGTAGATGAAGACGCGTTGGATCTTCCAGTCGCGAATCTCGAACACGTCGCACCAGCGACCCGCCCCCGATTCAGGCGCTCCAGCACGCCACGGGCCATCCTGGTGCTCGCCGTGACTGGTGCCTTCGGCGACGATGGTGTCGCTACCGGAGAAGACCCAGTTGAAGTGCGAGAAGTGATGGGTGATGCCCTTCAACGTGGCACCGACATCGCCGAACAACTTGCCGATCTCTTCTTTGCCGTTGGCCAACCCCCACTTCGGGAAGTACACCTGTGCATCGTCGGCGAACAGGTCGAGGATGCTGCCGCCAGTCGAGGTGACCCCACCGTTATCGAAGGCCTTCAGATACTCGATCGCCACCGACTTGCGCTGCTCGTCGGTCATCGTCTCAGTGGTCAGTGCCATGCGTGCCTCCGGTCGTAGAACGAGATGAGAGCCGCACTGTACGCCCGGTCGTGAACGTCCGGCGAGCCGAGGTCTAGGTGCTCGAGGCACCGATGCGAAGCACGAGGATTGTGGCGCCGTCAACGATTGCGCGGGTGGCGTACCGCCTGCTCAGGAGCACCGAGATCTGGCCGGATGGGTTGCAAACGCCGACGTCTTGGTACATGGCGACGAAGGTCGGCGGGTTGGCTCCACTGAACAGTTCGACCAGTTGGTCTTGCGCGTCCTTGCCGTTTTGCACTCCGTCGAGCCACAGATACGGGAACGGCGGGATCGCATCGGCGCTCGTGTAGAGGGCCGCGCTGGCACACATCGCGTACAGCGTCGATCCGGGGGTGCGGTGCTCGATGTACCACCGTCCGACGCGCTCGTTGATGACAAGCCGTGGATCGTCGTGAGCCCGGATGGCCACCGAGTCTCGGTCCAGCACGATCACTTCTGCGGTGCTGATCAACGATGGGAAGGTCGCCAGGCACGTGGCCACAGCAAGCATCCGGACGTTGACCCTGGCGATCGCAACCGCCGCTGCGGCAGCGAGCGGAAAGGTCAGCGTCACCCAGTAGTGGCGATGGAACAACCCGCCGGTCATGAACGCCAGAACGGCCCAACACACCCACGCCGGTAACAGAACGGTCGCACGGGTGAGGATGCGGCTGCCGACGAGCCAGGCAACGAGTCCCGCAACCGCGGCGACCACCAACGGCAGGATTGTCGGCGCGGCGATGAGTGAGGTGGTCCGAAAGCGGCCCCAGTCTGCGTCTGACGTGGCGTTGAGCCCACCCAAGCGGTACCCGGCCACCGCATACCACCACGAACTGAAGCCGATGAGCACGCCATGAACCACCAGCGCACCCATGACAAGTACCAGCCCCGCAGCAGCGACCGCGCAGTCGCGAATCACCGTCTGCCATCTGCGCTCGCGTGTCAGACCGCCGGCTACGAGGCACAGCATCACCGCGAGGAAACCATCGAATCCTGATTGCTTGATGGACAGCGCGCATCCAGCAAGTACACCGCTGACCAGCAGCCACCACCGGCTGTGACCGCGGAACATGTAGGCACATGCGGCGGCGACGCCCGCCGCAGCCAGGGCGCCTGCCAGCAGTTCCCCGTTGGCGATGAAGCCTTCGATCCGCGCATTCGCCGAAGCAACCGCTACTAAGATCGCTGCAACACCAGCGGCTCGTCGGCCAGCGATCGCGAAGACTGCGTACGCCACGCTCGCGACCGCGATGCAGCCGAAAACGATGGCCATCACACGGATCGCCGCAGGTGAGCCGCCGGTCAGATCGTCCCACAGCCGGAACAGCACCAGCAAGCCCTGGGGTCGGTCGACCCACGCCTCGCCGTACATGGATTTTCCGGCGGCCCAGGCGCGCGTGACGGCCAGGTACCCGCCCTCATCTGCGCTCAAGGGTGTCGTGATGAACCTGGCTCGAAGCGTGATCGAGCCGACCATCGCGACGAGTACGAGCCGAGTCGGAAACCGATCGGCGCTCGGCGGCAGAGTAGTGACGCGATCCGCGTCGATGGACTGCCGGGACTCGAGAACGATCGTCACCTGTCACTCATTCCCCAGCCGGGCGAGTCTTGAACATCCGGCGGTGATCGTCTCCCCGGCGCTAGACCTTGGTGCTGCACCCCGTGGCGACGACCGAGTACTCGCGATGCCCAGGAGCGCTGACATGGAACGCTGCGTCAGCATCGGTGTCTGTGTCGCCTCCGAAGCCGATCCGGTCCACCTCGACGCACCAACGAGCACGCTTGCCGAGTGCCTCAAAGGTCACCTGACCGGCGGGTGTCCAGGTCCAGCCGGTCCCACTTCCGGCATATGCACACAGGCGATTGTGCTCGATCAGCCAATCTGCGGCGATCTGGGGCGAACTTCCAGTCCACCAACGTGGCACGTTGCGCTTCGGGCTGGCGAGGAAGACCCTCCGGCACGATGATGGTACGACGAACTCGGCGCTCGCCTCGATGGTGTGCTGCGTTCGCACCAGCGCCGGATTGCTGATCAGCGTGCTCCCCTCGTGGATCTCCGGTGACCCGAGCCGTCTGCCTTCGATCCGGGTGGCGACTTCTGGATGCTGCACGGGTGGTTCCCGGCTGGAAGAACTGCAAGGCGACTTGCGCTTCAATCCGAAGCTGTGCCCTCCAATCGTCGGCACCCCCGACGTCAACCGCTGCCCGAGTGATCGACCGACGTAGCGCGCCCGGTCCGATGTGCGTCGGGCGCGAGATCGGTAGCAGCAGTACCCTGTGTTCTTGCAGCAGTACCCACATCGCGCCCGACCAGGCTCAACGGGTTCGATTTGGGTAGTGGCAGTACCGTGTAGTGGCAGTACCGAAATCGCGCCCAACCACGCACTGCGGGCAGAACAGGTCGCCGCACCTGCTACCTCATTAGATCTGAGAAGCGCGCTCGGAGTGACTCGAACACTCAACCTTTTGATCCGTAGGCGTGAATCGGTGCGTCCAGCTGATGTTGATCGGTGCTCAATCGTGCCGTCTAGCTGCTGTTTTGCGAGTGGGCGTGGACGAGGCAACATGAGCCGGCACGGCTCTGTATC
>JANPBZ010000086.1:0-16064 GCA_031430695.1 Ilumatobacteraceae bacterium
ACCCAGAGGCGAACGTCGTCACCGCGAGCCCGTCCTGCAATTCGCCGTACCAGGCCGCATACGACAGATTGACCGAGGTTGGAGCCACGATGCTGATACGCATGTCACCCCGTGGAAAGCACCATCCCGCCGGCGCCCAGCCTGGCGGCCCGCCGAAGCTGTAGATGTCGTCCGGGTATCGGTTGATGTAGGCCGTGATGACAACGCCACTCGGGGTCTCGCGAGTGGCGAGCAGTTCCATTGGCGATTCCTCGTACGCACTCGCGGCGTACATTCCTGGACCTCCCGCTGATCGGCTGTCAGCCGATACTGCTCGGTCGGACGCAAGCGGAGGAGGGAGAACCATGGTGGTAGGCACCGGTGCGACCGTCTCGACCGACGGGCTGGTGTCGGCGGGTTCGTCAGTCGCGGCGGTGGTGCTCGGAACTGCGCCCAAACCTGGTGTCGCCTCGTCGGTGGACCGGCCGATGAGAAACCCTCCCGTACCGGCGATCAATGCTGCCGCAGTCGCGATCACGACGGCGCGTCGCCCACGTCGCTCCAAGCGCTGGACCGGTGACTCGATCTCGATCATCTCGAACCTCCCTCGATGGCACGTTAGACGTCGTGCTCTAGCGAATAGTTCCCCCGGGTTGCTCAATTTCTGCCAAGCGCGCCCCGCGGGCGAACGCGTCGAACGGCATGGCTGCTCGGCCCTCGGGTTGCACCGTCACGAGACGCAGCCCGCCGATGCGATCGCCGATCAGTTCGTTCGAGCTAGGGGCGTTGGCGTCGATCAACTCTGAGGTGACGATTCGCAATCGCCGACCGCGCAGCGTTGTCCACGCCCCGCCGAGGCGCACCAGCCGATCCACCTCGGCCGGCTGTCTCGACCAGTCGATCTGCAATTCCTCGGCTCGGATCTTGGCTGCGTACGTCGGCTCACCCGACTGTGGTTGAGGATCCCCCAACCCAGCACGTAACTCCTCGACGAGAACCTTCGTGCCGACCTCCACCAACTCGCGCCGCAACTGCGCGGCCGTGGTCGACGCTGATATGGGCACGATCTCGCGTCGATACACCGGACCGGTATCGAGACCTTCCTCGAGCCGCATCAGGCACACACCCGTCTCGCTGTCGCCAGCCAACAATGCCCGCTCGACCGGCGCCGCGCCGCGCCATCGCGGCAACAGCGAGAAGTGCAGGTTGACCATTGGCATCACATCCAGCACGTGCGGCTTGATCAACTGTCCGTACGCCACGACGACGCCAAGATCGGCGCCTGCCTCGACTACGTCATCGACGGAGTGTGAGACGGGCAGACCCAACTCGATCGCCGTCGTCTTCACCTCGCTCGGCATCACTTGCGACCCGCGCCCTCGGCGCTTGTCGATACGCGTGACAACCAGTGCAATCTCGAATCCAGCGGCAGCCAATGCGCGCAGTGGCGGTACCGCCATCTCCGGTGTCCCGAGAAACACCAGCCGGCGCGGCGGCGCGGATCGGGTCACTGCAGTCGTATTCGACGCTTCGGGGCCTCGGCTGCCGGCTGGTCTTGAACGCGGCGGTATTCGATCATTGCTTCCTTGCGCTGCTCGGGCGTCATGCGGTCGAACATCAACACGCCATGCAGATGATCGATCTCGTGTTGGAACAACCGACCCATCAGTTCACTGGCCTCGAGTTCGATCTCATCGCCGTCAACGGTGAGTCCGCGCATCAGCACGTGGTTGGGACGAAGCATCTCGACGTACAACCCGGGGATACTGAGGCAGCCCTCGTCGTACAGCCATTCCCCGCTGGACTCGATGATCTGCGGATTGATGATGGCCATCTGTTCGTCGTCGACATCCCACACGAAGATCTGCTTCTGCACGCCGATCTGCGGCGCAGCCAGGGCGATTCCGGAATCACTCTCGTACAGCGTGTCGAACATGTCGTCGACCAGCCGGGCGATCTTGCCGTTGACGTCGCCGACTTCTGCGGCCTTCGTCTTCAGTACAGGGTCGCCGTATGTGCGGATCTGGTACGCCATAACTGCAAGGCTACCGATCGAGATGGGCCACTACTTCGACGAGCAACCCGACGCGCCGTCGATGCCACGCGACGTCGACTTGTGGCTTCCCGACATGTCGTTGACCCTCACCACGGATCGCGGTGTCTTCGGGTATGACCAGATCGATGCCGGAAGCAAGCTGCTGCTGTTGAAGGCTCCGGTGCCGCCGCCGACGGGCAACCTGCTGGATCTCGGATGTGGGGTTGGAACCATTGCGCTCCCGATGGCCAGGCGAGCTCCGGACGCGACGGTGTGGGCAGTCGACGTCAACAGCCGTGCCCGCGAGCTCTGTGCAGGGAATGCCACCGCCAACGGAATCTCGAATGTCCGAGTCGCGGCACCCGACGATGTGCCCGCCGACGTCAGCTTCGACTGCATCTGGAGCAACCCGCCGATCCGGATCGGCAAGCCAGCGCTTCACGACATGCTGCTGGTCTGGCTCGCGCGCCTGGCCCCCACCGGGTCGGCGACGATGGTCGTGCACAAGCACCTCGGCGCCGATTCACTGCAGCGTTGGGTCACCGATCAGGGCTACCCGACGACACGGCTGGCCTCATCCAGCGGCTACCGGATTCTGTTGGTCCACGGCGTTTGATGACTGGCGCCCCGCATAGGGGCTCGAGTCGTCAAGCGCACCTGCGTGATCATTGCGTTTGATGACTGGCGCCCCGCAGCAGGGCCGGAGTCATCAAACGCTGCGTGGTCACGAGCGCCGAATGGCCGATATCGCGCTGCTTGGCAACCGAACATCGCCGTCGTCAACGGGCGGGGTCGACCTCGATGCGGAGTCGCGATCCCTTGGGACGGGGGGTTGCCGCGATCGCATCGCCGAGCACGTCCCAAGTCGCGGCGCGTAGCAACACCACGTCTCCGGCCGACGATGCTTCCAGGCCGGTTGCTGCGGCAAACTCGGTCGCGCCGGCACCCGACACGGCTGCCAGGGCAGCGAACGGCGGCAGCCCGAGTTGCTCGCGGCGACTCAGTTCGACCTTGGCAACCCTCGACGGGTCAGCGTGCAGCACCGCCTGCAACACCTCATGCCGGGGCAGGAACGTCTGGACCAGCAGCCGACCGCCCGCGCTGCGCGCGCCGACAAGCCGAGCGGCACGGGCCAGCAGAGCCATGGCCTGTTCGCCAGCCCGGTACCTGGGCGCGAGCAGCTCGGCATCAAGATCGAGGAACGCCACGACGTCGGCACGTCCGGCGCGGTGCAAGACGGCCTCGGTACCGATCAGGACATCGCAGTTCGGCACCGACTCGCTGGCTCCGGTGACCATCCCGACAGGCCGCCCTGCGGCTGCCTCGATCTCCTCGCGCAGCCGGCTCACGCCCGGCCGTAGCAACGACAGCGCCCCCGAACCACAGCTCTGACACACCATGGGACGCACCGTGCCGCAACGGCGGCACGTCAACAATCCCTCGTCGCCCTGTGCCACCGCCGCCTCGCAGCGTTCACACCGTTGCAAGGCCTTGCACATGCGGCACGCGAGCAGCCGGGCGCGTCCTTTGGTGTTGTGTACACAGACGATGCGCTGGTCGGCGTTGCGCAGGTGTTGAATCAACGGCGACGTCAACAACGAACGTTTCCAGGGCTCCTCGCGGCTGCGGTCGACGAGTTCGAGGATCGGCCACCCTTCGCGCTCCTCGGCAACCGAGCTGCGCCGCACCGCGTCGCCTGCCCAGTGCAACGCTGCCGCCGATGGGCACGGCGAGACCAGGACGATCGGCACTCCAGCACGCTGAGCCCGTCCGATCGCTACGTCGCGCGCGTGCCAGGTCGGCGTGCGTTCCTCCTGCAATGCCTCGTCATGCTCATCGAGTACGACGATCGAGCGGATTCCTGCGCACGGTGACCACACCGCGCTGCGGCCTCCGATCACGACGTCGACACCGCCGGCAGCACGCGCCCATTGGTCTGGATGCACAGCGGTCGAGTATCCAAGCTGGCGAAGCCGGGCCGCCAGACGCCGAGCCTCATCGACCGATGGATGGATGACCAGTGCCGGTCCTCGAGTCAGCGCTTCGATCACGACTGTCAACTGGTCGTTCGATGGTGGCAAGCGAACCAGGCGAGGCAGCACGGACCCGTCCTCGACACCGTCGAGTCGGGCTGTCGATGACGGCAACGATGCGACCATGGCGGGCGGGCTCGCTGCAACGAGAAGCGGGCGCAGCCGACCGGCACCCCAGCGTTGAGACGCCCAGCGACCGAGTTCGACGATCTCCGCCGAGGGTCCGATCCCTGACCACTTGGCCAACGGAACGAGTCGCTCGATGGGCACGGCACCATCAGGCGGACCAAGCGAAACCACCCAGCCGCCGACCCGACGACCGTGCAACGACACGCGAACCATCGAACCGACAACGACGCGGCCGACCAACGGCTCGGGCAGGAGGTAGTCGAACTGTTTGTCGAGCCCGGTGAGGTCGGGAACGACGCGGGCGACCAGTAGCGACGACGGGGCCATTGCCCGGCGACGCTAGAGGATTACAGGCCGACGGCGCTCTTGTAGTCGGCGAGCCTGCTGACGGCCTCCCAGGTGAACTCCGGCAGCGCACGCCCGAAGTGACCGTAGGCGGCAGTCTTGCGGTAGATCGGACGTTTCAGGTCGAGGTCGCGGACGATGGCCGCCGGACGGAGGTCGAAGACCTCGCGAACCGCGGCGACGATGGCGTCGTTGTCGACCGTGTTGGTTCCAAATGTCTCGACGAGGATGCTCATCGGGTGGGCCATGCCGATGGCATATGCCACCTGCACTTCGCAGCGCGTTGCAGCACCGGAGGCGACGACATGCTTGGCCACCCAGCGGGCGGCGTAGGCCGCCGATCGGTCGACCTTTGACGGATCCTTGCCGCTGAACGCCCCGCCGCCATGGCGACCCATGCCGCCGTACGTGTCGACGATGATCTTGCGACCGGTGAGGCCGGTGTCGCCGTGAGGGCCACCGATCACGAACTTGCCGGTGGGATTGATGTACACGTTGTAGTCGTCGTCGGCGAACTGTGCGGGCACGACCGGGCGGATGACCTGCTCGATCAAGTCCGGGCGGATCACGGTGTCGCGATCGACGCCATCTTGATGTTGCGTCGAGATCAGCGCCGTGACCAAACGGACAGGCCTACCGGTGTTGTCGTACTCGAACGTGACCTGGGTCTTGCCGTCGGGCCGCAGGTACGGCACGGCGCCGGCCTTGCGAACATCGGTGAGCTTCTCGGCCATGCGATGGGCAAGCCAGATCGGCAACGGCATAAGATCGGGTGTGTCGTCGCAGGCGTAGCCGAACATCATGCCCTGGTCGCCGGCACCTTGGCTGTTGATGAGATCCTCGCCACTGCGCCCGCCGCGCAGTTCCTCGCTCATGTCGACACCTTGGGCGATGTCGCCACTCTGTTCGTCGATGGACACGATCACGCCGCAGGTGTTTCCGTCGAAGCCGTACAGCGCGTTGTCGTAGCCGATTCCGTTGATGACCTCGCGGGCAAGTTTCGGAATGTCGACGTAGGCGTTGGTGGTGATCTCCCCGGCGACGACGCACAGGCCGGTGGTGAGCAGCGTCTCGCAGGCGACCCGGCCGTTCGGATCCTCGGTGAGGATCGCGTCGAGGACCGCGTCACTGACCTGATCGGCCATCTTGTCGGGATGACCCTCGGTCACGCTTTCCGAGGTGAACGTGTAGTTGCTCACTGAGCTGCTCCTGAATCGGTTGGGTTTGAGTTTCGAGTTGAGTCGCTTCTACTTACACCAGATCGCAACGCAGCGACACATTTCAGTATCGCTCTGGCGACCGAACGCTTGTCCGTGAGGGCCACGGTGCTGATGACGCCTGCGGTGCCCAGCAACGTGACGGCGTTGGTGTCGTGTTGGAAGCCCACTTGGGGGGCGCTGACGTCGTTGGCGACGATCAGGTCGAGGTTCTTGCGCAGCAGCTTCGCCTGGGCGTTGGTCACCATGTCGCTGGTCTCGGCCGCGAAGCCGACCAGGATTTGCCCCGCTCGCTTGCGAGCACCCAGCCCGGCAAGGATGTCGGGAGTCGGCTCCAGAACGATCTCGGGCACTCCACGGTCCTTCTTGATCTTGCCGGATTCAGCGACCTTCGGCCGGAAATCGGCCACCGCGGCAGCCATCACGACGACGTCGGCCACCGGTGCGAGCGCTTCGACAGCGGCCTGCATCTCGGCTGCGGTCTCGACGACTCGGAGCACCGCACCAGCCGGGAGCGGCAGATCAACCGTCGATACCAGCGTGACCTGCGCACCCATGACGAGCGCCTCGGCGGCGACCGCGTAACCCTGCTTACCGCTGCTGCGATTGGCGATCACACGTACAGCATCGATCGGCTCGCGTGTGCCACCTGCGGTCACGACGACGTGCGCACCGCTGAGTGCGCCTCCGCCGAGGACACGCTCGATCTCGGCGACGATCCGGTCTGGCGTTGCCAGCCGACCTTTGCCCGAGTCGCCACCCGCCAACCGGCCCTCGTCGGGCTCGACGATATGCACGCCTCGACGTCGCAGGGTGGCGATGTTGTCGACTACTGCGGGGTGCTCCCACATCTCGGTATGCATTGCCGGGGCGACGACCACTGGCGCTCGTGTAGCCAACAAGATGTTGGTCAACAGATCGGTCGACAGTCCCGCCGCATAGGCGCCGATCAGGCGGGCGGTAGCCGGCGCGACGACAACGAGGTCAGCCGACTGGCCGAGCTGAGTGTGTGGAATCGGGGTCGCCCCATCCCACAGGCTGGTCTGAACGGGCTCGCTGGCCAGCGCTGACAGGGTCGTCACGCCGAGGAAATGCTCAGCACCCTTGGTCATGACAGGAATTACGTGCGCACCGGCATCGACGAGTCGACGGCACACCTCGACGGACTTGTACGCGGCGATGCCGCCGGTGACACCGAGCACGATGCGCTTACCGGCAAGCATGGAAGTCGTGGGCTGAGCGATCAGGCGACGGTGTCGTCGCCAGCAGCGTCGGCAGCCGGCTCGTCCTCTGGGTCTGGCAGTTCGACACGCACGATCTTGTGCGCGGCGATTTCCTCGAACCCGATGCTGAGCGGCTTGCGGGCGACCGAGCTGACCTGAGGCGGCACCATATGGCCGAGACCATCACCCAGCTGGTTGAAATAGGAATTGATCTGACGCGCACGGCGGGCCGCAAGGGTCACCAGACTGAACTTGGAGTCGACCGTGTCGAGCAGATCCTCGATCGGCGGGTTCATCATCGTGTCGTGGGCGCGAGCCATAGTTCAGCCTCCTAAAGCGGTTTGTCAGTGTACAGCGGCGGCAGGCCAACCTGGCGCTCAACGTGAGGATGAGCGCGACCGCCGATGCTGAGCAATGATCGTCAGCATCTCATCGACCGTGCGCTCGAGGTTGTCGTTGACAACCACGTGATCGGCCATCGCCAGCCCGACGGGCTCCTCGTCGAGGGCCTTGCGCAGCCGCTGGTCTACCAGATCCTCCGGGTCGCCTCGACCACGCAGGCGACGCTGCTGCTCGTCTCGAGACGGTGGCAACACAAAGATCAAGACAGCGTCTTCGCGTAGTTGCTTCACCTGGCCGGCCCCGTCCACCTCGATCTCCAGTACTACGTCGCGGTCGTCGACACCATCGGGCATCGGCGTGCCGTAGTAGTTGTCGAGGAATTTCGTCCACTCGAGGAATCCGCCGCGGGCGATGCGATCTTCGAAGTTGGCGTGGTCAGTAAACACGTAGGCGGTGTCGGGCTCGCCAACCCTCTGGCGTCGAGTCGTCCACGATCTGCTGAGCCACAGATTGGGGTCGCGCTCGACGAGTGCGTTGACAATCGTTCCCTTGCCTACCCCACCGGGACCGGAGATGACGATGATGAGTGAGTCGGCGGTGGCGTCGCTGGCCGCCATGGCCTCACTTGCCGAGTTGATCGAGCAATGACTGCTTTTGAACTGCGCCAAGCCCCTGCACGCGCCGATTGTCGGCGATGCCGATGTCTTCCATGATCTTGCGAGCCTTGACCTTGCCGACTCCGGGCAGCGACTCGAGCATTGAAACTACTTTGAGCTTGCCGACAGTCACGCTGGTCGAGGCCAGTGCTTCACGGATCGAAACAGAACCGTTCTTCAACTGGTTCTTCAGTTCAGCGCGAGCAGCGCGGGCTTCGGCGGCCTTGGCCAGAGCAGCCGTGCGTTGTTCGGGCGTGAGTTGAGGAGGTGTTGCCATAACAAAACCCTAGTCCTGAGCTGGCATCCATGCGTGTTATTCCTTCAATGAGCGCTACCGACCAGTTCGGCGATGGACCGCACACCGTGGTCGTTGCACCAGTCGGTCACCCCTCGGAGGACCTGCAACGCTGCCCGCGGATCGACGAAATTGGCCGTTCCGACCTGCACTGCGCTGGATCCGGCGAGGATCAACTCCACGGCGTCCCACCCACCGGTCACTCCCCCGACACCGATAATCGGCAGCCCTGGAAGGGCGGCGTGCACGTCGAACACCGTGCGTACTGCGACTGGATGAATCGGGCGCCCGCTGAATCCGCCCCCGCCGGCACCGAGCGCGGGGTGCCTGGTCTGCGGATCGATCACCATGCCGAGCAGGGTGTTGATCAGTGTCACAGCCTCTGCACCGGCTTGCTGCACCGCGGCGGCAACGTCCACGATTCGATCCGTGTTGGCGCTCAGCTTCGCCCAGCGCGGTCGTCCGCAGACAGCCACCGCCTCGACGACCTCGGCTGAAAGCGCCGGGTCGTGGGCAAAGATGCCTCGCCGCCCTTCCAGATTCGGGCACGACAAATTGATCTCGACGGCGACCACGTTCGATGTTGCGTCGGCGAGCAGCTCCGCGGCTCGGCGGTACTCGTCGACCGACCGGCCCCAGATACTGGCCACAACCCGGGCGCTCGTCGCCGTCAGCGCAGGAAGGTCGTCTGCCAACCATGCCGAGACACCCGGCCCCTGCAGGCCAACGGCGTTGAGCATGCCAGTGCCCGCAGGATGCAATCGCGGCGCTGGATTGCCCTCCCATTCGAACGCTGCGAGCGACTTGACCACGTGAGCGCCGAGTTCGCCAAGATCGAAGAACGCCTGGAACTCGGCCCCATGCCCCGCCGTGCCCGAGGCGGTCAACACCGGATTGGGAAGTTCCACCGACCCGAGGCGAGCCCGAAGGTCAACGCTCACCGGCCCCTCATCTCGCAACCGTCTGATGACTCCGGCCCCGCATGCGGGCGCCAGTCATCAAACGCTCGCATGGTATTCCTGCAGGGAGCGGACGGAGAGGGCGTGACCGACGTGTTCCGCCATGCCTTGCACGGCAGCCAGCGCGGCCTCGACGGTGGTCACCGAGCTCACCCGGTGAGTGATGGCCGCTTTGCGGATCTGCTCGCCGTCGCTGCGCGCCCCGCCACCTTGACCCTGCGGCGTGTTGATGACGAAGGCGATGTCGCCGCCGGCGATGAGGTTGACGGCATTGATTCCGTGACCATCGGAGATCTTGCCGACCACGGCATCGACGCTGACCCCGAAGCTGGCGAGGTAATCGGCCGTGCCGGTGGTTGCGGCGATGCCAAGACCAAGCCGGCGAAGTCGTCGGGCGACGACGATCCCCGCGGGCTTGTCGCCATCGGCCAGCGACAAGAACACGGTGCCCTCTGTCGGCAACACCGTGCCAGCTGCCAGCTCGGCCTTGTAGAAAGCCAGACCAAACGTGGTGTCGATGCCCATCACCTCGCCGGTCGACCGCATCTCCGGGCCTAGCGCCGGGTCGACTTCCGGGAAGCGGTTGAAAGGCAGCACAGCCTCTTTGATCGACACGTGACCGTTCTGCGACGGGGGAAGTAGCAGACCCTCGTCCCGCAATTCACGGAGTGTTGCCCCGAGCATCACCCTGCTCGCCACCTTCGCCAACGGAACACCGGTCGCCTTGGCGACGAATGGCACGGTTCGACTGGCACGGGGATTTGCCTCGATCACATACACCGTGGTGCCCAGCACCGCGTACTGCACGTTGATGAAACCGCGCACGTCGAGGGCTTTGGCGATCGATGCCGTGTACGATTCGATCACTTCGACCACCCAGGGCAGCAGGGTCTGGGGTGGTATCGCGCACGCCGAGTCGCCGCTGTGCACCCCAGCTTCTTCGACGTGCTCCATCACACCGCCGATCAAGACCTCGCCGGTGTGGTCGCGGATGGCATCGACGTCGACCTCTGTGGCGTCTTCGAGGAACCGGTCGATCAGCACCGGGCGCTCGGCCGACAGGCCACCCTCGCGACCAAGTGACCCGAACCCGGCGAGTTCTGCCATCGCCCGGGCCAGGTGGTCGACGTCGTGCACGATCTGCATGGCCCGGCCACCGAGCACGTAGCTGGGGCGCACGAGCACCGGGAAGCCGATGCGATCGGCGATGCCGAGCGCCTGCAGCAGGTCGGCGGCCGTGCCCCCCGGCGGTTGAGGGATACGGAGCTCGTGGCACAACGCGCTCCACTTCTCACGATCCTCGGCCAGGTCGATCGATCTCGGCGACGTTCCGGCGATGAGCTCCTGCGGCAGAACACCGGAGAGCTTCAACGGCGTCTGGCCGCCGAGCGACACGATCACCTTGGGCGGCGTGCCGCCACTTGCCAGCGTCTCGGCAGCGATGACGTTGAGCACGTCTTCTCGCGTCAGTGGCTCGAAGTACAGCCGATCGCTGGTGTCGTAGTCGGTGCTGACCGTCTCGGGGTTGCAGTTGATCATCACGGTCTCGTACCCCGCCTCGCGCAGGGCGAACGAGGCATGCACGCAGCAGTAGTCGAACTCGATTCCCTGCCCGATGCGATTGGGGCCGCTGCCCAAGATGACGACGCGTGGACGGTCTGACGAGCGCACCTCGTTCTCGTCCTCGTAGGTCGAGTAGTGGTACGGCGTCTCGGCGGCGAACTCGGCCGCGCAGGTATCGACCGTCTTGTAGGTGGGAATCACCCCGGCGGCTTCGCGCATGGCCCGCACGCTCAGTTCATCACTGCCCCAGAGATGAGCGAGCTGCCCGTCGCTGAATCCCATCTGCTTGGCGCGTCGCCATTGCCGCGATGACAGGTCGACCGGGTTCATCACCTCGAGGGCCGCGCGTTCTTCGACGATCTGCAGCATCTGATCGAGGAACCAAGCATCGATCAGGCACGCCTCGTGGACCGACTCGACCGTCACGCCGCGGCGCAGCAACTCGCCTACCTGGAAGATCCGATCAGGAGTTGGGACGGCGATCATCTCCAACAGGTCCTTGTCGCCAATCTCTGCCAGCTCACCTTCTGCCGGGTCGCACCCGAGGCCCAGCCGCCCTTGCTCCAACGAACGGAGGCCCTTTTGGAGACTCTCGGTGAATGTCCGACCGATTGCCATCACTTCGCCGACCGACTGCATCTGGGTGCCGAGTATCCCCGACGATCCTGGGAGCTTTTCGAACGCCCAGCGCGGGATCTTGGTGACCACGTAGTCGATGCTGGGCTCGAAGCTGGCCGGTGTCGCCTTGGTGATGTCGTTGGAGATCTCGTCGAGCGTGTACCCGACGGCCAGCTTGGCAGCGATCTTCGCAATCGGAAATCCTGTCGCCTTCGATGCCAGCGCTGACGACCGCGACACGCGTGGATTCATCTCGATCACGACCTGTTCGCCAGTGTCCGGGTTGACGGCGAACTGCACGTTGCTGCCACCCGTCTCGACGCCAACTCGACGGATACAGGCGAAGGCGGCGTCGCGCATCTGCTGGTACTCGACATCGCTCAGCGTCTGTGCCGGCGCGACCGTGATGGAGTCACCGGTGTGGACACCCATCGGGTCGACGTTCTCGATCGAGCAGATGATCACGCAGTTGTCGGCGCGATCACGCATCACCTCGAGCTCGTACTCCTTCCAGCCGGCGATGCTCTTCTCGATCAAGATCTCGCTGATCGGGCTGGCCGCCAGGCCCTCGGCCGCACAGAGCTCGAACGCCTCGGCCGTCGAGGCAATCCCAGTACCACGTCCACCGAGGATGTAGGCCGGGCGGATGATCACCGGCAGTCCGACTTGCTCGACCACTGCCAACGCCTCGGTGAGATCGTGGGCGATTCCGCTGACGGGAACGGCGAGACCGATCTCGATCATTGCCTGCTTGAACTTGTCGCGATCCTCGGCAGTGGCGATCGCCTCAGCGTTGGCGCCGATCATCTCCGGCGTTCCGGGTACGCCGATGATGCCGCGTTCGTACAGTGCCATCGCCGTGTTCAGGCCGGTCTGGCCGCCGAGAGTCGGTAGCACGGCATCGGGCCGCTCGCGCTCGATGATCTTGGCAACAACCTCGAGAGTGATCGGCTCGATGTAGGTGGCGTCGGCGAAGTCGGGGTCGGTCATGATCGTCGCCGGATTCGAGTTGACGAGGATGACGCGGTAGCCCTCCTCGCGCAGCACTCGGCACGCCGGGGTGCCGCTGTAGTCGAACTCGCTGGCTTGGCCAGTCACGATGGGTCCGGACCCGATGATCAGGATCGAGTGGATGTCTGTCCGCTTCGGCATCAGACGCCTGCGTCCATCAGCTCGGCGAACATGTCGAACAGGTAGCGCGAGTCGTGCGGTCCCGGCCCCGCTTCGGGGTGGTACTGCACGCTGAAGGCCGGCGCGCCGAGCACTCGCATGCCCTCGTTGGTCTGGTCGTTGAGGTTGAGGTGAGTCACCTCGACCTTGCCGTCGAGGCTGGCCGGATCGACGCAGAAGTTGTGGTTCTGGCTGGTGATCTCGATGTGTCCGGATGTCTCGTGGCGCACCGGATGGTTGCCCCCGTGATGACCGAACGGCAGCTTGAAGGTGGACGCGCCCGCAGCCGATGCGAGCAGCTGTTGCCCGAGACAGATCCCGAAGATCGGCGTCTCCACTTTGATAAGCGCGCGTATCTGGTCGACCTGCGCCGCACAGACCGCAGGATCGCCGGGGCCGTTGGAGAGGAACACACCATCCGGTCCAAGCGCGAGCACGTCGTCGGCAGTCATCGACGCCGGGACGACCGTGACGGTGGCGATCCGACCGAGGTGGCGCAAAATCGTCCGCTTGATGCCGAAGTCATAGGCCACGACCCGCCACCGGCCCTCGCCGACGGTGTACGGCTCGGCGGTGGAGACCTCGCCGAGGAAGTCAACGCCATCGGTGCCCGGCTCGGCCTTGGCCGCCCGCATGAGCGTGTCGTGATCGGCCGTGCCGAACGCGCCTGGCTGGGCACCGGCGTCGCGCAGGTGCCGGGTGAGACGACGGGTGTCGATGCCGGCGATTCCCGGCACTCCGCGAGTGCGGAGGAACGCGCCGAGGTCTTCGGTGGAGTGGTGGCTCGACGACCGCCGGGCAAGTTCACGGACGATCACGCCGCGACAGAAGGGGCGACGCGATTCGTCGTCGGTCGGATTCGTGCCGTAGTTACCGATGTGGGTCGATGTGAACGTGATGATCTGCCCGGCATAGGACGGGTCGGTGATGACCTCCTGGTACCCGGACAGGACGGTGTTGAACACGACTTCACCGGTGGCCACACCGGTGTCGGGAAGGTGGCCGATCGCCTCACCCTCGAACGTGGTCCCGTCGGCCAGCACCAGGTGCGCTTCGGTGACGCTCATCGGTCGGCCACGGCATTGCTCTCGGCACCGTTCGCGGGCTGCGTCAGAAGAGTTCGCACCCTCCCAGTCTCGCCGCGACCGGCCGCAGCCGGGAACGAAAAAGCGCCGACCCCGAAGGGCGGCGCTGAACAGACGTGCGACATGTCAGGTCTCCTGACCGTATGCGCCTCACGGGACGCATTTCACGGACGGGCCACTACCGTAGTGCGCCATAAGGCCGCCTGCGAGCGTCGTCGTCGGCCTGACTGCGGCGTAGCCTCGACCCTGTGCAGGCGACTCCGCATCGGCAACGCGGGGGGCGACGCCTCGCCCGGCTTACTGCGCTGCTCGGCGCAGCGATGCTCGCCCTGGTCCTCCTCCGCGCCGCACCGGCCGTGGCCCATGCCCAGCTCGAAGGCACCACTCCGGAGGCCGGCGCACAGCTCGACGAGGCACCCCGCGAAGTGGTGCTGCGCTTCGCCGAAGGCGTCCGTCCCGTCCCCGGCGGCCTCCGAGTGCTCGCCGAGGACGGCACACGTGTGGACGAGGCGAGACCCCGTAGCTCCGGAGACACGGTCACGCTGGCGCTGCCTGCGCTGGCGGACGGCGCCTACGTCGTCTCGTGGCGGGTCGTCTCGGAGGACGGCCATCCGGTGCGTGGGGCGTTCACCTTCCGCGTCGGGGGCGTGGGCGACCAGACCGCCGCCGGCCGGCTTGCTGAGCGTCTCCTCGTCTCGGGAACCTCCAAGCCCGAGGTCAGCGCCATTGCGGCCATGCTCCGGGCCCTCGCCTTCGCGGCGATGGCCCTCCTGATCGGTGCGTCTTCGCACGCAGTCTTCGGCCGGGTCGGGGCCACACTTGCGGGCCGAGCCCGATCAACGATCCGGGGAGCGACCGTCGTCGCAGGAGTCAGCGGGCTCGGCCTTCTTCTGACGTACGGACCGCTGGTCACCGGCCAATCACTCGGCTCCGTCGGCGACCGGGGGCTGATCGACGACTCCCTTGCGGACCACGTGGGGCAGGCGATCGCGGCGAGGACCGTTCTGTTGATGCTTCTCGGAATGGTCCTGCTCGGAATGGCGCGCCGAGCCGACTCGCAATCGGCAACGGGTGGCTGGCGCTGGTCAGTCTCGGGAGTCGCTGCGCTCGTGCTCGGCATCGCTGTCGCCCAGGCGTTCTCGGGCCACGGAGGAACCGGGCGAAACGTGGCCGTGGCGCTCCCGTCGACAGTGGTGCACGTCATCGCCATGGGGGTGTGGGCCGGAGGACTCGTGTTCCTCCTCATCGCGCTTCGCGGTACCGACCCTGCTTCGCCCGAGGCGTTGGCACAGACCCGCCGATTCTCCCGCCGGGCCGGAGTGGCGGTCGCCGCAGTGGCGGTGACCGGCTCATTCGCCCTGTGGCGCCAGGCGGGTTCGCTACATGCGCTACGGACCACGCCGTCAGGCACTCTGCTGCTCGTCAAGCTCGGCATCGTGGCCCTGCTCGTGCTGCTGGGCGCGAAGAACCGGCGGACGTTGGCCGGTGCGGACCCAGGCCCCGGCGCTGCCGTGCGTGCCGTGCGCCGCACCGTGGGCGTTGAGGTGCTCGGCATGGCCGCGGTGATCGGGGTCACCGCACTCGTGGTCAACCTGGCACCGGCCCGGGACGTGGTCAGCAGCCCGATCGCGGTGACGGTCGAGACCGCCACGGGCCTGGTCGACATCACTGTCGATCCGGCGAAACGCGGGAGCAACGAGTTGCATCTGTACGCCCTGACCAAGGAGGGGGCCAGCCGGCCTGTGGAGGCGATCTCGGCCACACTCTCCAATGCCGGAGCGGGCGTCGAGCGGTTGGAAAGCCGGATCGTGCGTGCCGGGCCCAACCACTTCCAGGCCCTCTCGCTGGACCTTCCCCTGGCCGGCACGTGGCGCGTCGATGTCTCGGTGAAGCTCGATGCCTTCACCGAGGAGAGCGGGTCGGCCACCTTCACCCTTCGCTGACCCGAGTCGACCGCCGCGCAGCCCGGGCCGCTCACCCGAGGTGCGGGGAACACGCCGTAGCCTCGGCGACATGCACTGGGGTGATGAACTGGCCGGGTTCCACATGCCGGCCGAGTGGGAGCGGCACGAGCGCACGCTGATGGGATTCCCCTGTCATCTCGGTCAGTGGGGCGGCCATCTCCGCGCCGGCCAATTGGCGTGGGCGGAGGTGGCGCGGACGATTGCGGACTTCGAACCCGTCACCATGCTGGCGAACCGGGAGCACGTCGGGCTGGCCACGGACCTCTGCGCCCACGACAACGTGACCGTCGAAGCGATGAATCTCGACGACGCCTGGCTGCGTGACATCGGGCCGCTGGTGGTCATCGACGACGACCGGTCACGACGGATCTGTGTCGACCCCGTGTTCAACGTGTGGGGCAACCTCTACGAGGCACGTGGCTTCGACGACCGGGTGGCGTCGGCGTGGAGC
>JANPBZ010000087.1:0-2874 GCA_031430695.1 Ilumatobacteraceae bacterium
GGCGTCGATCAGTTCGCTCGTTGTCGACTTGCGCTTGGGTGAGGATTGTGGCATCGAAGCTGGTGTCGGTGAGGCCGAGCTCCTTGCGCAGTCGGCGCATACGTCGGGTGAGCAGCTCGGGGCGCAGCGGAGTACTGCAGGCGGGGTTGAGGCTGAACACGAAACCATCCGGGGCAACGCTGGTACCATAGGCGGCTGCGCGAGTATCCATCTCGGCGAGGTGGTGTCGGAGTAGGTCGACGGTGGCCGTGTCGAGGCGGATTGCTCGGCTGCTCCTCGTTTGTTTCTCGACGACGATCCCGCCGGCATCGTTGATCGCCGTGTCGACAATGAGTTCTTGCCGCTCGAGGCGCACCCGGTCGCGTCGCAGACCCGAGAGCTCACCTCGTCGAAGACCAGTGGACGCGGCGAGTTTGAGCACGGGCGCGAGCACTTCGTCGTGTTCCGCGGCCGCGTCGAGCAGGCGCAACAGCTCATCCAACTCGGGTGCGGTGGTGTGGCGTGGAGTATGTCTGCTGGCCGGCAACTCGAATCCGTCGACGGGGTTGCTGGTCACCTTGCGGTGACGCTTGCCCCATGTGAACGCGCCGCTCAGCAATGCTCGGGCGTTGTTCATCCTGCTGCGCGACAGTCCGGCTCGGCGCATGCGGCCGAAGGCGTCGCCGAGTTCGGCTGTCGTGATCGCGCTGGCCCGTTTGTGGCCGATCGGTTCTTTCAGCCAGTGGGAGTAGGCGTTGGCGTAGCCGGTGAGTGTGGAGTGATCGAGACCTCGGTCCTGTCGGGCGAACTCGAGATACCAGGCAATCAGGCTGTCGAGGGTCAACTGCTTGTCGTCGTGGCGTACAAGTCGGTGCCCGACGCCGATCTCGGAGACTAGGGCGGCCAACGCTGTGGCGGCGTCGGTTCGTGTGCCGTAGATGGTGCGGAACGTGCGGTGACGTTGTCCGAGGCGATCGACGCCGGCTGTGACGCCGATCTTCCACACTCCGGGCGAGATCGCGGCAATCGTCCCGGCGCCTCGAGGTGATCGCTTCTTCGAAGGTAGTGACGCCGACGACTTGGCGCGTTGATCGAGTCGTAGATGGTCCACTCGCACGCAAGCGGGTTCGTCGGCGCAGGACAAGACCCGGACACCGTCCGCCACAGGACCGTTCTCGATCTCCCACGCGGCTCGAGCCGCGGTGAGCAGCTTGCCGTCGACGCGGACCTGACCGCCGCCACCCGGCGACCTCGCGCCCAGCCAAATGTGATGGAGCCCGGAGCGATCAACTCTGGTCTCGAACCGTGCTCTGTCGAGCGGCATCCCGGAAACTTATCGGACTTCGATGGCGCAAGTCTAGGTACTTGTTGGTGCCTATCTCGTTCGATAGACTCTCGATCGATTCCCGAAAGTGCTACTGACGTGGTATTTCTTGGTGCGCCCCTGGGTTTCGAACCCGGAACCTGCGGATTAAGAGTCTCTTCAGAGCCGTTTATTACCGTCCCCGACCGTCGCTCACAGGCTCGCTACCAGGGGTTTCAGTCGCTGACCGTGTCTGACCGTCCCCGACTGTCGCGCCAATAGATGGGATGAAATATGGGATGATTGGACCTGCGGATCCGCGGATCCGCAGGTCGAAATATCGACCCAGATGTAGACCATCATCGACATTGATCCGCGGTTCCACCTCGCTAGTTCGGCAACGCTTCGCTCGGAAGCCAACCCAACACCACGGGCGACAGGCAGTTCGAGAGTCAACCGACCGAGACCTGGGACGCTAAGCCGTCGCTCAACCCCCCCACACGCTCTCTATCAGGCAGTTCTGGACGACGCCCGTGCCGGGACATATGTCGCGCGTCGGCTTGCGCCGCCCACCGGCACCGTCGTTCGGTCGCGAGGCAGCGGCCAACGTGCCAGGACAGATCACGTCAAACCGTCGCTCGCGCGGGCCGGTATCGCACGGCGACCGCCCCCGACCCGAACTCATGGCGATCCACCAGTTCGTACCGTACGGCCAGTCGCGCGCCGATAGTCGAAGGGCGGTCACCTCACAAGGTGGTCGTGAACCAGCGAACAGGTTCGAATCGCGGCTGAACGTTCGGCGCAAGACAGAGCGAGTGGCGATGCGAGGCAATCACCGTGCCCTCCACGAACGCGAATGGGCCTATGGCGTTGCTGTGGTGGAAGGGGGCGCCGTTGTGGCCGGTACTGGCTCTGCGCCAGCGATGCCCAGCGTGTTGGCCAGAGCGGTCGGAACGAACCCGCTCACGTGGGTGCCGGCGGGGAGTGCGAACGACGCACCGCCGTCGGTCTCAACCACGATTTCGTCCCACCCGCCGCCGTGAACGGCCCGTGCGACGAGGACCGAGTCGTCCGGAGCGATCGCGCTGATGCCGGCGAAATCGGCACCCGAGAGTGCGTCGAACGGCACGAACGAGACCACGACCTTGTGCTCGCCGGGCGCGGTGGAACGGACGAGCTCGAGGCCTGCGTGGTCGGCGGCGACCGTGCTCAGTAACAACCACATCGCGTTGCCCTTGTTCGTGAAGCTGAAATCGCGGAGTTTGGCGCCAACGCAACAGTCGACCGGCTCCTCCACCACGCCCACGTCGTCATCACCACCGGCGACTCGATCCGCCTCACCCAAGCAACCCGAGGCAAAGGAGTGAGGCCACTGACCAACTAAACCTCTGGGCAGATCCATTGGCCATCAGTGGGCAATTCCGATGGCCACCAATGGGCAGTTCCACTGACCGCCTACGGGCAGAAACTATTGGCCCTTGACAATCGTCAGCCACAACGTCCCGCACGACACGCACTACTCCATCGGCACATCGTCCACGACAGCCTCACGAACCACCTTCGGTCGACGCACTAGCCGACGGGTGGCGCAC